>NZ_CAJXGF010000132.1 GCF_913053745.1 uncultured Nitratireductor sp.
CGACACGCTGATTTGTGTTGCACCTGGGGGAGAGGCGACACACAAGGTGGTCGACGCTGCCGTATTCGAGGCGCTCGGAGCCAATGGCGTTTTCATCAATATCGGTCGTGGCAGCACGGTCGATCAGGTGGCGCTGACCAAGGCATTGAAAGACAACACGATCTTTGCCGCCGGGCTCGACGTTTTCGAGAACGAACCGCATGTGCCGGAGGCATTGGTCGCGCTGGAAAACGCGTCGCTTCTACCGCATGTGGGCTCGGCTTCGGTCGCGACACGACAGGCTATGGCCGACCTCGTGGCCGACAATCTCATTGCCTGGTTCACAGAAGGCCGGGCGGTAACGCCTGTGCCGGAAACCGCGCATGTGAAACGCTAAGGTTGCATCTGTTAGCAAACGCTTAACCCGAAAAATGGAAGCTCCCGGTCGTGCGAAGAAATTCCTGCGACGATGGAGTTCCGATTTCATGAAGCTGTTTG
This sequence comes from uncultured Nitratireductor sp., assembly GCF_913053745.1. Lineage (GTDB taxonomy): Bacteria > Pseudomonadota > Alphaproteobacteria > Rhizobiales > Rhizobiaceae > Nitratireductor. Next base: position 478 of record NZ_CAJXGF010000132.1, read on the forward strand.
TGCCGAGTGCGCTTGTTCTGGCCCTCGTCGGCTCCTTTGGCTATCTTTCCGATGCGGACACGGCAAAAGACGCGACTGGTTTCGCTGTGGCAAAGGCGGTCGATGAAAAGCTGGCCGGTTCGGAACTGACGCTGGTGCGTATTGGCTTGGACGGTGTATGCAAGGTGCGCCGCTCGCAAACTCCAGACCGCACGGAATTGGATCTTGATGAGCGGTGCACCCAAATCCTGCCAAGTCTTGCAGAGGCGCGTATTTGGGAAGAGCGTGCCGATGGAACGGTCGCATTCGTATCGGCAAACGGGGAAACATTGGTCGAATTTTTCCCTGGCGACGGCGTCTCATACCAGTCGCTTCGTCCGCGGACGCCTTTGTTGAGCATGTATCGCGGAACTTGAGCTATTCTGCCGCCATCCGCGTCTTGTCGCGTTGTGCGGCGTGATTGCGAACAGCATTGCCGAACGCCTTGAAAACACGTGCTGATGCGTCGTCGTTGTGCGCCCAGTATTCGGGGTGCCATTGGACGCCGACGGCAAATGCCGGGGCGTTTTTCACCGACACGGCTTCCACGGTTCCGTCCTCAGCCACGGCCTCGACCTGGAGAGATTGGGCGGTGCTGTCGACGCCCTGCCGATGGACGGAGTTTACCTGGACTTCCGTCGCACCGAATATGCCGGCCAGACAGCCCTCGGGTGCGATCTTGATCGTCTGACGAATGGCAAACCGCGCGGCCTGCTCGGCATCCTGCGGTCCTCGGTGATCGAACGCGCCTTCGCGTTCATGGATTTCCGTTGCCAGTGTGCCGCCGAGCGCGACATTCAATTCCTGAATGCCGCGGCATATGGCCAGAAGCGGTATCCCCTTTTCGATAGCCTTGCGGATGAGGGGAAGCGTGGTGGCGTCGCGGGCGTGATCGTAGGGGCCGTTCTCATCGGTTGCGACGGCGCCGTATAGTTCAGGATAGACGTTCGATTTCGATCCTGTCACCAACACACCGTCAACGGTCTCCAGAACACTGTCCAGGTCCAGCTTGTCGCCGAGTGAGGGAAGCAGCATAGGCAGCACACCCGCCGTAGAGACCGCCGCATCAAGGTAGGGTTGTGGCGTGGCGTGCCAGATATACTTCTCGAAATCCTTTGTATCCGTCGAGACGGCGATAAGTGGGGTACGCATCCGAAGTTCCGTTTGTTCGCTGTCGCTCATGCAGATGCAATTTAGACATTTCGCGCGCCTTTCCAATGGGCAGGTGAGCCTTTTCACTGGGCCTTCGATATTGGTCGCACAAGGGGCTGGTGTGCTGGACTTGGAGCAACATGCATGCATTGATGCCAGTGGTTTTCGTTACCCAAAGAAAGCAAACAGCGCGGGGTCTCGAGACCAGCACAATGCCGGGTGCCAGCGGCATCACGGCAGACGGTTCCAGAATGGGAGGAGAACATATGGACCGCAGAACCTTCTTCAAGCAAGCGGGAGTGGCAGGGACGGGCGTTGCCGCCGCATCCGCATTGGCCGCACCGGCCATTGCCCAATCGATGCCGAAAATCACCTGGCGTTGCACGTCTTCGTTTCCCAAGGCATTGGATACGATTTACGGCGCGGCTGAAACCATGGCTGACTTTGTCAATGGGGCGACGGACGGCAACTTCGAAATTCAGGTATTCGCCGCCGGCGAAATCGTGCCCGGTCTGCAGGCGGCGGATGCCGCAGCCGCCGGCACCGTCGAGGTGGCGCACACGGCATCCTACTATTACTGGGGCAAAGACCCCACTTATGCCCTGGGCACCGCCATTCCGTTCGGACTCAATTACCGCCAGCAGAACGCCTGGTTTTACTATGGTGGCGGCAATGAGTTGATGAACGAGTTTTATCACACGGAGGGTCTTCACACGCTTCCCTGTGGCAACACCGGTTCGCAGATGGGCGGTTGGTTCCGTAAGGAAATCAACACGGTTGAAGATCTCAAAGGTCTCAAGATGCGCATTGGCGGCATGGGCGGCAAGATTATCGAGAAGCTCGGTGTCGTCCCTCAGCAGATCGCCGGCGGCGACATCTACCCGGCGCTCGAGAAAGGCACCATCGACGCCACCGAATGGGTCGGTCCTTATGACGACCAGAAGCTCGGTTTCAACAAGGTTGCGCAGTACTACTACTATCCAGGATGGTGGGAAGGCGGACCTGTTCTGAACGCCATGTTCAACAAGGAAAAATGGGATGAACTGCCCGACGTTTACAAGTCAATTCTGGATTCGGCCTGTCGGGCAGCCAATGCCGATATGATGGCGAGTTACGACTACAAGAATCCGGGCGCATTGCGTCAGCTTGTTGCCGATGGCGCGCAGTTGCGTCCCTTCAGCCAGGAAATCCTTGAGGCGTGCTACAACGCCGCGATGGAAACGTATGACGAGATCAACGCTTCTAACCCCACATTCAAAAAGATCTATGACAACCAGCAGGCCTTCAAGAAGGATGCATATCTCTGGGCGCAGCTGTCCGAATACACGTTCGATACGTTTATGATGATCCAACAACGCGCCGGGAAACTCTGATCCGTCCCTTTTGACCAAGTCAAAGACAACCCCGGGGGATGCCGCGGGGTTTTCTTTATGCCGTTTCGTCAGTCGAAGCTTGGCGGCTGGCTGAGATCCGGATTTGCCGGTTGCTCCTGAGAACCGCCGGTCGGCGGGTTGCCGGCAGGCGCGCTGAGCGGTGGCAGGCCGTCGAGACCCGGCAGTTGCAGCCCATCGTCCTGTTGCTGGTTTCTTTCGTCAGGGGTGGTCGGCGATGCGCCGAAGGGCGAGCCGCCCAGACTGCCCGGCAGGCCGAACCCGGGCGTGGCGTTGTCGCCACCGCCGAAGGAGGGGATGTTGATCTCCACATCGCTCGGGTCGACGGTGCTTTCCTGCTTGTAGTGGGTGACGAGACCGGGGAAGGAAATCACCAGAATGATCATCAGGAACTGAATGATGATGAAGGGGATGGCGCCCTTGTAGATTTCCGTCGTTCTGACTGCTGGCAGAATGCGCCCGGAGACCTCGTCTCTCCATTCTCGCATCGGCGCAATGGATCGCAGATAGAAAAGGGAAAAGCCGAAGGGTGGCGTAAGGAAGGACGTCTGTAGATTGATGCCGAGAATGACGCCGAACCAGATCAGGTCGATGCCGAGCGTCTCGGCGGCTGGCACGAGAAGCGGCACCATGATGAAGGCGATCTCGAAGAAGTCGAGAAAACAGCCGAGAATGAAAACGATGACGGTGACGGTGAGAAGAAAGCCTATCTCGCCGCCTGGCAACGCCAGCAGCAGTTCTTCTATCCACACATTGCCGTTGATCCCGTAGAAAGTCAGGCCGAACACGCGTGCGCCGATGAGAATGAACATCACGAACGCGGCAAGCTTCGTGGTTGCATCCAGCGCCTGTTTGAGAACGGAGAAGGAAAGCCTGCCCTTGATCAGGGCGAGCACGAGCGCGCCGGCCGCACCCATTGCACCGCCTTCAGTGGGGGTGGCGATGCCGAGGAAGATGGTGCCGAGAACGAGAAAGATAAGCGCCAATGGGGGGATCAGAACGATCACCACCTGTTCCGCAAGTCTTGAAAGAATGTTCAGTTTCAGGTGGCGATTGGCGAGACTGAGGGCGAGTGCGAAAGTGGTTGCAGCGGTCGCCGACCAAACCAGCCTCACTTCACTGCGCATGTCGGCGAAAAGTGCCTGATAAGAGGCGAAATAGATCGCTATCGATATTGCCAGCAGCAGTACCAGCGAGGCGACACCGCCGCCCAGTGTGCGTGTTTCGGGAGGTAGGGCAGGGGCCCAGTTCGGTCTGACGATGGTGACAGCGAATACGAGCAGGCAGTATGCACCGATGATGGCGAGCGCGGGCAGGAGCGCGCCCAGATACATATCGCCCACCGAGCGGCCGAGTTGGTCCGCCATGACGATCAGCACCAGCGAAGGGGGCACGATCTGCGCCAGTGTGCCGGAAGCGGCGATGGTTCCGGTGGCGAACCCGCGATTGTAGTTGTAGCGCATCATGATGGGCAGCGAGATGAGGCCCATGGCGATGACCGAGGCTGCGACCACGCCGGTGGTGGCGGCAAGCAATGCGCCGACCAGAACGGCCGCATAGGCCAGTCCGCCGCGCACCGGCCCGAAAAGCTGGCCGATCGTGTCAAGCAGATCTTCCGCCATTCTCGAGCGCTCCAGGATCAAGCCCATGAAGGTGAAGAAGGGTATGGCCAAGAGCGTGTCGTTGTACATGATCCCGTAGATGCGTTCGGGATGCGACTGTAAGAGCGGCCAGAACAGACGGATCTCGCTGGAGATATGCGAGAGTTCCACGCCGATCACGAAGAACAGCAGGCCACCGGCGGCCAATGTGAAAGCAACCGGATAGCCGATCAGTAGCATCGCCATCACGGTGACGAACATAATGGGCGCGAGGTTGTGCGCGATCAGGTCAATCATCGCGCTTCTCCTCCATCTCGATCGCGGCTTCGGCTGCAGGATGCATGTCGTGCTGCGGGTTTGGTTCGTCGATGAGGCCGCGCAAGACGGCATAGCGTTTGACAATCTCGGAGATGGCCTGCGCCGTCAGGAGCACGAATCCAGCAAGCACCATGAACTTGGCCGGCCAGATGATCAGGCCGCTGGCATTGGCCGAAATTTCGCCGGAGACAAAGGAACGCTGGAACCATGGCCAGCTCAACCACACGATCAGCGATACGAACGGCAGCAGAAAGAAGACATGGCAGATGAGGTCGACCCAGTCGCGCGTCCGCTTTGTGAAAAGGCTCGATACGATGTCGATACGGATGTGCTCGTTTCGCTGCAGCGTGTAGGCGGACGCCAGCATGAACACGGCGCCGTAGAGATACCATTGCAGTTCCAGAAGACTGTTGGAAGCGCGTGGGATCGGCAGATAGGCGGGCAAACCGTCGCCCAGGAAACGGACAATGGCATTGTAGGCAGAGACCAGGACGGCCACGAGGATCAGCCAGGAAACCTGCTTTCCGATGAATTGATTAACAGCATCAATCAGGCGCGAAAGGCCAAGGAGCCCCGCCATGCTTTCCTCCCAATAATGTGTTCCCCCGGATCTTTTTTATGATTCTCGGGTCTTATGCTTTGTCTTGCATATGGAGCGTGCCTTCAAGTGAGCCAAAAGTCGACATGGCGCACGAAGCAGGCCGAAAGCGAACGGGCTTTCCTGTGAAAAATAGAATGCGAGAGAGTGGTCGAGGGGACGAACGCCCATCTCGCGCGGACGACGTTTGTTCAAAAGCCTTCTGAGAATGCGCCGGTGTCATCGCCCCGTACCGGCCAGAGGCGGTTGGGAATTTAACCAACCGGCCCTTGTTCGCGCTAGACACCTGCGCGGTCGCGTGTATTGATAAAGGTTCGGATCGGAATGATTGTGTTTTCCCGCGTCGCCGATCAGTCTAAGAGGCCGTTTTACGGCCATTTTTTTCGCGTTTTGAATGTTTGGGAGGTATTTCATGGATCGTCGTTCATTCCTCAGGAATGCTGGTCTTGCCAGTGCAGGTGCAGGTGCTGCCGCGCTTGCCACGCCCGCCATCGCGCAGGGCAACCAGACCTGGCGTATGGTCACCACATGGCCGAAGAATTTTCCCGGTCTCGGTGTCGGCGCCCAGCGTCTGGCAGATCGTATCACGGCGGCATCGGACGGACGCCTGACCGTGCAGGTGTATTCCGCAGGCGAACTGGTTCCGCCGCTGCAGTCGCTCGATGCCGTGATCGACGGTTCGGCCGAAATGAGCCATGGCGCGGCTTACTATTGGCAGAACAAGAGCCCGGCCTTGTCCTTCTTTACGGGCGTTCCCTTTGGCATGACATCCCGCGAGATGGCTGCGTGGGTCCGCTATATGGGTGGTCAGGAAATCTGGGACGAGATCTACGATCAGTTCGGCGTCCAAGGCTTCCTGTCCGGCGATACGGGCACACAGGCTGGCGGTTGGTTCCGTGAGGAGTTGACGGGGCTGGATTCGGTAAAGGGTTTGCGCTTCCGCACCCCTGGCCTCGGCGGCCGCGTGTGGGAGAAGCTCGGCGCGACGGTGACCAACATGGCCGCTGGCGAGATTTTTCAGGCGCTGCAGTCGGGCACGCTCGATGCTGCGGAGTTCGTGGGCCCCTATAACGACTTGGCGCTCGGTTTCTATCAGGTTGCCAAGAACTACTATTTCCCGAGCTTCGTGGAGCCCGGTCTGGCAACCGAACTGGTGGTCAACAAAGCGAAATACCAGGAGTTGCCGTCCGACCTTCAGGCGATCGTCAAGGACATTTGTCAGGCCGAATACGATCAGGTGGCCTCGGATTTCTATGCCAACGATCCGCGTGCTCTGAAGACGCTTGTCGACGAGCACGGCGTCAACGTAAGGCAGTTCCCCGACGATATCATCGAGGCGGGTGCCAAGGCGGCCACCGAGATTCTCGGCGAACTACGCGATTCCGGTGATGCGCTCACCAAGAAGACGACCGAAAGCTTTATCGAGGCTCTCAACATCGTGCGTACCCGAACGGAAGGAACGGACGGTGCTTTTGTTGAGGCGCGCAAGAAATACTTCTCGATCTGATCCCGCTCAACGGATTTATGAAGGAAAGCCCGGGCCATGGCCCGGGCTTTTTGCGTTTTCCCTGTGTCTTTTCCTGCACGTGTCGCGCGGACACCGTCAGTTGTAGATCGTCCTTGGCAACCAGGTGGCGATCTCGGGGAAGGCGAACATGATCGCGATGGCCAGAACCTGCAACACGACGAACGGCAGCACACCCTTGTAGATCATCGACGTCTTGACCGCGTTTGGCGCCACGCCGCGCAGGTAGAAGAGCGCGAAACCGAACGGCGGCGTCAGGAAACTCGTCTGCAGGTTCACGCCCACGAGCACGCCGAGCCATACCGGGTCTACATCGAGTGCCAGCAGGATCGGTGCGGTGATCGGGATGACGATGAAGATGATCTCGAACGTGTCGAGGATGAACCCAAGAAGGAACATGATGAACATCACCACTGCCACCGCCGCGAGCGTGCCGCCGGGCAGATTGGCGAGAAATTCGTGCACCAGATTGTCGCCGCCCATCAGGCGGAAGACGATTGAAAACACGGAGGCACCGAACAGAATGATGAACACCATGCAGGTGATAGACGCGGTCGCGATCGCCGTTTCCCGCAGCACCGCGAAGGAAAGCCGCCAACGAAACGCGGCCAGCACCATGGCACCTACCGCGCCTACCGAGGCAGCTTCGGTCGGGGTGGCGATGCCGCCGAGAATGGAGCCGAGAACGGCCATGATAAGCAAAAGGGGCGGAAAAAGCGCGACGGCGACTTCGCCCATCAATGCCTTCTTTTCCTCCGGTGGAACCGGGGTGGCCGGACAGGACGCTGGGTCGAAGATCGCCTTCAGAACGGTCCATCCGAGATAGAGCCCCACCAGCATCACGCCCGGAAGCAGCGCGCCGGCAAAAAGGTCGCCGACAGACACGGGAACCGGTGCGAAATTGCCCTTGGCCATCTGCACTTGCGCGTTGATGCCCGAAAGCATGTCGCCCATGAAAATGAGAACGGTGGAGGGCGGGATGATCTGACCGAGTGTGCCCGATGCGCAAATGACGCCGGTGGCCAGCTTCGGGTCGTAATTGGCGCGCAGCATGGCGGGCAGCGAAATCAGGCCCATGGTAACGACCGTCGCGCCCACCACGCCGGTGGAGGCGGCGAGCAACGCGCCGACGATAATGACCGACATGCCGAGCCCGCCGCGCATATTGCCGAACAGCTTGCCCATGGTGAGCAGCAATTGCTCGGCGATCTTGGAGCGTTCCAGCATCACGCCCATGAAGATGAAGAGTGGCACCGCCACGAGAACTTCATTGGTCATGTAGCCGATATAGCGGTTGGCCAAGCTTCCGAAATTGGATGGATCGAACACGCCGAACCACATCCCCACAAGGCCGAACATGAGCGAAACGCCGGCCAGCGTGAATGCAACCGGAAAACCCAGAAGCAAGAAACCGATAATGCCGAAGAACATGAGCCCGGAAAGAAGCTCGCCAATCAAGACCGGATCCATCAGACGCTCGCCTCCGGCTGCTCTTCCTCGTTGTTTTCGTATCTCAGTTTCGCGGGTAGCAAATCTTCATTCCCGCTCAGCACAAGGATCGAACGTAACGCCATGGCGATCCCCTGTAGCGCCAGCAGTGCGGCAAAGCCGAGAATGAAAGCCTTGAGGATAAAGAGTCCCGGCATGCCTCCCACATTGGCCGAGGCCTCGTTCAGTCGCCACGAACGACTTACGAAACTCCAACCGTAGTAGAAGACGACCCAGGAAAAAGGCAGCAGAAAGAAGACCACGCCGATCAGATCGACGATCGCCTTGTGCCGTGTATTGGCTGGTCGATAAAAGATGTCCACGCGTACGTGATCGTTTCTGAGCAATGCGAAACCGGCCACCGCGGTGAACATCGCTCCGTTCAGCCAGATGTAAAGATCCTGCATCCAGACGAAACTGATCGAGAAGACATAGCGCTGCACCACGACGGTGAAACAGACCAGAACAATGGCCAGTGAAAGCCATGAAAAAACATTGCCGATGAAGGCATTCAGACCGCCGATTGCGCGGACCACCAAAGCGATTGCGCGCACGGGTCAGAAACCTCCGCCGTTGCCGCGCTCGGCGAGCGGCGCGTGATGATGTGCCATATGGCCCTCTTGCGTTTCCCCGGAGTGGGCGGAAGTTGTTCCCTGTCCTACCCTCCTGCCCGTTAACCGGGCAGCGTTTGATTAGCAGCTTTGTTCCTGGCGAAAAAGTAACCGGGCGGGAAAAGTCGCCTTTTTGCGTATCGAACCTAAATTATGAAGTGAATATGCCGGACTGGCCTTTGTACTCGGGAAACAGCGGTTATGCTCGGATCAGATTCGTGCGCCGTTGGTGCGATTTGACTAATAAAGTGTCCCCGGAAATGCCGCGTCCCGCGGCGGCGTTGCGCATTGTTGTGGAGCCCGCAAATTCGTTTGACGGGATGCCGGGCGGATAGAACACTACCCCGGCAGACACGTCTCCACCCGTAGTCTGCGAGGAGGACGTATATATGACGCTTCATGACGTCACGCTTGATGACAAGTTCGACTTAACGAAGGAACGCATCTTCGTATCCGGTGCGCAGGCGATTGTCCGGATGTTGCTAATGCAGCGCGAGCGTGACCGGCGTGCCGGCTTGAATACAGCCGGTTTCGTCTCCGGTTATCGCGGCTCGCCGATCGGCGGCCTCGATCTGCAGCTCTGGAAGGCGAAGAAGCAGCTAGAAGCATCCAACGTCATTTTTCAACCGGGGTTGAACGAGGAACTGGCCGCAACCGCCTGCTGGGGGTCGCAACAGACCGAACTTCTGGGCGAAGGCGAGTATGATGGCGTTTTCGGCGTCTGGTACGGCAAGGGTCCGGGCGTCGACCGCTGCGGTGACGTCTTTCGCCATGCCAATCACGCCGGTTCCTCCAGGCATGGCGGTGTCCTTGCACTTATGGGAGACGACCACACGGCCGAATCTTCCACGGTCGCCAATGCCAGCGAATTCGCCTTCGTCGATGCGATGATCCCGATCCTGAACCCGGCGGGCGTTCAGGAACTCATCGATTACGGCCTTTATGGCTATGCTTTGTCGCGCTTTGCCGGGACTTGGACGGCCATCAAATGCGTGAAGGACAACATCGAATCCACGGCGGCGGTGGATGTTTCGCTGGAAAGGCTGAACATCGTCACACCGGAATTCGAGATGCCGCCTGGTGGACTGAACATCCGCAACGAGATCAACATGCTCGGCCAGGAGGCACGTCTTTACGATTACAAGCGTGCGGCCGCGGCCGCTTTCGTGCAGGCGAACAATCTCAACCGCATCATCTATTCCGGCGGCTCCAAAGCCAAGATTGGCATCGTGACGCTCGGCAAGAGCTATCTCGATACCCGGCAGGCGCTGGACGATCTGGGGATCGACGAAGCGCGCGCCAACCAACTCGGCATTCGCCTGTTCAAGGTGGCCTGCCCATGGCCGTTCGACGTGGAGCATATGCGTGATTTCGCGCGCGGACTCGACATGGTGATCGTCGTCGAGGAAAAGCGCTCGCTAATCGAGGTGCAGCTGCGCGAGAATCTTTATGGCACCGCCAACCAGCCAGAGATTATCGGCAAGGTGAATGAAACCGGTGATCGGCTTTTCGCGCCCACGGCGGCGCTGGACCCCAATGAGATCGCCATTGCCATCGGTGAGCGGATCCTTCGGGTCATCGGGCCATCGGAGGAGATCGCCGCGCACGTCTCGCGATTGCGCCAGTTCCAGGCGATGCTCGCCGATACGAAGGACGTTTCGGGCAGAACGCCCTATTTCTGCTCAGGCTGTCCGCACAACACTTCCACCAATGTTCCCGAGGGCTCGATTGCCGGCGGCGGCATCGGTTGTCATTTCATGGCAACCTGGATGGACCGCTCAAATGTCGGCTTCACGGCCATGGGTGGCGAGGGGGCGCAATTCGTCGGGCAGGCACCGTTCTCCAAGCGCGAGCATTTCTTTCAGAACCTGGGCGACGGAACCTACAATCATTCCGGCTCCATCGCGATCCGCTTCGCAATCGCTTCCGGCGCCAACATCACATACAAGATCCTTTACAACGATGCCGTCGCCATGACCGGCGGACAACCGCACGAGGGCGGACTTACGGTCGATATGATCGCCGATCAGGTGCGTGCGGAAGGCGTGAAACGCATAGCCGTCGTCAGCGACGAGCCCGAAAAATACGCCGGCGTCGTGAATTTTCCGCAGGGCACCACCATTGATCATCGCGACGATCTCGATCAGGTGCAACGCGACCTGCGTGAAGTGAAGGGCGTTTCCGTCCTGCTTTACGACCAGACCTGTGCCGCAGAGAAACGGCGTCGGCGCAAGCGCGGCACATTTCCCGATCCCGATAAACGTGTCTTCATCAATGAGCTTGTATGCGAGGGCTGCGGCGATTGCGGTGTTAAGTCGAATTGCGTCTCGGTGCAGCCGCAGGAGACCGAATTCGGTCGCAAGCGACGCATCGATCAGTCGAGCTGCAACAAGGATTTTTCCTGCGTGAACGGCTTTTGCCCTTCTTTCGTTACGGTGCACGGGGCGAAACTGAAGAAGGCGAAAGGCGTCACCGGCGCGAGTGATCCGCTCGAGGGCGTGCCCGAGCCGCAGCTTTACGATCTGGCGGACGGCTGGTCGGCCGTGGTGAACGGAATCGGCGGCACCGGCGTCGTTACCATAGGTGCAATCCTCGGCATGGCCGCGCATCTCGAGGGCAAGGGCGCGGGCATCATCGATATGGCCGGTCTGGCGCAGAAAGGCGGCGCGGTCTTCACGCATCTGCGCGTTGCCAACACACCGGAAGACATCCACGCCATCCGCGTTGCCGCCGGCGAAGCCGATCTTGTGCTCGGGTGCGACCTGGTGGTTTCCGGTGCCAAGAAGGTCTTGGCCGCAGCCCGTGAGGGGCACACGCTCTTCATGGCCAACACGGCGGAAGTCATGCCGGGTGATTTCGCTCGTGCGGCGGATTTCTCGCTGCCGACCGAACGATTGAAGAAAGCCATCCGTGCGGCTGCTGGTGACACCAAAGCCCATTTCTTCGACGCGACGCGCACAGC
>NZ_CAJXGF010000133.1 GCF_913053745.1 uncultured Nitratireductor sp.
AACGAGCATACCGGCACGCATTTCGACGCGCCGTCGCATTGGATTTCGGGCCGCGACCTACCAGACGCAAGCGTCGACGAGATTCCCGCCGAACGCTTCATCGGCCCGGTCTGCGTGATCGACTGTTCGGACGGCGCTGCCGCCGATGAGGATTTCGAGCTGACGCCGGAAATCATAGAGGCGTGGGAGGCCGAGCATGGCCGCATTCCCACTGAGAGCTGGGTGCTGATGCGCACCGACTGGTCGAAGCGCCGGGGCGCGGCCTATCTCAACATGCGCGAGGATGGCGCGCATTCGCCCGGCCCCACGCCGGCGGCGATAAGGCTTCTGGTGGACGAACGCGGCATTCGCGGTTTCGGCACCGAGACCGTCGGCACCGACGCCGGTCAGGGATCGCATTACACGCCGCCCTACCCGGCCCATTTCTATCTTCACGGCGCAGGGCGCTACGGCCTGCAATGCCTCAACAATCTCGACCGGCTGCCGCCCACAGGCGCCATGCTGATCGCAACCCCTCTCAAGATCAAGAACGGCACCGGCAGCCCGCTGCGCGTGGTGGCGCTTGTGCCCGGCAGGACCTGACACGATGGATAAAGAGCTGACAGCCGTCATCACCGGCGGCAACAAGGGCATCGGCGCGGATCTCGCCCGGACCATGCTGGATGCGGGCTATCGCGTCATCTCGGTCGCGCGCCGCGCGCCGGAGTTCTCGCATGAAAGGCTGAGCTCGGTCGAAGCCGATCTGCTGGACGACACTGCCGTCAGCGCGGCCGCAGCCGAAATCGCCGGCAGGCACAACGTCACCCATTTCGTGCAGAATGCAGGCCTGATCTGGCCGAATCTCATCGAGGACGCCAGCGCCGAAGACATCACCGGCCTCGCCCAGCTTCACCTGGGTTCCGCCCTCACGCTTTTGAAGGCCTTCCTGCCTTCCATGAAGGAACGCCGCTTCGGCCGCGTTCTCTTCAACGGCTCGCGCGCAGCGCTCGGCGCACAGACCCGCACCGCCTATGGCGCATCCAAGGCCGGCATGGTGGGTATGGCGCGCACCTGGGCGCTGGAACTCGCCCCCCACGGCATCACCGTCAACGTCGTTGCGCCGGGACCGATCCAGACCGACAATTTCTGGGGCATCATCCCGAAGGGCAGCGAGCGGGAAGCAGAGCTTGCCAAGCGCATTCCCGTCGGCCGGCTGGGCGCGGTGGAAGACGTCACCAACGCCTTCATGTTCTTCGCCGATCCAAAGGCAAGCTTCGTCACCGGGCAGACGCTCTATGTCTGCGGTGGTGCAAGCGTGGGCAGCATGCAGCTTTGACAGCGACGCACGTCAGGTACTGGCAGTGACGATCGAGCGCGCCGCCTGAAGCAGCGGGTCGTCATCCCTCTCCCTGAGGCTGGCAAAGACGAGCCGTGCGCCAGCGTGCGCCTTGCAGATCAGGTCCACCTCACCGTCCGCCTCCGCCGACCGTGCGGCATCTGCATGCAGCAGGCCGACGCCGACACCCCCTGCAATCAATGTGCGCGTAACCTGCTCCCGGTCAACGCTAATGATGCGGGTGGGCCGAAAATTATGCCTGCGAAACAGCGCCTCGGCCGCCTCCCCGCAACACGTGTCAGGGGCCGGGCAAATCCACGGCATCTCCGCCAGTTCCTGCCAGTCTGGCTCGTCTTTCGCGTCCACGGTCCCGGACGGAACGGCGAGATAGATGGCAAAGAGCGAAACGTCGACCACGTTCAGTTCATCGCCGGGTTTGTCGGTCTCATTGTAAAAACCGGCATCCAGCCCGCCATTGCGAATGCCTTCGGCAATGGAGCGCGATGTCCCATGCCGCAGCACAACATCCACCTGCGGATAGCGTTCGGCAAAACCCGTCATCAAACGCCCGAGCGCCTCTGGCTCGGAGTTGCACCCCATGCCAAGCCGCAGACGGCCGGTCAAACTGCCCTTGATCCGCGCCGCCTCCTCAAGCAGTTCCCGGTGGGATCCCAGCGTCTGCTCCGCCCTTGCCAACAGGCGTTCTCCGTCAGGAGTCAGGTCCATGCCGCGCGGGGTGCGCTCGAACAGCGAAAGTCCGAGCGTCTCCTCCATCGCCTTGATGTGCGCACTGACGGCGGGCTGGCTCAAATGAATGCGCTCGGAGGCCCGCGTAATGCTCCCCTCACGCGCGACGGCAACGAAAGTTCTCAGTTGCTGAATATCCATTCCCGCCTCATCGCCCGGTAGCCAGACGCATGTCTACATCATGCCGAGAGCATACCACCACAGGAGATCGAGCGGCATGAGCACGAGCGCGCCAATGGCGAACATCACCAGGCAAAGCCGTACCACCGCACCTGTCGGCAGGCCACCCAGTAGCATCGCCGTAATCAGTGGCGGCGCCTGATAGGGCAGAAACACATTGGAAAAGGCCAGCACCTGCGTCATCAGCACCGTGGTCAGCGGTAATCCCGTCAGCGCTGAGAGGTTCTCCGCCATGGGCGTCATGACGACGGGAACGCCAGGCAGATTGGTGATCATCGCCACCAGTGTCGAGATGCCGGTCAGCATGATCACATTCCAGACTGGCCGGTCTGCCGAGAAATCCGCATGTTCGCTCAACCTCTCCACCACCGTCTCGCCAAGCCCGGCGGACGAGATCACCGCCCCGAGACCGAGAATGCCGGCAACGAAGAAGAGCGATGCGTAATTCACCTCTTCATTGATACACTTCTTCGACGTCAGCCTCGAGGCGGGCCACAGGCAAAAGAGACCGGCCGCCAGCGCAATCCAGCCGGGAGAGACATGATGAAGAGCGTCTGTCAGCCACAGGACGAGGCATGCCGCCAGCACGAGCGCAAGCCGTTTCTCGGCCGGCGACATGTCAGCCTGTTTATCCCCCGTATCGGGCGGGCGTTGCGGGTCGCCATCGGGAAACATCTTCACGATCAGCACGACCAGAACCCAGGTCTTGAGCAGGCCGAGCACGGGAAAATGCGTCAACAGATACGCCCAATAGGAAAAGCGTTCGCCATAAAGCGTTTCCGCCATGCCCGCCATGATCATGTTCGGCGCGTTCGCGGGCAGGATTGTGAAGGCCGGTAGGAACGTGCCGAAGGCCGCCGCCAGAACCATCCCGGTGCGCCCGTTCGCACCCGCGCCATAACCCATGTGATCGGCAAGCCCGATGACGATCGGCAGTAGCAGCACGATCCGGCCGATGGAAGACGGCATCACAAAGGCCAGCGCCAGGCTGAAAACAGTCACCCCCGCGACAACCGTCGAGTAGCGCTTCCCCAGCATCCCGGAGAGCGCCGCCGCCATGCGCGCGCCAAGCCCCGTATAGCGGATCGATGCGCCCAGAATCATCCCGCCGAACAACAGCCAGAACGTCGAGGAATAAAACCCGGAAAACACCGTTTGGGGCGGCGCGATGCCGGACAGCACCGCCACCAGAAAGAACGCAAGCGCGGTCCAGTATTCCGGTGCGGCCGCAGTCGCCCACATGCCGATGCAGAAAACGGCGAGCGCAGCCGCAAGCGCCATGGGCGCCGGCACGAACAAAGCGGCCAGCAGGCCCACAGCGCCCGCCGCGACCACGATGCCGATTGATTTCAGAGTGGTTCGCGCTGGTTCACCGCCCGGCTGCGTCGCTGCGGGTGATCGCCCAGTAGCGGGCGATAAAGTCTGCTCCGACATGGAATGAACGTGCCTCGTGAAGAAATACAACGCGGCGACATTGGGCATTCCAGGCCCGCTCAATCCAATCGATTGTTCAGAGGGCTGCCCTCACAAAAACCGAACGCTTCGCCTCCACCTATCCGGCGACCCACCGCATCAGCGTCTCCACCGGCCCGCGTTTGAAGGCGCGCGACCAGACAAAGGCGAACACCGCCGAGACCACGCAGAAAATCAGCGCTGCCAGAACCGCCGCTCCCGGCGTCTGCCCGCCCAGCATGCCAAGCGTCTCCAGCGCGCCCATTCCGACCACGATATGAGCGATGTAAAGCGTCAGCGTCTGACGCCCAGCCGGCAAAACCGCCGGCATCAGCGGAGCCATCGCCGGCCGCTCTGCCAGCGCAAGGCAAAGCCCGATGATCAGAGACGCCATGCCCATCCCCGCCAGCATATAGAGCGGCATGGGCGGCACCGGCGCCGTGGTGACCAGATAGGCAAGCTCCGGGTCGATAGCGCCCAGAAGCGGTTGCAACCGCGCTGCGAGCACTTCCGCCAAAAGAAACGCCGTTAGCCCGCCCAGAGAAAGCGCATTGCGGACACGCCTTTCGCCAAGATCGAGCCGGCTCAAGATCACACCGAACAGCAGAAAACCAAGCCACGGAATGACCGGATGCCAGCCATTGAAGAAGAGGTTCCGCACGAAACCCGCCGGCGTCCAGAAATCGGCATAGCTGTAATCCACCCAGTCGCGCCCGGTATCGTAATCCAGCACAAAGTTCATGCCGATAAAGGCAATGTTGAGCGCCACGATCACCCAGACCAGCGTCCATGTGCGCAATGGAAGAAGGAGAACGCCGAAGAGGAAATAGAAAGCGTAATAATGCAGAATGTCCGCCTCGAAGATAAGGCTGTTCAGCAGGCCCACGATCAGAAGAAACAGCGCCCGCCTGATCGTGACGGAAATCGTGCGCTCCAATCCCCGCGACGCGGCCAGCCCCAGCCCCAGCCCGGCGAGCACCACGAAGGTGGCCGCCGCGCGCCCTTCGAACAGCATCGTCATTCCGGCCAGCAGCCCGTCACCGACTTCAGCGCCGCCCTCGGCCCCCATCACGATCTTGAAGTTCACGATCACCATGCCGACAAAGGCCAGAAAGCGCGCCAGGTCCAGCCCTTCGAAGCGGGCGCGCGCCTGCGCCTTGTGCAACACAACCGCGTCAGCCATGCCTCACCTCCCCGGCATCCTGCCGCCACAATCCGGGAAAACGCATCGCCGCTCTCACCCCCTTTGCCTGAAATCGATGTATCGCCGAAATCCTGTGGCTATCGCCCCGGGCGCCTTGTCCGCATCCCGGTCATCCATCAGTATATGAACGATCGTTCGTTCATATACTGATGGAAAGCAGAGACCGCAAGATGGCAGAGAAAACAAAACCCGCCGCACATCCGCGCAAGCTGCAAATCGTGGAGGCCGCGCTGGCTTGTTTTCTGGAAGCCGGCTACCATCAGACGGGCGTGCGCGACATCGCCCGCCGCGCCGGTATCAGCCTCGGCAATCTCTACAATCACTTTTCGGGAAAAGAAGCCGTTCTGGCCGAGATCGCGCGGATCGAAGCCGATGAACTTCGACCGTTCTGCACGACACTGACCGATGGACGCGATCCTGGCGCAACGCTCGAGCGCTTCGTCACCGACTACGCCGCCTATGCGTCGCGCCCGGAGAATGCGGTGCTCGGTCTTGAGATACTGTCAGAAGCCATCCGCGCCCCACAGATCGCCGCTCTGTTCTCCGACAACCGCGCAGCGCTCGTAACGGCCCTGGGCGACCTACTCGCCCAAGGCGCGGAAAACGGCCAGTTCCGCTCATTCGACACCCCAACAGAAACCGCCCGGCTCATTCTGGACGTCATCGAAGGCAGGGCGCTCAGAACCCTGCTGGAGGACGAGCCGCAAGCCGGACAGGACGCACTCTGGTGCTTCATCGACGCGGCGGTGCGTGGCTAAGCGGACTACCGCTTTTGGCAACCATGGCGTGCGAGCAGACTGCAAGCTAATTTCGGGCTAAGATCTTTGCTAGGCTATCCGCTGTGGTGGAAAGATTGGCGCTCCACATGATGAGGAGATCGTGTGTTCTGGGCGCCCCCGTTCCTGCGGGGGTAATCGCTGCGATCTTTTGCAGCCGATCCGCATTCTCGTTCAAACGTTCGGCGGTCTCGACAAGAAGCTCCCGCCCCTCTTCCAGCAGAGCGTCGAGAAAGGCGATGCCCGAACTCAATTCGATCAGGTCGAAACTCGAAAGGGCTTCGCGCAGCAGTTTGAAGAATGCGGCGTCGCCCGAATGGGTGATTTTGAACCGGGTTTTTCCGGGACCACGATCACCCGTTTCCTGCTCGCCTGCCGAGATCAGTCCCTCCTTCGCCATCTGCTGAAGAGCGTGATAGACGGACCCGGATCGCAGATGGGTCCAAGTCTGCACCTGCCACTCCTCGAGCAATTGGCCAATTGCATAGCCATGAGCGGGCCCTATCTCGCGGAGCGCTCCCAGCACCAGCAGCCTCACAACATTCATGCCGCTTTACCTCCGATTGCAAGCACTAGCCAAATTTGGCTAATTGCTGTAATCCAAATTACCCAAATTTGGCTAGTGGAGCTTAGCATGAGCATCTCTCTTGTCGATGTCCGATCATTTCTCGCCACGCTGCCAGATGTCAGCGTGCACGACACCACGGAGGATCTGTTCTTTTTCCGGGGCGAAGAGCAAAATTTTCCATTCGCAACCATCGTCACCCACGACGACCCTTATGACGCATTGTCGAATTTGAGCCGACCAGACGTCTTTAGGCTCAACTTCGCATCTGACAAGAAAACCTTCGCGATGCTGTTTCCTGAATTGCAGACAAAGGCGGCGTTGGCCGAAGCAAGGTTGGATTATCAGGCTCTCGACGTTCTTTTCCCGCATCCCGTTTATGGCAGGATGCGGTGGGTGAGCATCATCAATCCCAACAGGGTATGGAGCCAATGCCGGGAGCTGCTGGTCAGTGCGCACAAGGTTCGCGAACTCCGACCGAACAGTTGGTAGATGCAAACTGCCAGGCGGCTCGACAGTCACGGCAGCGAGTTGTTGGCAGGTTTTGGGACACGCCCCTGTCAAAGCCAACGTCTGTGATGGGGTCGCAAACCGACGAGGCAAACGTTGCTCGACGACGCGAGCTAGAACGGCAGCTTACCGCCGAGCCTTCCAGAAAACAGACCGTCCGCGGTCGGCCCCCAAAGCGACGTTGGGAATAATGTTTCCCAGTCTCAGCAAGCCGATGGGATGCCAACGACTGGGATGAGGTGGGAAGCGGAATGTCGGGTTTCACTTCGCCAAGTTGGGAAAGCTGCCCTTCCTCTTATCAACTGACTTCGCCAGCAACGCGCTCCTATCTTGTTCATTCGCTCACCTTCGTGTTGCTAACAGCTGATGTTTTGTACAGCCTTGGCCTCCAGACGACTCCCCATTCTGGCAGTTGATCATCCGCCGGCTCGAAAGCGACAAGCATCCGACATGACCCTCCCAAGCCAGTACCCCAACCACCACGTCCCGGTAAAATACTTCCTCGCTTCCTACCGTGCCCTCTCAGATGGGCGGACGGGCGTCCGTCTTCTGGAGGAGAAGCTAGACAAGTCGACGCGGTCTTTGCTGTCCGAATGGAAAGTTCTCTGGATCGGCACCTGCACGATTCTAAGAACCTCCATCGACTTATTCCGAATAGATGGCGAGAGCTGCCTCGCGCCGCGCATCCGCGAAGAAATACAGGCCGAATGGCACGCGATCAGAACGGAGAAGGAGAAACACGCGATTTTTTGGGAGTTCCTCCGGAAGGAACGCGACAGCGTAATCCATCAGTATGAATGGCGGGCATATGAGACATGGATCAAGCCCGACGGCACGTTTCGTGGGCCCAAGCTGTCGCTGCTAATCATGGAAGATGACGACGGCGCGAAGCCGGCGATCCTTATGAAGGAGGGTCTTTTCAAGGGCAGGGATTCGCTCGAGCTTCTGCGCGACGGAGTCGATTGGGTCGAGGAGCGAATCTTCTCGGCGGTGCGCCGCGCCGGATTCGATCCTGAGGAGGCGCGCAGCTTGGGCAGCTTTCTGCCGCTCCCCAAAATCGAGGGCGGGCTTCTCGGTGACCTGAGCAGCGGGGACGGGGACGCCGAAAAAGACAACAAACCATAGCGTCGCGTGGAACGTCACGAACCAACGCTTCTGACCGCTGCCCCACTCTCACCGGCTGTCACCCTGGGCTTGTACCGGGCCCCATCCTGAAATGACGCCGCGCGCCTTGAACGTTTGACGGAGTCGGTCGATAGACTGCGGGTTGGGCCTCGGCTTCCGCGATGGCGACGACCGGCGGAACAGGAATATCTTCGCGGCAGGTTTCGGGCATCAGCCTAGACACTCTTGTCGACCGATATGCGGTCGGCAGCTGCCGTTGCTGATCTTCAAAATAATTCGCACTGCAATGTAGAAACAGCAGATCTCTGCATTATTTGAAGACCGTACCGTGATCGACGGAAGCATCGCGTCCCAGGGGGCAATCGGCGATGTGTATGGCGGAGAGGGAGGGATTCGAACCCCCGATACCCTTGCGAGTATGCCGCATTTCGAGTGCGGTGCTTTCAACCACTCAGCCACCTCTCCGCGAGATGCTGGTCCGCTGCTGCCAGCGCGGCGCACTAGATAACCGCTCATCGGATTCGATACAAGAGCCAATCTGCCGCAATTTCAGGCCGTCAGCTTGACCTTGCGGCCTCCTTCCGTTATGGACACGCGACCTGCGGCGTGGGAGAGCCCCTGCGCCGTTTGTCATTTAACCCTCAAGACTGACAAAAAGACGGCAGGCCACGCGCTGTGGACCCAAGCCGGACCGGACACTGAAAGGTAAAAAGATGTTCGCAGTCATCAAGACCGGCGGTAAGCAGTACCGCGTTTCCGCCAACGACCTGCTTCAGGTCGAGCGGGTCACCGGCGAGCCCGGTGAGATCATTCAGTTTGCAGATGTGCTCGTCGTCGGCGAAGGCGAGGACGTCACCTTCGGCGCGCCGCTCGTCGATGGCGCCAGCGTGGCCGCAGAGGTGGTCGATCAGGGCCGCGGCAAGAAGGTCATCGCTTTCAAGAAGCGCCGCCGCCAGAATTCGCGCCGCAAGCGCGGCCATCGCCAGCTTCTCACCACCGTGCGGATCTCCGAGATCCTGACCGGCGGCGCGAAGCCCTCGGGCGCCTCCTTCCAGGCGGCGGCGCGGGCGGCGCGCTACGACCTGCTGCTGAAAGCCTGCGAGGCGCGCGGCATCTTCCATCTCGCCCTGGCGCACCACCTGGAGGACCAGGCGGAAACCTTCCTGCTGCGCCTCGGGCGCGGCAGCGGGCTGGACGGCCTCGCCGCCATGGCGCCGGTGAACGAGACCAGCGGCCTGCGCCTGCTGCGCCCGCTGCTGGGCCTCGCCAAGGACCAGCTGAAGGCGACGCTGAGCGCGCGCGGGCTGGACTGGATCGAGGACCCGAGCAACGACGACGGCGCCTACGCGCGGGTGCGCCTGCGCCGCCTGCTGCCGGAGCTGGCGGGCGAGGGCATGACGCCGGCGCGCCTGGGCAGCGCCACCCAGAACCTGGGCCGCGCCCGCGCCGCGCTGGAGGCCGACGTCGCCGCCGCGCTGGCCCGCGCCGTGCGGCCCGATCCGGCGGGCTTCCTGGATCTCGACCCGGCGGTCCTGCGGCGCGAGAGCCCCGAGGTCTCGCTGCGGGCGCTGGCGCGCAGCCTCATGGCGGTCGGCGGCTGCGACTACACGCCCCGCCTTGAACGCCTGGAGCGACTGCATGCCTACCTACAAAGCGGCCTCGCCAAGGGCGTGACCCTGGGCGGCTGCCGCATCGTTCCGCGAGCCGATTCTCTGGGCGACGAGCGCTGGCTCATCGTGCGGGAGGCCGGGCGCAGCGCGCCGGCTGCGCTGACGCCCGGGGGCGCCCTGCTGTGGGACGGCCGTTTCGAGGTCAGGCTGGCCCGCAACAAGGCCGCTGAGCAGGCCGAGATGACCGTCGGGCCGCTGGGCAACGCGGGCTGGCGGCGGCTGGCGGCGGCCCTGGAGGCGGCCGGCGCGGGGGCGCGGGCGGCCCGCATTCCCCTGGCGGCCCGCGGCGCCCTGCCGGCCATCCGGGACGGCCGCGGTCTGGCGGCCGTGCCACCTGTGGGCTATTTTAGGGACCCGGCGGCGGCCAAGCAGTTGAAAGAATGCCGTTTTGCCCCCACAAATGGGTTAACGAGCCCCGCTTTTACGGTTGTTTAGACCGCAGGGCGCATTATCTTCTACCTAGGGCGGCCAGGCGGCCGCGCATCGTCTTTTTACTCAGGGTGGCCAGGCGGCCGCCCGGGCGCCTTGGGCGTCTGGACGTTTGACAGGGGTTAGGCCGTGAATTTCAGCCGGAACGCAGCGCTGTGGATCATCATCGTTCTGCTGCTGTTTGCGCTGTTCAACTTCTTCCAGAGCAACATGAGCCGGGGTCCTCAGCAGGACATCCCCTATTCCGTCTTCCTGGACAACGTCCAGAGCGGGCAGGTGAACAACGTCACCATCCAGGGCAGCGAGATCACCGGCATCGACAGCAACGGCCGCACCTTCTCGACGCGCGCGACGGACACCCTCGACGGTCTCGTCCCGACGCTGCGCGAGGGCGGGGTGACTTTCACGGTCAAGCCGGTCGACAACAACAACACCCTGCTGAACATCCTCATCACCTGGTTCCCGATGCTGCTGCTCATCGGCGTGTGGATCTTCTTCATGCGCCAGATGCAGGGCGGCGGCGGCAAGGCCATGGGCTTCGGCAAGTCCAAGGCGCGCCTGCTGACCGAAAAGGTCGGCCGCGTGACCTTCGACGACGTCGCCGGCATCGACGAGGCCAAGCAGGAGCTGGAAGAGGTCGTCGAGTTCCTGCGCGACCCGCAGAAGTTCCAGCGCCTGGGCGGCAAGATCCCCAAGGGCTGCCTGCTGGTGGGCCCGCCGGGCACCGGTAAGACGCTGCTGGCCCGCGCCATTGCGGGTGAGGCCAACGTGCCCTTCTTCACCATTTCCGGTTCCGACTTCGTCGAGATGTTCGTCGGCGTCGGCGCCAGCCGCGTCCGCGACATGTTCGACCAGGCCAAGAAAAATGCGCCCTGCATCATCTTCATTGACGAGATCGATGCGGTTGGCCGCTCGCGCGGTGCCGGCCTCGGCGGCGGCAATGACGAGCGCGAGCAGACCCTGAACCAGCTCCTCGTCGAGATGGACGGCTTCGAGGCCAATGAGGGCATTATCCTCATCGCCGCGACCAACCGCCCGGACGTGCTCGACCCGGCGCTCTTGCGCCCGGGCCGTTTCGACCGCCAGGTGGTGGTGCCGAACCCGGACCTTGTCGGCCGCGAGAAGATCCTCTCGGTCCATATCAAGAAGGTCCCGCTCGGCCCGGATGTGAATATCCGCACCATCGCCCGCGGCACCCCCGGCTTCTCCGGCGCCGACCTTGCCAACCTCGTCAACGAGGCGGCATTGCTGGCGGCCCGGCGCAACAAGCGACTCGTCACCAACCGCGAGTTCGAGGATGCCAAGGACAAGATCCTGATGGGTGCCGAGCGCCGCTCGATGGTGATGGACGAGAAGGAGAAGCGGAATACCGCCTATCACGAGGCCGGCCATGCCATCGTCGCGCTGACGGTGCCGGAGTCCGATCCGGTGCACAAGGCGACGATCATCCCGCGCGGCCGCGCGCTCGGCCTGGTCATGCAGCTGCCCGAGCAGGACAAGTACTCGATGAACTATGTCCAGATGACCTCGCGCCTCGCCGTGATGATGGGCGGGCGTGTCGCCGAGGAGCTGAAATTCGGCAAGAACCAGGTCACCTCCGGGGCCCAGTCCGACATTGAGCAGGCGACCAAGCTGGCCCGCCGGATGGTCACCCAGTGGGGTTATTCCGACAAGCTCGGCCTCGTTGCCTATGGCGACAACCAGGACGAGGTGTTCCTCGGTCATTCGGTTGCCCGGACCCAGAACGTGTCCGAGCAGACCGCGCAGATGATCGACGAGGAGGTCAAGCGCCTCGTCAGCGAAGGCTATGACGTAGCCAAGCGGATCCTGACCGAGCGCCATGATGACTGGACGGCCCTGGCCGAAGCGCTGCTCGAGCAGCCTGCGGGGCGCCTTTCCGGGGCGGAAGCCCGGCAGGTTGACCTGCTTGGCGAGCTCCTTGGCAGCGACGTCGAAGGCCTTCTTGACGCGTGCGGGCTCGACCTCGACGGTCAGCTTGACGGTCACGTGGTCGACGGTCTCGACGGTGGTCTTCATGATGGGACGGACCTTCTGGACGTGGAGCGCTCCGCCGGTGGCCATCGCGGGGAGCACGCCGAGGAGTTCGGGGCGCGCGGGCGGGCCGGGCGGGGCGCGGTGCGGGGCACGGCGGTGG
>NZ_CAJXGF010000134.1 GCF_913053745.1 uncultured Nitratireductor sp.
TCAGGCCCGCCTCCGTCAGAAGGCCCCATGCGAGCGCCAGCGTCACCTGCACCGTCAGCGGCGCGACGAGGTTCAGCATCAGATGGCGCGTCAGAATGTAGTTGCGGCTCGAACCGAAAGTGCGCGCGGCGTCCACGAAGTCGCGCGTCTTCAGAGAGAGCGCCGGCCCGCGCACCACGCGGGTGAAGATCGGCGTGTAGACGATAGCGATGGCCATCACGCTGGTCCAGGTGCCAGGCCCCACGATTGCGATGATGAGCAGCGCCAGAAGGATCGCCGGGAAGGCCAGAAGCACGTCCATGAAACGCATGATCGTGCCGTCCCACCAGCCGCCGAACCATGCGGCCGCAAGACCGAGCACGATGCCCGCCACGGCGGCCAGCGCCACCGAGGCGAAAGCGACGATGAAGGACTGGCTGATGCCCAGCATCAAGCGGCTCGCCACATCGCGGCCGAACAGGTCCGTGCCCATCCAGTAGGTGGCGTCGGGCGCGTGCAGGCGGTCGACGCGGAACTGCATCAGCGGGTCATGCGGCGTGATGCCGAGATGCCCGAGAATGGCGATGATGATGTAAAGCCCAACGATGGCGCCGCCGATGCGGCCGCTCGAATGGCTGAAAATGGCGCGCAGCAACTGCATTATTTTGCCCCCAGCCGAATGCGCGGGTCGAGCATCGCATAGGCGAGATCGACCAGAAGATTCACGATCATGAAGTTGAGCGCGATGAACAGGACAGAGCCCTGCACCAGCGCGTAGTCGCGCTGCAGGATGGCGTCGAGCACCATGCGCCCGAGGCCCGGCAGCGCGAAGATCTGTTCCACGATCACAGCGCCGCCCAGCAGATAGCCGAACTCGACGCCGCTCAGCGTCACCACCGGAATCAGCGCGTTGGGCAGCGCATGCCGCCAGATCACCTTGCGCGCCGGCACGCCCTTGGCGCGCGCGGTGCGGATGTAATCGTCGCTCAAAATGTCGAGCATGGCCGAGCGCGAAATGCGCGTCACGGCGGCAGCGAAGGCGAAGCCCAGCGTCAGCGCCGGCAGGATCATCTGTCCCAGATTGCGCAGTGGATTTTCAAGGAAGGGCGTGAACTCGCCCATGGCCGGCAGCACCCCGAAACCGACCGACAGCACATAGATCGCCAGAAGCGCGAACACGAAGTTCGGCGTCGACTGGCCGATCATCGCGAAGATGCGCACGGCGAGATCGGAAGGCTTTTCATTGCGCGTGGCGGCGAAGATGCCCGCCGGCAGGCCAATGGCGAGCGCAATCAGCATGGAGAGAAGCGCCAGTTCCAGCGTCAGCGGAAAGCGTTCCAAGATCACGTCGAGCACCGGCTTGCCGAAGGTCACGGACACGCCGAGATCGCCCTGAACCGCACCGGCAAGCCAGCGCCAATATTGCGTGAACCAGCCCTGATCGATGCCGAAATAGGCTTCGAGCGCTGCGCGCTGGTCGGGCGTCAGAAGCCCGGCCTCGGTTCCCAGCATGGCGGTAATGGCGTCGCCCGGCACCAGCCGGATCGAGACGAAGACGAGGATGGACACCCCGAGCATGACCAATGGAAAGGTCATCAGCCTTCGGGCCAGGTAATTCATGAAGTTTTCACCCCGTGTCCTTCCAACTGCGATCGTCTCATGCGCGCGCCTTCAATTCCCGGCGCGGTATCCCGCCTGACAATCACTCGCCGACCGTCACCTCGGTCAGGCCGAACAGCGTGCCGGTCGCAGAGGGCACAAAGCCTTCCACGTTCTGCCGCTGCGCGGTGTAGGTGTAGCCCGTATAGAGCCAGATCCACGGCGAAACCTCCGCAAGATGCGCCTCGAACTTGGAGAAGATTTCCTTGCGCTTCGCCGGGTCCGTCTCTTCACGGCCTTCCTGCATCAGACTGTCCAGCGTATCGTCGATATAGTTCGCGACATGCTGCAGATTACCGGCCTTGGTCCAATAACGGTTGTACATGGAGAACGGATCGGCCCGGCCGCCATTCAGCGCCACCGCCATGTCGAAATCGCCCTTCAGCCAGGTGTCCACATAGACGTTGAGCTCCATCATCTTGATGTCGAGGTCGATGCCGATTTCGGCGAGCTGCGACTGGATCACCTGTGCTTCGGCAGCCGCTGTGGGCGGCTCGCCCGTGGCGGCGATCACCGTCGCGGAAAAGCCGTCTTCGTAACCTGCTTCGGCCATCAGCGCCTTTGCCTTCTCCAGATCGCGTTCATAACAAAACAGCGAAGCCGGATCCGAGCGATAGGCCGGCATGGTGAGCGGGCCGGTTACAGCGCCTTCGCCCAGAAGCGCGGTGTCGAGCACGTCCTGGCGGTCGATGGCGCAGGAGATCGCCTGACGCACCGCAAGCTCCGTCATTGGCTCGCGCGACGGATTCAATTGCAGCACGTGGTAGGCCAGAACCGGTGTGCGGCTCAGTTCGAGGCTCGCCTCGTTCGGCACCAGCGTCGCGACAAGCGGATCGTTGATCAGCGCGAAGTCCACCTGCTTGGTGCGCAGCGCCGCCAGTATGGCGGTCTCGTCCGGCAGAACGGAGATATCGATACCGTCAACACCGACCTCGCCGCCGGCCCAATCCGGATTGGCGCTCAGGACCTCTTTCTGGTTCGGTTCCCAGCTGTCCAGCTTGAACGGGCCGGAGCCGATTGCCTTGGTGCCGATCGTGCCGGCCTCGATTTCGCTCGCGGGAACCACCGCGGCGTTGATGCTTGCCATCGCTGTCAACATCGGCACGTCGGGTTGCGACAGATTGAAGACAACGGTCGTCTCATCGGGCGTGTCGATGCTTTCGATGGAGGTGAAGTTGGCCCGGGCAGCCGCACCGGTCGCCTCGTCGAGAACACGTTCGAAAGATGCCTTCACATCGGCCGGCGTTACCGTCTCACCGCTCTGGAACCGTGCATCCCCGTCCAGCTTGAAGGACAGGGTCTTGCCGTCTTCAGAGAATTCCCACGATTCGGCCAACGCCGGAACGATCTCCAACTCTGTGTTGAGACGCACCAGCGGCTCGTAGACCAACTCCAGAAGTCTGAGCGAGGAGAAGGCCGTCTGCTTGTGCGGGTCGAGCCCGGTCGCGTCCTGCGACCAGGCCATGCGCAGCGTCTGTGCCGCGGCCGGCATGGTTACCGTGGTCGTGCCAAGCGCTGCCGCAAGCGCCAACGACGCTGCGATGGTCTTTATCAGAGTCTTTTCCATATTCTTTTCCTCCGAGAGCGTTTGATGCCAGCGGCTTGTGGCAAACCGCGTAAATGACTGCCTCACCTGCTCGCAGTTTGAGCCTGTCTTTCGTTTATTGCCTGGCGCAGAAACCCGCCAGCCTGCTCTAGCGCTGCGCGCGCCTCTTCTACATCCATGTCTGTCAATGCAATGAAGATCGCGAGCTTCACATCATTGCCGCTTCGGGCGAGCAACGTTTCGGCCTCATCCGCTGGGCAGCCCGTCGCCTCCATGACGATGCGCGATGCACGTGCCAGAAGCTTCTGGTTGCTGATGTTAACGTCCACCATCAGATTCTGGTAGATCTTACCCATGCGGATCATGCTTGCTGTCGAGAGCATATTGAGAATCAATTTCTGCGCGGTCCCCGACTTCATCCGCGTCGAGCCGGTCAGAATCTCCGGCCCCACCACGGGCGCGATGGCAATGTCGGCGATGGCGCCGATGGCCGAATCCGGATTGCAGGAGAGCGAGACCGTGGTTGCACCAATCTCCTTGGCGTAGTTCAGTCCGCCGATCACATAAGGCGTACGGCCGCTCACCGCGATGCCCACCACGACATCCTTCGCTGTCAAACCGCGCTCTGCCAGCGCCTGTCGACCCTGATCCGGATCGTCTTCGGCGCCTTCCACGGCATGCCGCAGCGCATGGTCGCCCCCGGCGATCACGCCTGCCACCATATCTTCCGGCACACTGAAGGTGGGCGGGCATTCCGAGGCATCGAGCACGCCAAGCCGGCCACTCGTGCCCGCGCCCATATAGATCAGTCGGCCGCCGTTCTGAAACGCTTCGACAATCCGATCGACAGCTTTGGAAATATCCGGGATCACCTTTTCCACGGCCAGCGGCACATCCTTGTCGGCAGCGTTGATAAGCGTGAGGATTTCGGTTGTCAGCTGCAGATCGATCTGCATCGTCGCGGGGTTGCGGCCCTCCGACACAAGCTTCTCAAGCTCCGACATCAGCGTCTGTGCGTTCATAACGTCTCCCGAAATCACCCGTATGGCGCTTGGCGGGACTCCCGTTTCGCCAGCTTCACACCTTATCGAAGTGTTAAAATTGAAAATTCCAAGAGTCAATTCCGATCAAGAATAATATATTCCTATTGAGGCAAGTGCTTACCTCACGGCGGCATACCCGCCCCGCCAAATTCTCAGCGTCCGAGACCTTAAAATGGACAGCGGTGTAGCGTTCAGCCCCTGCGCAGCTCCGCGATGCGCTTCACCATCCCGCCGGTCGCCGCATCGCGGCTGCCGGCACCGGCCTTGCCTTCCACCACGGGCAACAGTTCGGTCGCCAGTTCCTTGCCCAACTCCACGCCCCATTGATCGAAGGCATTGATTCCAAAGAGCTGCGCTTCCACAAAAACACGATGTTCGTAGAGCGCGACCAGCCGGCCAAGCGCGAACGGGTCGAGCTTGCGATAAAGAATAGTGAGCGAGGGCCGGTTGCCGGTGAACACGCGATGCGGCGCCAGACGCTTCGCTTCGGCTTCGGGCACGCCCTTCTCCAGAAGCTGCGCCTCGGCTTCCTCCAGCGTACGGCCTTTCATCAGGGCTTCCGCCTGCGCCAGACAATTTGCGACAAGCAGATCGTGATGATGCTGAAGCCCTGCCTCATGCCCTTCCGCCGCCAGCATGAACTCCACGGGGATGATGTCCGTGCCCTGATGCAGAAGCTGGAAAAAAGCATGCTGGCCGTTCGTACCCGGTTCGCCCCAGACCAGCGGACCCGTCGGAGTGAGCACCGGCGAACCGTCTAGCCGCACACCCTTGCCATTCGATTCCATGTCGAGCTGCTGCAGATAAGCGGGTAGCCGCTCAAGCCGCTGATCGTAGGGGATGATCGCCCGGGCGGGATAATCACAGACTACACGGTGCCAGTATCCGATCAGGCCGAGAACGACCGGGATGTTTTCGGCAAGGGCAGCGCTTTTGAAGTGCCGGTCCATCGCTTCCGCACCAGCGAGCAGACGGCGGAAATCGTCAGCGCCGAGCGCGATCATGATTGGTAGACCAATGGCCGACCAGAGCGAGTAACGCCCGCCGACCCAATCCCAGAAGCCGAACACGCGCGACGGATCGATGCCGAAATCCGCCACATGATCGAGTGCGGTGGAAACAGCGGCAAAATGATCGCCCGTGGCAGACTGTCCGAGCTTTGCTGCGACCCATTTCTGCGCCGTGCGGGCATTGGTCATCGTCTCGATGGTCGTAAAGGTCTTCGAGGCGATGATGAAGAGTGTGGTCTCCGGATCGAGCCCGGCAAGCGTGTCGGCGATATGCGCGCCATCCACATTGGAGACATAGTGCAGGCGCGGTCCGTCATGATAGGGTGAGAGCGCCCGCGTTACCATCACGGGGCCGAGATCCGAGCCACCAATGCCAATGTTCACCACATCGGTAAAGGCCTTGCCGGTCGCGCCATGGATCGCGCCCGAGCGCACGCCGTCGGCAAAGGCGTCCATCGCCTCCAGCACGTCCCGTACGTCCGGCATCACATTGTCACTATCGTTGTAGACGGCACCGCCGGAAAGGGCACGCAGCGCCGTATGCAGCACGGCGCGGTCTTCCGTGACATTAATATGTTTGCCGGCAAACATATCGTCCCGCGCCTGTTCCAGCCCGGCGGCCCCGGCAAGCTTCACAAGCAACCCGATCGTTTCCTCCGTTACTGCCGCGCGCGAATAGTCCAGCGTCAGGTCGTCGAAGGAGAGCGAGAAGCGGTCGAACCGGTTCGGATCGGCAGCAAAGACAGCACGCATATCCAAAGATGCGGTTCTCGCGCGATGCTCCCGAAGCGTAACAAGCGCGTTGTCGAATGCCGTGTTCAAGGGGGCCTCCTGCAAAAAGAAACGTGGTTCTTTTAGCAAACAAAATGAGGCAGGACAGGGGGTTGCTGGCATTCATCAATTTCTTTGTTGGAACAATCAATTGTACCAGGGTTGACATGCATTGACCCAAGGGTAGGCTTCGCCGCCGAGAGGAAAGCCATATGCCAGCCAGAAATGACACCGCCCTTTGGACCGGCCTGTTCAAGATCTCCCCCGAATCGGGACAGACGCTTCAAGCACAGATTCGCCAGGCCATCGTCTCGGCCATTCTCGATCGCCAGATCGCCCCGTCCATGCCGCTCCCGTCCTGCCGCATTCTCGCGGAAAAGCTGGGTGTCGCACGCGGTACGGTTGTGCTGGCCTTTCAGCAACTTGTCGATCAGGGCTTCCTGATCGCCCGCGAACGTCGCGGTCATTTCGTCAACCCGGAGGTGCTCGCCGCGCCCCCGCGCCCGCCCCGCAAACAGGGCGGCAAGGACGGCGTGAACTGGAACACGCGGTTCCAGGTTCTGGCCAGCGAGATGCCCGAGCCGCGCAAGAACGAAGACTGGATGAAAGCATCCTACCCCTTTGTCTACGGCCAGTTCGACCCGTCGCTCTTCCCGACCGCCGAATGGCGCGAATGCAACCGCATGGCGCTCGCGGTGCTGGAAATCCGCAACTGGGCCGCCGACATGGTCGACCGCGACGACCCGCTGCTTATCGAGCAGATCCAGGCGCGGCTTTTGCCCCGGCGCGGCATCTTCGCAAATCCCGACGAGATCCTGATCACGCTCGGTTCCCAGCACGCGCTCTATATGCTGGCTACCCTTCTTATGAGTCGCGGCAAGAAGGTGGCGGTGGAGAATCCGGGATACCCCGATGCACGCTCCATCTTCCAGCTCGCCGGCGCTGAGATTTCGCCTGTCCCGGTCGATCGACAGGGCATCGATGTGGCCCAGATCCCGCAGGATGCGGATTTCGTTTTCGCCACACCCAGCCATCACTGCCCGACCATGGTGCCGCTCAGCCAGGCTCGGCGTGAGGCGCTGCTGGAGGCCGCCGAGCGCAACGACTGGATCGTGATTGAAGACGATTACGACAGCCAGCTCGCCGACGAGCGACCGCAGGCGGCCCTCAAGGGCCTCGACCGCACCGGCCGCGTCGTGCATCTGGGTTCCATGTCCAAGACGCTCGCGCCCGGCCTGCGCATGGGCTACATCGTGGCGCCGGCAGACCTGATCGCCGAACTTCGCGCGCTGCGCCGTTTCATGCTGCGCCATCCGCCGGCAAACAATCAGCGCGCCGTGGCCCTGTTCCTGTCGCTCGGCCATCACGACACGCTTGTGCGCCGCATCTCCGCAGCCTTCGAGGAACGGCGCGAAAAGCTCTTTCAGGCCGTCGGCGACATCCTTCCGAACTGGAGCGCGGCCGACATTCGCGGTGGTACGTCGCTGTGGCTCGAAGGTCCGCCCGGACTGGACACCGCAGTCCTTGCCAAATCCGCTGCCCGACGCAGCGTCTTGATCGAGCCTGGAGCACGTTTCTTCATCGACCGTCCGCGCGCCACACAGTTCATGCGGCTTGGCATCTCGTCCATCGCGGCGCAGCAGATCGAGCCCGGCATCCGCGAGCTGGCGGCAGCCGCCGCCGAACATCGCCGCGTGGCGGCATAGCAGAACGATCGCCCGCCTCGGAACACCGGCTTCCGAGGCGAGTGCGACTTCCAGCAGAACGCCCCTGCCCGCTAGAGAATTGCAAATCCCATCCCCGCCAGCGCGCACAGAACCACGGCCATCCATGGGGGCGCCTTCCACACCGTCAAGAGAAGAAAGCAAACCGTCGCCAGAGCGAAATCGGCCGGTGAAAGGATCGCCGTCGTCCACAAGGGATCGTAGAGCGCTGCCGCCAGTATGCCGACCACTGCGGCATTCGTGCCCATCATCGCCGCCCGCGCCGCGTCGATCTGCCGGAACCGGTCCCAGAAGGGGGCAACGCCCATCAGAAGCAGAAAGCCCGGCAGGAAGATCGCAAAAAGCGCGATCATAGCGCCCGCGCTTCCCGTGGGCGGAGAGTCCAGAACCGCGCCCAGATAGGACGCGAATGTGAAAAGCGGTCCCGGTACGGCCTGGGCCGCACCATAGCCGGCAAGAAACGCGTCCCGCGAAACCCAGCCGGGCTCCACCACGCCCGCCTCGAGCAATGGCAACACCACATGCCCGCCGCCGAACACCAGCGCGCCGGCGCGATAGAACGTGTCGAATACGGCAAGCCCTTGCATCATCTGGTCCGCCAGCGGCAACCCGAGAAGCAGCAGGGCAAACAATGAAAGGGAGACAATCCCGGTGCGCTTCGACAGTCCGAAAGCCACCGTCTTTCCTGCCTCGCCAACCTTGTTCCGACACATTCGCCATCCGAGCAGAGCGCCGCAAAGAATTGCGACGATCTGCGCGAAAGCGCTGGCCGCAAGCGTCACCAGAACAAGGGCTGCAAGCGCGATTCCTGCGCGCTCGCGATCTGGGCAGAGCGACCGCGCCATACCCCAAACCGCCTGCGACACCACCGCGACTGCAACGATTTTCAGGCCATGGAGCAATCCTTCTCCAAGCGGATTATCGAGCGCACCGGCGAAAAGCGCGAAAGCGAACAGAAGCAGGGCCGAGGGCAGCGTAAAGGCCGCCCATGCGGCGGCGGCTCCCATTGGACCTGCCCGCAGGAAACCCAACGCAAACCCCACCTGGCTGCTCGCCGGCCCAGGCAGGAACTGGCACAGCGCCACGAGGTCCGCATATGCCTTTTCGTCCAGCCACCGGTGCCGCACGACCAGCGCGTCCCGGAAATAGCCAAGATGCGCGATGGGCCCGCCAAACGACGTCAGGCCGAGCTTGAGAAAGACGCGAAACACTTCCCCCGTCGTTCCCGCCGTCTCTGTCCTCGCCTCGTTCTGCACATCGCTATTGCTCATTCTCTTACCTTGTCGCCAAGCCGGTTCGCTGTCGCATAATCGCAGCACATGTCAGTCGCAAGACAACACTGCCGAGGCGCAAGCGGATGGACAAGACGCAAGCGGTGAGTTAGCCAGATCGGGAGCACGGTTTCAGGAGGAAAGCGCCATGGCCATGGTCATCGAAGGTGAAGAACGCATCGAAGCGCCGGTGGAAACGGTCTGGCAAGCGCTGAACGATCCGGATGTGCTGAAAGACTGCATCCCAGGCTGTCAGGAGTTGGAAAAGACGTCGGACACCGAGTTCGAGGCCATCGTGGCGCTGAAAATCGGACCGATCAAGGCGAAATTCAGCGGCGCCGTTGAGCTCACCAATCTCAACCCGCCGCATTCCTACACGATCAGCGGCGAGGGCAAGGGCGGAGTCGCCGGTTTCGCCAAGGGCGGAGCCGATGTATCGCTTAAGGAAGACGGTCCGGACGCCACGATCCTGAGCTACAGCGCCAAGGCCGATGTCGGCGGCAAGATGGCCCAGCTCGGCAGCCGCCTCATCCAGTCGACTTCCAAGAAGCTCGCCGGCCAGTTCTTCTCCGATTTCAGCGCCCGGGTAACCGGCGGCAATTCGGAAGAAGCCGAAACGCCGACGGCCTGAGGACGCGCCTCTCCTGCTCTAAATTCTCGCTATCCCCTGAAAACGGGCTTGCGCTTTTCAAGGAACGCCGCCACACCTTCGCGGTAATCGTCCGAGCGCCCAGCCTCGCGCTGCAATTCACGCTCCAGTTCCAGTTGCGCATCCAGAGAGCTTCCCGGCGCGGCATGGATCGCTTTCTTGATCAGGCCATAGGCCCGGGTCGGGCCGTGCGCCAGCTTCGTCACCAGCGCTTCGGCCTCTTCCATCAGGGCCTCGTCTTCCACTGCACGCCAGATCAGGCCCCAGTTCGCGGCATCTTCCGCCGAGAGCGGCTCGCCGGTCAGCGCCAGCGCCTTGGCGCGCGGCTCGCCCAGTATGCGCGTCAGGAACCACGTGCCGCCGGAATCCGGCACCAAGGCGATTTTCGCGAATGCCTGGATGAACTTCGCCGATTTTGCCGCCAGCACGATGTCGCATGCCAGCGCGATGTTCGCTCCAGCGCCGGCGGCAACGCCATTCACCGCGCAGACGATGGGCTTGTTCATGCCGCGCAGCTTGCGCACCAGCGGATTATAGAAATTCTCGATCGTGTAGCCGAGGTCCGGCTTGCTTTCCATCTTGGCCGGATCGCGGTCGCCCAGATCCTGCCCGGCGCAGAATCCCCGTCCCGCCCCCGTCAGCAGCACGGCGCGGCAGCTCTCATCCTTGGAGCAAGTTTCGAGCGCGTTTCGCAGCGCCAGATGCTGCGCCTCGTTGAAGGAATTCAGCTTCTCAGGTCGGTTCAGCGTGATCCGGTGCCAGCCATCGTGACGCTCGTGAAGAACGGTTTCATTGTTTTCGACGCTCATGCTTCATCCTCCGGAGCAAACGGCAGATCACCACGCGGAACGCCTTGTACATACCCATGGCATGCGACACTCCATGACGGAGGTTACGTTACACAGTCGATTGCTTTGTTCAATTACCCGTAACCCATTATTCGAAAATGATGGCCGGCGCCTCATCCGCAGCGTTTTGCATGGCGGCGGTCATATGCGCCTCGACCCGCGCGGCGATGTCCTTGTAGACCTTGGCTTGAACCCCGTCCGGGTTCGACGCCACGACTGGCGTGCCGGCGTCGGAGGTCTCGCGCACGTCCATGGTCAGCGGCACTTCTCCGAGGAACGGAACGCCGAGCCGTTCGGCCTCGGACTTGGCACCGCCATGTCCGAAAATGTCGTAACGCTTGCCCGTGTCGGGAGCGAGGAAATAACTCATGTTCTCGACGATGCCGAGCAGCGGCACGTCGACTCGTTTGAACATGTTGAGCCCCTTGCGCGCATCGATCAGCGCCAGATCCTGGGGCGTGGAGACGACGACGGCACCGGCCAGCGGCACCTGCTGAGCCATGGTCAACTGCGCGTCGCCCGTTCCAGGCGGCATATCGACCACGAGAACGTCGAGGTCGCCCCAGGCAACTTCGCGCAGCATCTGGGTCAGCGCGGAAATGACCATCGGGCCACGCCAGATCATCGGCGTGTCCTCCTCGACCATGAAGCCCATGGACATGACCTTCACGCCGTAGCCTTCCAGCGGTTTGAGGATCCGACCCGAAACCGGTTCCGGCCGTCCGGTCACCCGGAAAAGGCGGGGAACGGACGGGCCATAGATATCCGCATCGAGCACCCCGACCTTGAGGCCGTTCGCCTGCAGCGCCAGGGCAAGGTTGGCCGTGGTCGTCGATTTGCCGACGCCGCCCTTGCCCGATGCGACGGCGATGATGTGCTTGACGCCCGGAACGCCGGGCTTTTGAGCCGGCTGCTCCGGAGCCTGCTGTTGTGCGCGTGCCTGCATGGGCGGCGGCACACTGCCCACCTGCGCCTTTGAGGGTGCCGGACGTACCGGTGCTGCGCCGGAGCTGCCCGCTGCCTCTTCCGCCGTCAGCGCGACCATGGCTGTCTCGACGCCCGGGATTTCCTTCACAACCTTTTCCGCGGCCTGGCGCAACGGTTCGAGCGCCTGGGCGCGATCGGCCGGGACGGTTATGGAAAAGGCAACACGGCCATCGGAAACGAAGATTTCCGACAGAAGGCCCAATGAGACCAGGTCTCCTTCCAGATCCGGCCCCTTGACCTTCGACAGCCGCTCCAGCACCGCCTTCTTGATTTCTTCGCTCATTCCGTTGCCCCGGTTCGCGTCTCAATTTCGATGGCCGCTGCTCGGCCAGCATATGTGCGCATAACGTAGTCACGCATCTTGGGGCGTCAATGGAAACCGGACAGGCGTTGCCAGCATGGAGCATTTTACCGTGTCACGGGTAGCCTCGACCGGAGAATCGCCGCATGACTTCGCTGCCAAGGCCTTCCCTTCCC
>NZ_CAJXGF010000135.1 GCF_913053745.1 uncultured Nitratireductor sp.
GGGGACATCTCGGTCTGCCCGAAGACAGCCACGTTGAGCGCTCGCGGGAAGGTCTCCGCCATGGTCCTCAGCAGCGGCACGATATCGACGAAGGATTTCTCGAACAGTGAACGGGTGATCTCGACCAGCTTCATCCGCTGGACCGCGCCCTCGCCGAGCAGGAACTTGCCGGTCTCGAAGGTCGCCAGCCAGATGAAGGGAAAGGTCACCGGATTGCCGACCATGGTGCCGAGGGCGGCGGCGACGATGCGCTCGGCGGCGCGGTAATAACCGGCATCCGCAAGACCGAGCAGTCCGCCGACCGCCAGGGTTCCCGAATAGGAGCGGCCGAAGACGATGATCCGCACACTGACAATGTAGCGTGCAAAGTGCAGTATTTCGCCCAGCACCGCACGGCCTGGCCAAACGGGTGCGATCCAGCCGACAATCAAAATACCGCCGGCGACACCCAGAAAATTCGTCACAAGACGCCCGACCACCAATGCAACGATGTTCCATCCGGCCCAGAGACCGAACAGGGTTACCACAAGCCCGGCTGCTTCGGCGACGATCCGAACGATGGCCTGCTTGTCGAGCAGGTTCCGGTGCACCAGCGTTCCATCGTAGACGGTGTTGAGCGCGGCTGGAATGAACCATAGGGAAAACAACACGAAAAGCCAGATCTGCCAGGCCGGAAACCACAATCCGCCGACAGTCAGCGCGGCGACGAAACCCAGCAAGGTGAACCCGCATCCGCTGGCAAGGGCGATCGCCGCCAGTTGCGGCAATTGCTGCTCGCCATGGTCGGCGCGCATGATGAACTCCGCCCATCCTCCTTCACTGACCACGACCAGCAGAAAGGCGATTGCCGAGACGAAGGCGAAAAAGCCGAACTCGGCGGGTGTCAAAATTCGCGCGGCGGCGATGAAGGCGACAAGTTGCGCGAGTTGAGAGAAGAGCCGTGCGAACATGATCCACATGCCGCCACCCAACAATGTCGAGACCGACAGGCCCAGGAATCCGTTCGCATGTGTATCATCCTGCGCAGGTTTGTGATCCGGTTTCACGCTGCATTCCCCCTCCCGCTATTCACGTGTGCCACCGCATCCGCTACGGTCTCGTCGAGAACAATGATGATTCGTCGTATTTGACGGTGAAACTCTCGAATGGATGGTCGCATGGGTATCGATGTTCGATCTCGCTGCGGCTTGGCGTTCAGTACAGGGCCGCGAATGTATGTGGTTCCTCGTGTGCGGTTTCCAGCTTTGATGCTTTGCGACGGACAATGAGCAGCCAGTGCGAGATGCAAGTAAAGAAGACCAACTGAGCCACGGTTTCCTGGCGCGACCGTTCAAGGCCATCAGCGCCAAGATCACCATACGGTGGCTGGTTGTGGGCTTGTGCCTCTTCGTCTGGTTGGCCGTATTGCTCCTCTTTCTCCTCTAGGGCTGAGCACGCCTCGCGGGTTTCCCGACGCTAGCGACCATTTTGATCGAACAGAAATACGCCGACCGTGCGCCAGACGATCTTGAGATCGAGCAACATGGTTCGATTCTGAAAGTAGTGAACATCGAGCTGAACGCGCTCGGCATAGGATGTGTCGTTGCGCCCCGACACCTGCCACAATCCGGTAATGCCCGGCTTCATGAGCAAATAGTCGTTTATGCACTCGCCGTAGCGCGCCATCTCGTCCTCGACGATCGGACGCGGACCGACCACGCTCATATCGCCTCGCAGCACATTCAGGAATTGCGGCAATTCATCCAGGCTCGATATGCGCAGGAAGTGACCGATGGAATGAATGCGCGGGTCGTTTCGCAGTTTTTGACAAGCGCGCCATTCCTGTAAAAGAACGGGGTTCTTCTCCAGAAGCTCCTTGAGCAGATGGTCCGCGTCGCGACGCATGGTGCGAAACTTGAGACATTCGAACACCCTTCCATCGCGGCCGATCCGTTTTTGCCGGAAGAACACGGGCCGTCCGTCGCTGATGAGAATACAAAGCGAAATCAAAGCGATAGCGGGGAGAAGGAAAAGGATGACGAGAACACTGAAGACAACGTCGAATGTTCTCTTCAAGGCGAAATAGGAACGGAAGCGCCTTACCCTCCGCAGTTCCAGCCCCTGCTTTATGGTATCGTCGTATGCGTACAACATGAACCCGCCCCTGGGTGTTGTTCTCAATGTGCCTCGCCGTCGATCATTATAAGGCCGCGGAACCCCCGTGATATAACTCCATCGGGGTATTGGGCGGCGCTATTTAGGTGCAATCCACCGCACAATCGAACCATCCCTACTCCTGCAGCGCAGCCGGACTAAACGGCCTCATTTCACTGGCTGTCCGCGTGGCCAAAAGCATTAGTCCCCGGTCGTCGCCCGAGGCGTCTGATGTTTGAAGCCGACTGACGGCCGCCGAATCGATGCGACACCTCCAGTATCCTGCCCCACCGGCAGAACACGCTTGCTTTGCCCGTTGGACGCGCGCTGCAATATGCCGCTGTAAAGGTCCAGAATCGCTGCATTCCAGCTCTCCGCAGTATTGGCCAAACGCGGTGCGCATCGACGCGCATTGAGGCCCATCGCAGCGACCAGTGCGTCGTCGTCGGCAAGACGCCGCAGCGTGGCTGCAAGGGCCTCTATGCCGCCGGTCGGGAAGGTGACGGCGGCAGCGGCTTCCGACAATTCCCGGCCGAGAAGCGCATGTGCGGGCAGGACCACCGGAATGCCGCTGCCAGCCGCCTCGAGCGCGGCCAGCCCGAACGGCTCGGGCACTCGCGAGGAAATGATAACGCAGCGCGCCCGGCGCATGAGTTCGGCGATCTTCGCGCGGTTGCACCATCCGTGCAGCTTTACCTCGGGATACTGTTCCTCAAGAACTGCCCGTCCCGCTCCCTCGCCGATAACATGAAGCGGTATGCCGGCAAGGCGCGCGGCCCGCGCGGCATCTTCGAAACCTTTTTCCGGTTCCAGCCGCCCGACGAAGAAGAAGTCGTTCATCGCCTGCGGCCGGGCTTCCGAGAGCAGAAAGGCTTCGACGGGATTGCGGACCGTCACCATTCGACTGTCATCGATGCCCGCACGTGCGAAATAGTCCCGCATTTCGTCATGGACGAGCACAATATTGGCGGGAAGCCGTTGCAATGCGAACAGGCGCTGCATGAGCAGGTGACGCATCGAACGCCAGGCCTTCTGATGAAAGCCCCGCTTGTCGCATTGCGTCGCCAGGCAGCGCATCGACATGGGAGCGAGTTTGCAGACCGAAGCCGCCGGATAGTTGATGAAACCGCCATTCGGGCAGGCCAGGAAATAATCGTGCGCATGAAGAACGACGCGCTCGCGCACCGGCATGAGCGCATGAAAAATCGATGGAGACAGGATCTTGGACCAGCCATGCACATGATAGATGGTCGACGGCCCGTCATTGCGCGCAATCCAGCTCTGAAGCAGATCGTGGGCATCGCGATTGTAGAGACCGCCGACAAGAGCGGACAAACCATCGCGTTCCACGAGCGGCTTTCCGTTGACATGAACAGCCTCGGATTGGACCGCATTCGTGGAACTGTCACCCGCGAAAAATGTCACTGGAACGCCTGCCTCGCGCAACAACCGAGCCGAGAGACAAGACAGGTTGGACGCACCGCCGATCTCGGACGACCGATCATTGATGATGACGACACGTCCCGGGCGCATGATCCGGTCCTATTCGAGAACGGTTACGTTTTGCGGCGCGAGCCGGCCGGATATGAGATCGGCAAGGGCGCGGATGTTTCCCAGCAAGCGCCCGCGCCTGTCCACCCAGGGTTCCGGGCGGAACACCTTCACCGTGTTGGCGGCGAGATTGCGGACGATCTGCGGTGCCGCATGGCATGGGCTCATGGTCTTCTTGCGCATTAGATAGACGGGGTTGGCGATCTGCGAATAGCCGAGTCTGATTCCCGATGTCCGGCCGGTCTTGGTGCCCAGATGCACGCCATGCAGGCGCTGCGAATTCACGATGCGCCCATGCCGGGCGAGCTGTCGGCTGAAATCCACATCCTCCAACCACCCATAAAGCGGCAGGTTCTCGTCGAATTTTAAGCCGTAACCGCGAACGGTCGACATGCGGACCGCCATATTGCAGCCATAGCCATTGTAGACCGGGCGTTCACCGCCGTTCGGCACGCCGGCAGGCCGCGAACGGATGAGGCGCAGACCGTCTTCGAGCGGTATGCCCGGCCCCGATATTCCGTCCGCATCCACCGTTCCCGTGCTCATCACGACGTCGGGATGGTGTTGGAAGATGCGTATCGTCTCTTCCAGATAAGAGGGAGCGATTAGAAAATCGTCATCCAGAAACAGGAGAATATCGGCATCCCCCGCATCTTCGAGAATGCGGTTTCTCTGGCGGCACAGCCCGCGTTCGGCAAACACCACGCGCGTACGATCCGCCAGCGCGCCCAGAGCCGCGGCGTCGACATCGTCCTTGCTCGCCGCACAGACGACGATGCTTTCCAAAGCGTGCGACTGATTGAGCAAATGCGGGAGCACCGAATGAAGGATCGCCTTTCGTCCCGTGGTCGCGATACCCACGGTCAAACGGCAATGCGTCGCATCGGCGGCACGTTCAAACGGCATAATGGCCTCCCGCGTCGATCCCGCCGCCACTGGCGGGACGCCACCACTGCCCGGTTTTGCGCTTGTTGAAGACAACGCCGAGAATGCCGACCCGCGACTTTCCGAACGTCGCAAGCGCGCTGGCCAGCCACTCCACCGTCATTTTGCGCCGATCGCCGAGCACAAGCATGATCCCGTCGAGATAGGCACTGGCCGCGCGGGTGTCGGCGGACGTCGCAAATGTGGACAGATCGACAATGATCACATCGAAATCCTGGCGCAGATCCTCGAGTTTCTTCTTCAGGGCCGGGAGATGGCCGAAACGGTGCCCCGGATGGGCCGTTTTGCGAATCTGCTCCACGGTCAACACCGGAAGGATCGACATATCTTCAAACGATGCGCGCTTGTCCCCCTTGCGTTTCTCATCCGAAAGGTCGCCATGCGGCTGACCGCCATTGTAGACTGCAAGCCCCGCCTTGGATCCCACATTTGCTGCCTGAATGCTCAAGAGCGGCTTTTTGAAATTGGCATCGACGAGGACCACCCGCAGCCCTTCATTGGCATAAAGCTGACCGAGATTGGCAGCGATGGTGCTTTTGCCTTCGCCGCCGCCCACCGACGTGAGACCGACGACGATCGGTCCCCCTGCGGGGAAGGCCGCATCCATCGAGCTTTTCACCCCTCGCAGCGCCTCCGAGAAACCCGAATAGGGTGCATCCAGAACGAAACGCAGCGCGCCCTTACTGCCGGGTGCCTGGAAGCGCGTGAACGGGACGTTGCCGAGCGTGGGCAGACCGAGCTCGCGCCCCAGCCGCTCCCCGGAACTGATGCGCCTGTCGAGCACGTCGCGCAGGCCCGCGAGCCCCAGCCCCGCGGCAAACCCCAACATCAGCGACATGGGAATGATGAGCGTCGTCTTCGGCCAGATTTTGCCGAGGGGAGGCGTGGCCGCAGTCACCATGCGCGCGTCGCCGATCGGGAAGGATTGCTTCTGCAACGTCGTGATCAACTGCTGCAGAACGCTTTCATACATGCGGCGATACGTCGTTGCCCGGCTTTCCAGCTCGGTCAATTCGACCCGCGCCAGGTTCTTCTCCGTGACGCTGCCCTTGATTGCATCCAATTGTTCCTTGAGCAAAGCCTCACGGGCCTGTGCCGTGTCGAGATTGGACTTGTAGACCCCCTGAATGCGCACCAGTTCGGTGTTGATCAACGCCTCCAACCGTTCGATCTCTGCCTTTGCCGCCATTGTCGGCTCGCTTTGGGCACCGTAGCGCGCCTGCAACGTCTCAAGTCGCGTACGCGCGGCACCGAGATCGCTTCTCAAGCGATTGATCTCGGTGTTGCTGAGCGCTTCGCCAACGTAACTGTCGGGCAATTGACCGGCCAGCATCCGGTTGATGGTGGCAAGCCGCGCGGCCTCTCCCGCCGTCTCCGCCTGGGCGGCCAGCAATTGGCTGCTGATCTCGGCCAGTTGCTGCTGGTCGAGGCCGGCAGTGCCCACCTGCGCAATATCGTTGCGGTTTCTGTATTCCTCCGCACTGAGCGCCGCCTCGTGCGCCTGCCGGCCGACCTCGACCAACCGGTCCTCGATCCATTGCGCGCCGCGCGCAATGATTTGCGATTTCGCATCGAGGCTCGATTGCATGTAGGTGTTGGCGATGGCGTTGGCGGCGCGCGACGCCTTCACCGGATCCGTGGAGGTGTAGCCGATTTCCAGCACATAGGACTGCCCCACGCGTCGCACGGAAACACGCCCCAGGAATCCGGCCATGGTGCGGCGCATGATGTCTTCTTCATCGGGTTCGCCCGCCACCGCCGCATCGTTTTCGCCAGCCGGATCGAAAACGGAAAGAAGACCGGTCAATCCGTTTCGCAGGGTGGATCGCCATGACGTGCTGTCCTGAATCTCGGGGTCCTCGGTCAGATTGAGCTGGCGGATCACCGAGCGCGCGATCGCCTCCGACTTGACGATCTCCACTTCGCTGGCGATCTCCGCGGTCTCGATGATGATGGTGCCTGTTGAGGCATCCTGCGATGCAATTCGCGCCTGTTCGCGGTCAATCACGATGCGCGCTATCGACGGGTAGGTGGCCTCGGTCTTGGCGATGTAGAGCGCGCCGAAAGCAATGCCGGCCGCCGATGCCAGCGCAAGAACGAGAAAATGCCGGCGCAGAAAAGCCCAAATATCGCGAAAAGAAATGTAGTCCTGGTGTTGCCGACCTTCCTTGGGCGCCATATCCGTCCCGGTCAGCTTCCTGATTTCCTGCACCACCATGTCCGATCCCACCCCGTCTTGCGGCGCCGCCTAACGCGACTGCGCCTGCATGATCCCGTTTTCCAGCGAAGCGCGCGGCGTCGAAGCGCGCAACAGATCCAGCTGCACGTCCAGTACGTCGCCCGGTTTCAGTCCGGTCGTTTCGGTTGCCTCCACGCGCCGCGTTTCCTCACCGCCTCGAAGGATGCTGAAGCGCAACGGCTGTTGCTCGAACGCACGGTCCTCGCGGCGCAGTATCGAGGCACCCGTTGCCTGAAGAAGTTGCTCGGTGACACCACGGCGTAGTTCCAGATCGTCGATCTCCAGATTGACCTTTTGCAGTTCGGCGCCGATTTCGGTGCGCCGCGAACCTTCGAGGCTAAGCGCGTCGCGCTCCGTTTCGCTCAACCGCTGCTGCGCACGCATGGAGGCCACCGCCAGGTCGAGGCGGCTGGATTGAAGATCCGCCACAATGCGCTCAAGCCCCGTCTCGCGCGATTTGGTGACTGTGCCTCTCTTGACGAGTTGCGCCACATTGCCGAGTTCCTCCTCGGCGATTTTGATCTGCCGGTCTTGCGCCACCATCTTCTCGCCGAGAATCTTGATCTCTTCGCGAAACAGCGTTCCGAGCTCCGAAAGCGCATTGTGCTGGCGTTGATAGGCATTCCGCCGGGCTTCGAAGATGGCTTGCTCGTCGCGCACGAATTGCGCCGCATGCCCCGCCAGCGGACGCCCCTGAAGTGCCGCATCGAAATCGA
The DNA here is from genome assembly GCF_913053745.1 of uncultured Nitratireductor sp. Taxonomy (GTDB): domain Bacteria; phylum Pseudomonadota; class Alphaproteobacteria; order Rhizobiales; family Rhizobiaceae; genus Nitratireductor. The sequence continues at coordinate 7,585 of NZ_CAJXGF010000135.1, forward strand.
CCGCTGCATTCTCGACGAGTTCAGCCTCAAGACGTGCCCGGCGCGTCTCGAGCTGCAGGAGTTGCAGGTCGATACGACCGATTTCGCCGGCGTAGCGAATCTGTTCGAGCTCGGAATAGCCGCCGGCAAAATCCGTCTTGCGCACCCGTCCACCTGCCATGGCGAGCGCCTGCAGAACTGTCAGGCCCGGCTTGAACTCGAACTCGCCGGGCCGCTCTACACTGCCGGTGACAAACACGGAAGGATAGCGCACCACCTCCACCGTGGTCGCCGGCGGCGCAATGAGGCCGGTCTTTTCCTGCAAGGCCGTTGCGATTTTCTCGGCCAGAGCCTGTGAACTCCGTCCCCGCGCATCGATCGGACCGATCAGAGGCAATGCGAGCGTGCCGGCCGGCGAAATAACGTATTCGCCATTGAGCGCCGTCCATTCGCGATACTCGCCCTGCGCCTCCACCCACTCGACCACGGCGATCTTCACCCGTGTCTGCGGCAAGAGACCGAAATCATCCTGGGCGCGCGCGGCGATATTGGCCGCGAGCACGACAGGAACAGCCAGTAAGAACGCGATGGCGGCAACGACCTGCCGTCGCATGCTGTGGAATCTTATAATGCGGTCAACCGTGCGTTGCTTCATGCTGCCCGTTCCCGAAATTTCGAGGGGTTTTCGGGAAAGGACGCAAAACCACCTCCCCCACGTCGATCATCGAGCGAAACGGCGTGAGGTAAATTCGGTTGAAATGGTGTGTGGCTAGTCCCTTTCGGCTAGACCGTCTAAGCCCATTGGGCTTTTGAGATCGAACCGGCGGGTTTCCCCTTTTGCAACCGTCCGATCGGATGAGGGCCTAGCCCGTTTGCGCGTGCCGCTCCATCCTTCAGATATGCATTCAACCGGATTGTCGGCGTGTCCGCGCACGCCGTTTCAAAGCAGTATTCCCAAGGGCAAATCCGGGAGAACCATCTTGCGCGTCGCCATCGTTCACTACTGGCTGGTCTCCATGCGTGGAGGTGAAAAGGTCGTCGAAGCCCTGTGCGACATGTATCCCGACGCCGACATCTTCACGCTGGTCTACGACGAAAGCCGCGTCTCCGAGAAAATCCGGCGACACCGGGTCATCACATCCTTTCTGCAGAAGCTTCCAGGTTCGAGACGCCACTACCAGTCTCTTCTACCGCTGATGCCGTTCGCGCTCGAAAGCCTTGACGTGTCGGGCTACGACCTCGTGATCTCCAGCGAGTCCGGCCCGGCGAAGGGCATCACGCCAGGTCCGCAGGCCACACATGTCTGCTATTGCCACTCCCCCATGCGCTATGTGTGGGATCACTACCATTTCTATCGTGCCAATGCCGGTATGGCGGCCCGTGTGCTGATGCCATGGATCGCCCCGGCCCTGCGCACCTGGGACGTTACCACGGCCGCGCGCGTCGACGCGTTCGTCGCCAATTCGCGCCATGTGGCCGACCGCATCGGCAAATATTATCGCCGCCGCGCGACCGTGCTCAATCCGCCGGTGAGTGTCGATGACTTTGCACCGGCGTCGAACATCGGCGATCACTATCTGGTTGCCGGCCAGCTTGTCGGCTACAAGCGGGTGGACTTGGCGGTGCGCGCCTTTACGAAAATGGGCCGCAAGCTCGTCGTTATCGGCGAGGGCCCCGAAACGGCCGCGCTCAAGCGTCTCGCCGGTCCCAACATCACATTCCTGGGCCGCACCCCTTTCCCGCAATTGAAGGAAATGCTGGCCACCTGTCGCGCGCTTGTCTTCCCCGGCACCGAGGATTTCGGGATCGTGCCCGTGGAAGCGATGGCAAGCGGCCGACCGGTGATCGCCCATGCCAGCGGCGGCGCGCTCGATTCCGTCGTGCCCGACCGGACCGGCCTCTTGTTCGAGGAGCAATCCGAAGCCGGCCTCATCGACGCCGTGCATCGTTTCGAGGCGCTGGAAAGCGGTTTTCGCTCGGATCTCATTCGCCAACACGCGGGAAGGTTCAGCGACACCCACTTCAAAGAGCGCATGCAGCGCATCATCGACAACGAGATCGCGCGTCGGAAACCGAGACCGGTTTCGCTCGCGCAGACGGTCCGTACGCAAACGCCGCTGCGTCCACGGCTGAAGAAGGCAAACCTGCAGGACACCCATATGAGAAACGGAGCTTGATCGACCCATGTTTTCGGCTCTGCGCATACGCAGTCAGGCACGCGACGAAGAAACGGACACGCTGCGCTTCAGACAGCTTTTCCGAACCCTGGACGAACTCGAGACGGCGCTGCATCGTGAAAGACGCGGCCTGAAAGAACGTTGCGAACGCGTGGCGGCGACCGCGGCTTTTGCCCAGGAACGCTATGAAAGCCATCGGCGCGAAGGCGAACTCTCGACGCGGATCGACGACATGACCCACTCCATGAAGAACTACGCGCGGCGTATGGAGGCGCTGCAACGTCAGATTCATCTTATTGGGCAATTGCGCCTGACAGCGGAGGGTTTCGCCGTGGACCGCGGCGCGAACCCCGCCTCGTGAGCCCGGGCCACGTTGCATCACTGAAAAACGGAAGAGCCTTATCGAATCGATGCCATGACTTCCAAAATGATTAGAAGAAAACCGCCGATACCCTGACAAGATGAGCGCCGTAAGACCTAAGCGCAGGGGATTTGCACCAACGGTCTAGCTGCACGAAGCGACTGGGCTTTTATGATTTCCCGCAATTGGAAGCTTTGCAGAACACGATTCACAAGGACGCCAAGCCACCGCCTGTATTGAGGTTTCGGAACTTGGCGCAGCGCAGAAACGAGGCTCCGGATCGCCAGGGCGTCAGGCATTGGCGAGGGTTGTCTCCCGGTTCCAACGGAGAGGAGCGAACCGGGAGAGAGGGGGGGCACGCGAAACACTGGTCGCGTCCGATGCGGTGGAAACCGCACGGAACGGGAACCAGGGAAGGTCGGCGAACCGGGCATAATTCTCATGGCAAGCAGTGGCAATTCAGAACGCGCAGTTCAAAAAACCGACGCAAGCAGCATGCTGGCGCTTATCGAGGAGAGGATTCGCGCCTTCGACCTGAACCTTTCAGGCTTGCGTGTGGTCGTCCCCGTCGACAGCGGCGTTCTGGCCGCCACCGCCGCTACGGCTCTTATGGCGGGCGCGGCGGCGGTGACCGCTGTCACCCCGACTCCGACCCGTTTTCAATCCGCCGAAGAGGCCGCCGACGCAACGACGGCACTGGCAAAAGCTGCCGGCCTCGTCGACGGACTCACGATCAGCGAACGGATCGACCACGAGACTTGCCGGGTCACCAATCTTCTTATGAACGGCCCCTCCATCCGTCCGATCACGCGCTCTCTGATCGAACGTCTGCCGGACCATTCGGTCGTGGCGCTGATGCATGAAGCGTGGATGACGCTCGCCGGCGAAGTGGATGTGGAGGCCTGTCTCGAACATGACGTGCCGATCTCCGCCGTCAACGAATCCCATCCTCTCGTCGAGGGTAAGGGATACCAGTCCGCCCTCTGCCTCGAACTTTTCAAGCAGGCGGAAATCCAACTCGCGGATGCGGACGTCGTTCTGATCTGCGACAATCCCCTGTCCGACAATCTGGAACAGGGGCTGAGGCGCGCTGGCGCGCAGGTCGCCGTCGTCGCCCATGCCAACCAGATTTTCGAACATGACTGGGACGCCATCGTCCTGGCAAAGCGCCCGCATGAAGAGCCGCGCCTGGCCATTCAGGATCTCGGCTGGATCGCCAAAAGCGCACCGAACGCCACGGTGATCCAGTATTGGGGCGATGTGGACCGAAAGGCCGCGCGGTATTTCGAACTGAAGGTCTGGCCCCAGCGCACACCCGGAAAAGGACAGTGGGGGATTCCGCTGGAGACTTTGGGGGCCGAGCCCATGCTGCAACGCATCACAGGCAGCCTGAAAGCGGCACAGACCGTTCTGGCCGGCATGCCGACCGAACCGGGCGGCCTTGCGCAAACCCTTACCTCTACTGACATTTTCAACGGCGATTGACATTCGGCAATCAGCACCGCACGTCTTCGCATCCGCAAAAAACTGT
>NZ_CAJXGF010000136.1 GCF_913053745.1 uncultured Nitratireductor sp.
TCATAGTGATCCGGTGGTCCCGCGTGGAAGGGCCATCGCTCAACGGATAAAAGGTACGCCGGGGATAACAGGCTGATGACCCCCAAGAGTCCATATCGACGGGGTTGTTTGGCACCTCGATGTCGACTCATCGCATCCTGGGGCTGGAGCAGGTCCCAAGGGTATGGCTGTTCGCCATTTAAAGCGGTACGTGAGTTGGGTTCAGAACGTCGTGAGACAGTTCGGTCCCTATCTGCCGTGGGTGTAGGAATATTGACAGGATCTGTCCCTAGTACGAGAGGACCGGGATGGACGTATCTCTGGTGGACCTGTTGTGGCGCCAGCCGCATAGCAGGGTAGCTATATACGGAACGGATAACCGCTGAAGGCATCTAAGCGGGAAACCGACCTGAAAACGAGTATTCCCTGAGAGTCGTGGGAGACCACCACGTTGATAGGCCGGGTGTGGAAGTGCGGCAACGCATGAAGCTTACCGGTACTAATAACTCGATCGGCTTGAATCATTCTCATTGCTTATGCTCATCTGGGCTCATGCTCATCTCGAGCGCTCACGCGAGCTTGCTTCGCAAGCCGCTCAGCGGGCGCGGCGCATAAGCGCCGACGGCCAGTCGGCCTTGCGGGCTTCGCCTGTATCGTGTCCTTGCGGATGAGCGCGGCGAAAGCCGCTATCCTGCGGACGGCACGCGCAAAAATGCGCGACGGCCGCTTGGCCTTGCTGGCTTTGCCCGAAGGCGAACAATCAATGACCGGAAGGTCAACCAGCTTCTCGATTACATGCGTTTCGCCGACCTGGTGGTTATGGCGGGGCGGCTGCACCCGTTCCCTTTCCGAACACGGCCGTGAAACGCCCCAGCGCCGATGGTACTTCGTCTTAAGACGCGGGAGAGTAGGTCGCTGCCAGGTCTGCTAAACGCATGGAAAGCTTCTCAAAACACAAACAAACACAAGAAAAGGCCGCAAAAGCGGCCTTTTGTCATGAAAACAGGCAAAACGCAGAAATCTTGACGCGGGGTGGAGCAGCCCGGTAGCTCGTCAGGCTCATAACCTGAAGGTCGCAGGTTCAAATCCTGCCCCCGCAACCAACATCAACAACAAAAACCCCGCCAGGTCGCCCTCCAACCGCAGGTCAACTGACCTGCGGCGATGGTCTGCGCACGGCTTGCATACCAGGCCGGCACGTCCGAGGGGCCCACGTATCGAACCTCCCCCGAAGAACGAGCTCGTCGAAAGTGCGCATGACCTCTTCAGGCGGCGTCAGGCGGTCCCAGCAGTGCAACAGAATGTTACTGCTTCGCGCTTGGCGTGGCGTTGAACAACAGGTCAACGCGGCCTGTGCGGCAAACCCAACCGTTGGCGGCACTCGTTTCGCAGGGTGCCGCTACCTTGTCTTTACATCTTCATGCACGCGATGGAAAAAAAACCGCGACGTCCCCAGAAATACAAGCGCCGTGAGGCTGAACCCGGCACCGAGCATCGACACGCCCGTCCAGCCGAACGCCTCGTAAATGGTGGTGGAAGCGATGGCGCCGACCGCGCTGCCAAGGGAATAGAATGTCATATACCCGCCCACCAGCCGACTGTGCGACCCGGCATGGGCGGCAAAGATGAGGCTCTGGTTGGTAACGTGAACAGCCTGCACCGCAAGGTCCAGCAGCACAACGCCGAGAGCCAGCAGGACCAGCGACGACGACAAGAGACTGATTGGAAGCCATGACAGGGTGAGAAGCACAAGCGATGCCACAGTTGTCCAGTTCCCCAGTCCACGGTCGGCCAGCCGTCCGGCGCCGCTCGCTGCCAGCGCGCCGGCGAGCCCCGCAAAACCGAAAAGCCCGATCTGTGTGTGTGACAGTGATTGCGCGCTCAAGGGCAGAACCATCGCTGTCCAGAGCGTGCTGAAGCTGGCGAAGACAAGGAACGCCAGAATGGCGCGGCTTCTCAACAACGGGTCGCGGAGAAAAAGTCCGGGCATTGACCTCAGGATGGTGAAGTAGTTCTCCGAACGAGCGCTCTGGATGTGCCTTGGCAGAACCTGCATGAGGAGCAGGGAGAGGCAGAACATGAACCCCGCCGACGCCAGATAGACGAGACGCCAGCCACCGAGATCCGCCAGTGCGCCCGAAATGAAACGGGCTCCGAGAACGCCAATAATCACCCCAGCCGTCACAAAGCCCACAGACTGCCCGCGCTCGTGCGGTGAGGCCAGTGTTGCGGTCAAGGCCACCAGGGACTGGACGACGACGGCAAGCAAACCGACTGCGATCATGCCGCCGAGGAAGATCGTGGCCGTTGGAGCTGTTCCAACAATTGCAAGAGCTCCCGTAGAGAGGAGTGTCTGCCCGATAATCAGTTTTCTGCGATCGAGCATATCTCCAAGCGGTACAAGGAGTATGAGGCCGAGTGCGTAGCCAACATGGGTGAGGGTAACGACAATGCCGATGCGGCTTGGCTCGATTGCGAAGGATGCCGCAATTGAATCCAGCAAGGGCTGCGCATAATAGATATTCGCAACACTAACGCCGCATGTGACCGCGAACAGCCAAAGGGCAAGCGGAGACAGATTGGTTCTGTCCAGTGCACGCTGTGCATCTGCACCGACACGATATGCATCTTCTGCGGATTGGGTTCCTGTGGTCATCTAGCCTCACATTTCCTCTGGTTCTATATTGAGACCATTTGGCAGGAACGAAATCCAGTTCTAATTTAGAACCACTCGACGTGTAAGGGGAGTTGCGTCATGAAGCGCAAGAGTTTTCGGGAAGCGGAATGCCCGGTTGCGCGGGCGCTGGATGCGATTGGTGACTGGTGGTCGCTGCTCATCATCCGCGATGCGTTCGATGGGCTTCGACGCTTTAGCGAAATTCAGCAAAATCTCGGGATCGCCAAGGGCATGCTGGCAAGCCGTCTGCGCGAATTCGTGAAGCTGGGCATTCTAGAGCTTGTGCCAGCATCCGATGGCAGTGCCTATCAGGAATATGCCCTGACAGAGAAAGGACGCGGCCTGTTCCTCGTGGTCGTCGCTCTCCGTCAATGGGGGGAGGGGCATCTTTATCAGAAAGGCGAAGCGCGGTCTCTCCTTGTTGATACCCGTACAGGTCAGCCGGTCGCACCGCTCCGGCTGTATGCGGCTGATGGACGTGCCATCGATTGGCCCGAGACCCGGGTTGAAAGCAAAGTGGCAGAAAGGGCGTTGTGACTCGCTGGAATGTGATTGCAGATGCCATCACATTCCTTCAATTGATCCGGGCGAGCAGGCCCATTGGCACCCGCGATGCTGCCCGCGTGTCGAACATAAAACGAGCCGGACTTGCCATGCAAACAATACGCCCCGCAATCGAGAGCGACGCTGACCTGTTACCGGAGATTGAACGATCGAGCGGAGAGACCTTCTGCCAGATACCAGCGTTGGCGTGGATTGCCGATGATGATGTGCAGACAGCCGATCGTCACCGTGTGCTGATTTCGCGGGGGTCGTCCTGGGTAGCCACGGTCGATCGAGATGTGTTCGGATTTCTGAGTGCGGAACGCCATGGTGAAATGCTGCATATCTGGCAGATGGCCGTGCATTTTGAACATCAGGGAAAGGGGTTAGGCCGTGCGTTGATCGATGCTGCCCGGCAATGGGCCAAGGCGAGGAGCCTGTCGTCGCTTACGCTGACCACCTTTCGCGATGTCCCGTGGAACGCGCCGTTCTATGAGTCTTGCGGTTTTGCTCTGGTGGCACCGGACAGCTCTCCATTTCTCAAGAATGTTTTGGAGGCGGAGAAGAAGGCGGGGCTGCCCATAGAGGCGCGCTGCGCGATGATGCTCAAGCTTTGAGCGCTGCAGTTCTGGCTTGAAAATACACGCCTGGCTGTTGCTTAGGCCAGCTGTTCCCTACAGCTTCTCCGTGCGGCACCGGTTCGTTGGTTGGGGGAAGGATTAGCTTTTGTCTTTGGGTCAGTGATCCAGCGACCTCAGAATGCGTCTTTCCATCCATATGCTCGGCCTTCGTGGCGATGTTCAGCCCTATCCCGCGCTGGCCCCGGGGGCTGAAGAAGCGCGGCCACGAGGTTCTTCTCATAGCGCCTGCCCAATTTGCAGAAACCGTTCAAGCTGAAGACGTCACATCCGCGCCATTGCCGGGAGTCTTCCTTGATCTACGGGAGCGCCCGGAGACAAAGAAGATCATTGGCGGCTTGGGCACCGGGTTTGGCGCAGGGTTCAAGCCGATCAAACACTATCGGCACTTGATGCGCGGCTTGCTCGATGCCGATCTTAGTTCCCAGCTCCCGTCACGATCTTCGTCAGATTTGTCGTGCAACTCATGAGCAGTTTCGACACGGAGTCTGAGTCCGGTGGAGTGTCTCTCCCTGTTCAAACACTATCCTCATCACTCCAACCCAAGGCCCGGGAAAGCCGAGCTGCAGATGATGTCGCCAGTCGAATAATGTGCTCCAGTTCGGACTCTTGAACCCTGAACGCAGGAGCCACGACATGCACCGTCGCTATGACGGAGTTGTCCAAGGCAAAGACGGGAGCAGCACACGAAACCTGATGGTCGCTGACCTCACCGCGGCTGACACAATATCCCTGGCGGCGAATGCGCGTGAGCTCTGCAAGGATGGCTTTGCGGGAGCGTGGCGTGTTTGCCGTAAGCGCGGCAGGTTTCAACGGGACGCATTTATCGATGAAAGCCTGTGGCTGGAAGGCCAACAGACATTTGGGCGAGCCCGCATAGAGGGGACGACGGCGCCCCACATTCGCATGCACCCTCAGGTCCCGCGAAGGCTCGGCCTTCGCGACGCATAAGGCTTCCATGCCATCGATCGTCCGCAGTTGCACGGTCTCGTTCACCCGCTGGCACAGTTCTTCGAGAATGGGCGTTGCCAGACGGATCATATCCGTTTGCGAACTGGCGGTGATTCCCAGAACCAGCATGGCATCCCCCAGCCCATAGGCGCCGTCTTTCGTTCTTTTGACGATCTGTCGCTGTTCCATTGTATGCAACAATCGATAAGCGCGCGACTTGTTCAGGCCTGTTTTTCGCGCGAGATCCGTCACACCGATATTCGGCTTTCGCGCCACCTCCATAAGAAGGTCCAAAGCCTTATCTACTGATTCTACTATATAATTCTGCATGGGTATCTCAAATCAAGTTGATCTCTTTTGGGGAATTTTATGTGTTTCATCTGACAAAACAAGCACAGAATGTGTTTGACAGCCTCGTTTGAGCGACTGTTTACTCAGGCCTGTTGAAGAACACGCAGTTCAAAAAATCACGGCCGGTCACAGGCCGCCGCGAAACAACCAGGGGGAAGAGATTGACCAAATTCATGACCCGGCGGAATTTCCATGCTTCGGTGATTGCGCTGATCGCCGCTGGCGCCATTCCCGCATCTGCGCAGGAGCCAACGCTTTCAATCGGCATGGCTGCGCCCATCACCTCGCTTGATCCGCATGAGGATTCCAATTCACCGAACAACGCCACCAGCCGCCACATATGGGACAGCCTGATCAATCGCGGCGGCTTGGCGGAAAACAAGCCTCAGCTTGCAACTGAGTGGGAGGTCGTCGACGACACGCACTGGCGCTTCAAGCTTCGTGAGGGCGTCACCTTTCATGACGGCTCATCCTTTGACGCTGAGGACGTTGTGGTTTCGCTCATCAGGGCCCGAGACAAGGAGAGCCAGGCATTTGCTTCCTACACCCGCAACATAGCCGATGTGACTGCCGAAGACGATCACACCGTTGTGGTCGAAACGACGGTCCCGGATCCGATGATCCTGAATTCGCTCAGCCGCATTCGCATTATCAGCTCGGAATTTGCGGACGCACCGGTTTCCGATTTTGAGAACGGTCCTGCGGCAGTTGGTACGGGCCCCTTCAAACTGGTCTCCTACACACCGGGGGATCGGATCGAACTGGAGCGGAATGAGGATTATTTCGCCGGACCGGCCGACTGGTCCCGTGTGACCCTGCGTCTTGTACCCGACGATGGCGGCCGTCTCGCGTCCCTTCTGGCCGGCGATCTGGATCTGATCGAGAACCTTCCTGCAGAGGGTGTGGCTCGGGTCGAGTCCAATGATGATCTGAAAATCATTCGCGGTCAGTCCACCCGCCTCGTTTATCTTGGTATGGACGTTTCGCGCGATCAAACACCCTTTGCCACCGCAAAGGATGGGTCGCCACTGGACAGCAACCCCTTCAAGGATGCTCGCGTACGCAAGGCGCTGCTGATGGCGATGAACCGCGAAGCCATCGTTGATCGTGTCATGCAGAAGAACGGCACGGTTGCCCATCAATTCGTTGCCGAAGGCTTTTTCGGACATTCCGGCGAGGTTGAGGAGGTCGGCTACGACCCAGAGGCTGCGAAGGCCTTGCTTGCCGAAGCTGGTTATCCGGACGGCTTTGCCCTCACCATTCACGGCCCGTCTGGACGCTATGTGAATGACAGTGAAGTCTTGCAGGCCGCAGGCCAGATGTTCTCGCGCATCGGCATCGACACCAAGGTGGAAGTGATGCCCTGGTCGGTTTATTCAGGCAAATATTCCGATGGCGAGTATTCGCTCTTCCTCGGTTCCTGGGGCGTGAATACCGGAGAAGTCTCCAATCCGGCGCTGGCTCTTGTGGCAGCACGGAACGCTGATAAGGGCACCGGACGCTACAATGGCGGAGGCATCGATGTTCCCGCGATCAACGAGCTTCTGGATCAGGCGACGTCCACGCTCGATGAAGAGACAAGAGAACCTCTCCTTCAGAATGTCTCGGCGGCGACATTCAATGATGTGTGGCTGTTGCCAATGCACTACGAGAATGTGGTGCTGGGCGCGAAGAACGGCATCGAGTTCAAGCCGCGCGGGGACAAATACACGCTCGCTTATGAAGTGCACAAAGCAGGCGAGTGACGCGGACTTCGCGGGAGGCGTCTGGATCGCCTCCCGCATTTTTCTCCCACTGTAAGGCGTCCCATCGGGCCCGCCTGCATTAAACATCTCAGGAGTACACATGCAGGAGCTTGCATCCAGCGGTGCGGCTTTGCGCGCGCGCGCCATCTATGACTATGGTGAAACCGCAATCATAGCGTCCACCATCGATCCCCGGTTCCACATGATGCTCTATGTTCCCCCGGCAGCCGCCGAGGGGAAAAAGGTCGATCTGCTCGTTGCCGTCCACGGAACCGGTCGAACCTCGGCTCTCGAGTTTCGCGACGGGTTCGCCGAATTCGGTCTTTACAATGACTGCGCGATCCTGTGCCCGATCTTTCCGGTCAATGTGCGCGGTGATGGAGCTCGCTCGGGCTACAAGTACATGCAGGAAGGCGACATCCGTTACGACGAAGTCCTTTTGTCCATGGTCGAAGAGATGGCAGGGAAATATGGGCAGGACTGGTCGAAGTTTGCGATTTTCGGCTATTCCGGCGGTGGTCATTTTGCGCACCGTTTCGCCATCCTCCATCCGGAAAAACTATGGGCTGCAAGCATCGGTGCACCTGGATCGGTGACGCTCCTCGATCCGGACCGCGATTGGTGGGTTGGCGTGCGGGACGTGGCCGAGCGTTTCGGCAAACCCTTCGATGCATCAGCCCTCGCACGCGTCGCGGTTCACATGGTTGTCGGTGATGCAGATCTCGAAACCTGGGAGATCGCCCATGCACCCGGCTCGGCCTATTTCATGGAAGGCGCCAATGACGCCGGTGCCACCCGACCCGAGCGGCTGCGCAGTCTCAAGGCTTCGTTCGAGGCGGCCGGGGTAAATGTGACTTTCGACCAGCTTCCGGGCGTCGCGCATGATCGGATGAAATGCATTGGTCATACGAAAGCTTTCCTGACCCGCACTCTCAAGGAGATGCGCGCATGAACCGCAACGCTACGATTGTTGCTCCGCAACCAGAGGCAGTGGAAGCCGGCGCCGAAGTGCTGGAACGTGGCGGAAACGCCATTGATGCGGCACTAGCCTGTGCGTTCGTTCAGGGCGTTGTCGATCCGCAGATGTGCGGCATTGGCGGCTTCGGATCGATGCAGGTCTACATGCCGGATCGCGGCATTCACGAGATGCTGGAGTTTTATGCGCTCGCGCCCTCCGCGGCGACGCCCGATATGTGGCTCGACAAGCTTCTGGGGCAAAGCCGGGACGGGTTTGGTTTCATCCTTGAAAACAACATCTCCGAGATCGGCTATCTGGCCTGTTGCACCCCCGCTTCGCTCAAGGGATATGAGCGCGCCCTGAAAGATTACGGCACCTGGGATTGGGGCGACCTCATCGCGCCAGCCATTAAGTATGCCGAAGAGGGCTTCAAGATTCGGCCGCACATGCACTGGTACTGGACCAAGGACCAGACAGGTGACGGGCAGGTGAATACGCTGGACAAGCTACGATACTCGCAAACCGGCCAGCGCGTCTATTTCCACAGCGATGGCAGACTTCGCGAGGTCGGCGAGATACTGAGCAACCCTGATCTCGGGCGTACACTGCGACGGATCGCAGAGAGCGGCTCTTCAGACATATTCTATCACGGTGAAATCGCGGAGCAGATCGCTGCGGATTTCGCAGCCAATGGCGGATTGATCGCGCTTGAGGATCTGGCGCAATACGAAATCACCAAAGCAGCACCGGTTTGGGGCAGCTACCGCGGACGCCGGATTGCCTCCAGCCCCCCGCCGGGCTCCGGCTTTCCGATGATCGAATTGCTGCAAATTCTGGAAAACTTTGATCTCGCCGCGATGAAGCACGGCTCCACAGACTATGTGCGCACGCTGTTCGAGGCGATGAAGCGGATGACCATCGACAAGGACACGCATATGGGCGACCCCGCCTATGTGGATGTTCCGGTGGAGAAACTGCTGTCCAAGGAGCACGCCGCGGAACTTGCTGCACAGATCAAGCGGGGAGAACGGGCCAGCGTTGAGCGGCTGGATATGTCGCAGCGGGACACCACACACATTTCGGTGGTGGATAAGCAGGGCAATGCCGTGGCTTTGACTCATTCGCTGGGGAGCCCCTCCGGTGCCATCACTGATGGGTTGGGCTTCATGTACAACGGATTGATGAGCCGCTTTGACCCGCGGCCGGGGAAGGCCGCATCGATTGCGCCCCGCAAGCGCAGGGCGAGCTCAGCCGCGCCGACCATTGTGTTTGAGGGCGACAATCCCTCGATCGTGATTGGCGCTCCCGGCGGCAGCTACATTGCACCCACCGTTGCCCAGGGGATCATCAACATGATTGACTTCGACATGAATATTCATGCGGCTGTCTCCGCACCGCGACTGGTCGGCGTGTCCAACAGCATAGACATCTGCAACCGGATCCGGCGTTCCGTGGCTGAAGAGCTGCGCGGGCAAGGCTATGAAGTGTTGCGCTCGCCACAAGCTTATGCGTTCGCCGCGCTGCATGGTATCCGGATAACGGACGGGATCTCCTCCGGCGCTGCAGATCCACAGCGTGATGGTATGGCGATCAGCGTCGACTGAGCCGGAAAGCGACAACAAATCATGGTAACCACCCTCATACGACGCATAATTCAGGCGGGGTTCGTCATCCTTGCGATGACGGTGATCGTTTTCCTGGGTGTGAATGTGATTGGCAACCCAGTCGACATTCTCATCAACCCCGACCTGAACCAGGCAGAGCGGCTGCGCGTGATCGAGAACCTGGGGCTGGACCGGCCGCTTTGGCAGCAATATCTGAGCTTCCTGCACGGTCTCACGGAAGGGAATTTCGGCAACAGCTTTGTCTATTCCAAACCGGCGCTCGATGTGATTCTTGAGCGGTTGCCCGCGACGCTGGAGCTGGCGCTCTGTGCGATGGTGATCGCGATAGTCGTTGGCCTGCCCCTGGGGCTTTATGCGGGCCTTTATCCGAACCGGGTGTCCTCACGGGTCATCATGACCGGCTCCATTCTCGGCTTCTCGCTGCCCACTTTCTGGGTCGGGCTCATGCTGATCCTGCTGTTTGCCGTGCAACTCGGCTGGTTGCCGTCCAATGGGCGCGGCGAGACCGCCATGTTGTTTGGCGTTCGCTGGTCTTTCCTGACGTGGGATGGGCTGTCGCATCTGTTGCTGCCTGCATTGAACCTTGCCCTCTTCAAGACGTCGCTCATTCTTCGGCTCACCCGTGCAGGTGTGCAGGAGGTGATCATGCAGGATTACGTCAAGTTCGCCCGCGCCAAGGGTTTGCGGGAAAACCGCATCATCCTGGTGCACATACTGAAGAACCTGATGATACCTGTCGTGACGATCATTGGGCTGGAGTTTGGTTCTTTGATCGCCTTCTCGATAGTGACCGAGAGCATATTTGGCTGGCCGGGCATGGGGAAGCTCATCATCGATAGCATCAACCTGCTCGATCGCCCGGTAATCGTCGCTTACCTGATGATGATGGTGGTGCTCTTTGTCTCGCTGAATTTCATCATTGATGTCTGTTATACGCTGCTGGACCCCCGGGTTCGGCTGGATGGCAAGGGTTGACGCGCCATGGAGTCGAAAATCGCCACTGAAGCTGAAAGCCCCATTGCGCGGACCGGCCAGAGGCCGATCAGCAGGCGCATCTGGCCTGCGCTGCGTCACTTCTTCTCGTCTCCGGCCGCGCTCGTCGGATGCATCGGGCTGGTTGTCGTACTGTTCACCGCTATCTTCGCGCCGTGGATCGCTCCGCAGAACCCCTATGATCTGCAGCAGCTCGACATTATGGACAGTCGTCTGCCCCCCGGTTCGGAGAGTTTTTCAGGCGTGCCCTACCTTTTGGGAACCGACGGCCAGGGCCGCGATATTCTGTCCGGCATCATGTACGGACTGCGCACCTCGCTGATTGTCGGCATTGCTTCGGCATTCGCGGCCGCACTTATCGGCACCACTTTGGGGCTTATGGCTGCCTATCTTGGGGGACGTACCGAGAATTTCATGATGCGCCTGGTGGACCTGCAACTGTCCTTCCCCACCATTCTCATGGCGTTGATGGTGTTGGCCATTCTTGGCAATGGCGTGACGAATGTCGTGTTGGCAATCATCGTCGCGGAATGGGCGACCTATGCACGTACAGCGCGTGGCACAGCGTTGGTTGAACGGGAGAAGGAGTATATCGATGCGGCGCGCTGTCTGCGCATTCCCGGTCGTCGTGTGCTCTTGCGGCACCTTTTGCCCAACTGTCTTGCCCCGATCATCGTGATAGCCACTATGCAGGTGGCCCGTGCCATCGGACTTGAAGCGACGCTCTCCTTTCTGGGGCTGGGCGCATCGGTCACCCAACCCTCTTTGGGAATGCTGATCTCCAACGGCTACCAGTATCTTCTGTCTGGTCTCTACTGGATCAGTTTTTACCCCGGCATCGCCCTGCTCATCACGATCGTATCTATCAATCTGGTGGGTGACCGGCTTCGCGATGTGCTCAATCCGAGGAACGCCCGATGACAGCGCTGCTTGAAGTTCGAAACCTCGTCACCGAATTTCCCGGCGAGGCAGGAAACGGTCTGCGTGCAGTCGACGATGTATCGTTTCGACTGGAGCGCGGGGAGGTGCTGGGCCTCGTGGGCGAGAGTGGTTCCGGCAAAAGCGTCACGGGGTTTTCCGTCATGGGGCTGGTGGACTGGCCTGGCCGTGTGGCAGGCGGACAGATCTTGTTTGATGGTGAGGATATCGCC
>NZ_CAJXGF010000137.1 GCF_913053745.1 uncultured Nitratireductor sp.
GTTTACGGCCCGCACGGGATTTCCATGCGGGCCGTAAACTTGTTTCATCCTCGAACGAGCCAGACCAGGAACACCCCCAGAACCATGGCGGTGATGCCGGCAGTGCGCAACGCACTGTCCGGCATTTCCAGAACCTGCTCGGCAAGCCGCTTTGCCAGCCTCGGCATGCCTCCATAGACCAGGCCCTCGATAACGAGGACCAGGCCCAGGGCAGCGATGAACTCGCTCATACCGACCGCCGACTACTGGCCGGCGTTGGCGCCCTGCGCGGGCGGTGCCGACGAACGCACACCACCGCCCGTGGAATCGTTGAAGAAACGGAAGAACTCCGAATCCGGCGACAGCAGCATGGTGGTTCCGTTCGGGTCCAGAGCCTGCCGGTAGGCGTTCATGGAGCGGTAGAACTCGAAAAAGTCCTCATCGCGCGTGAAAGCCTCGGCGAAGATGGCGTTGCGCTCGGCTTCGCCTTCACCGCGCAGAATCTCCGATTCGCGCTGGGCAGCCGCCAAGATCTCGACGACCTCACGGTCGGCGCGGGCGCGAATGCGGGCTGCAGCCTCGCGGCCACGAGCGCGCAGCCGCTCGGCTTCGGCCAGACGCTCCGCCTTCATGCGGTCGTAAGTCTGTTGCGAGACTTCCGCTGTCAGGTCGGTCCGGCGGATGCGCACGTCCTCGATCTCAAGCCCGAGAGACGCCGCGGCGGGGCGCAGTTCCTCTGCCACTTCGCGCATCATCGACGCGCGCTCTTCCGAAAGGGCTGCCTCGAACCCGCGCAGACCGTAAACACGGCGCAGCGCAGCGTCGAGACGGGTGCGCAGGCGTTGTTCGGCCAGTGCCACACTGCCCGAGACCGTTTGACGGAAAACGCGTGGATCGTTGATCGAATAAGCGATGAACGCGTCCACCTCGTAGAACTTGCCGCCCGAAACCTGCACACGGATATCGTCGAGGTCGAAACGCATGATGCGGTCTTCGATGATCTGGACATTGTCCGCTTCGAGGAATGCGAAGGGCAGCTTGAAATAGAGGCCCGGCTCGGTTTTCACGTCGACGATCTCACCGAAACGAAGAACGATCGCCTGCTGACGCTCGTTGACGACGAAGATCGCCGAATACACCAGGAACAAGAGAACTGCGCCGATGACGACGAGAATGGGAAGACGGTTTGACATTAGTTGCTCCCTCCCGCAGTTCCACGCGGCTGTTGCGACTGCTGACGAAGTTCGGGCAATGGCAGATAGGGCACCACGCCGGAGCCCCCTTCCTGCTCGACGATCACCTTGTTCGAGCCCTGCAACACGTTTTCCATGGTTTCCAGGAAGAGGCGCTTGCGCGTCACCTCCGGGGCCTTGGCGTACTCGTCGTAGACGGAGACGAAGCGCTGCGCCTCACCTTCGGCTTCCTGAACGACACGGTTCTTGTAGGCGGCGGCTTCTTCACGGATCTGCGCGGCTTCACCACGCGCCTGACCGAGCTGCTGGTTGGAGTACTGATTCGACTCCTCCACGAAGCGGTCTTCGTCCTGCTCGGCACGCTGCACCTCGTCGAACGCATCGGCCACTTCGCGCGGCGGCGCGGCGTCCTCGATGGACAAGGCGTTGACCGTCAGCCCCGTGCCGTACTCGTCGAGCGCGGTCTGAATGGTCGTGCGCACATCTTCGGCGATGCCCTGACGGTCGTCGCGGAAAATATCCTGCGCCGGGCGCCGTCCCACAACCTCGCGCATGGCGCTTTCCGCCACCTGGCGCAAGGTCTCGTCGGGATCGGCGACGTTGAACAGGTAAGCGGACGGCTCGGCGACCTGATAGGCGACCGAAAACTTCACATCGACGATGTTCTGATCGCCAGAAAGCATAAGCCCGCTGGAGGCCCCGCCGCGCGTCTGGCCGATGTCGATCAGCCGCTCGGCCACGGACGCCTTTTCGACCGTTTCGATAGGCCACCAATGGAAGTGCAGACCGGGCTCGGAAAGCTCCGGCTTCGGCTTGCCGAAACGCAGTTCAACCGCCAGTTCGTCCGGCTGCACTGTGTAGACCGACTTGAACAGCCACAGACCGGCCAGCGCCAGAAGCACAAGGCCGATCATGGCCGGACTGACACCGCCACCGCCGGGCAACGCGTTTTTCAGCCGATCCTGTCCACGTTTGATGATCTCTTCCAGATCGGGTGGAGATCCCTGCGGTCCACTCGGCCCACGCGGTCCCTGATCCCAGGGCCCTCCGTTATTGCCGCCGCCCCAAGGGCCGCCTCCGCCACTTTGATTGTTCCAGGGCATTCTTGTTCCTTTTCTCGATCCGGGTTCCATCCCCCAGGGACGGCTCTCCCATCCGGTCAGTTATAGGTAGCGGCAAATCCCCTTTCAACGCGGCAGCCCGCCGCGTTCCCGCTCATTCGAGGAAAAAGAGAGCCTTGCCTTGCCTCTTCAGCGCCGTTCGTAGACCACATAGGTGGTGGCGTAAACGTCCTTTTGTCCGGCGGGCACGTCTTCGCGCGACACCGCTTCCCAAATTTCCGGGTCAATCGGGGGAAACATCGTATCGCCGTCAATCTCGGCATGCACATGCGTGACGTGCAGACGATCGGCCTTGTGCATCGCCTCGCGATAGATCTGTCCGCCGCCGATAACACAGATATCCGCCCCGGCTTCACCGGCTGTTGCAAGCGCCAACGCCACGTCGAGCGAAGAAGCGCACTCCGCTCCCTCCGCCGCGTAATCCGTCTGCCGCGTGACAACGATGTTGCGCCGCCCGGGTAGCGGCTTGCCAATGCTTTCCCAGGTTTTACGCCCCATGATGACGGGTTTGCCCATCGTGACGGCCTTGAACCGCTTCAGATCGGTCGATAGCCGCCACGGCAAACCGCCCTCGTGCCCGATCACGCCATTTTCAGCCATTGCAACAACCAGTTCGATGCCCATCGTGCCCTCCCGGTCAAACGGCGATCGGCGCGCGGATCGACGGATCCGCCACATAGCCGTCGAGACGGAAATCCTCGAAGCGGAAAGCGAACAGATCGGTCACCTCCGGATTGATCCACACGGTCGGCAGAGGCTTGGGCGCGCGCGTCAACTGTTCGCGCGCCTGGTCGAAATGGTTCGCATAAAGATGCGCGTCACCCAGCGTGTGCACGAAATCGCCGGCACGCAGCCCCGTCACCTGGGCGATCATCATGGTCAAAAGCGCATAGGAGGCGATGTTGAAGGGCACGCCGAGAAAAATATCAGCGGAGCGCTGGTAAAGCTGACAGGAGAGCCGCCCCTCGGCCACATGAAACTGAAACAGGCAGTGGCATGGCGGCAGCGCCATGGAATCGACCTCGGCCGGGTTCCAGGCCGAAACCACATGCCGTCGTGAATGAGGATTTTCGCGCAAGCTCTTCAGAAGATTCGCAATCTGGTCGATCTGCCGGCCGTCCGGAGCCGGCCAGGAGCGCCACTGCGCGCCATAGACGGGACCGAGATCCCCATTCTCGTCCGCCCACTCATCCCAGATCGAAACGCCGTTCTCTCTGAGGTAGCCGATATTCGTTTCTCCTTTCAGAAACCAGAGCAGTTCGTGAATGATCGAACGCAGATGCAATTTCTTGGTGGTAAGAACGGGAAAGCCCTCTCCCAGATCGAAGCGCATTTGGTGGCCGAACACGCCGCGCGTACCGGTTCCGGTCCTGTCGTCACGGTCGACGCCATTTTCGAGAACATGGGAAAGAAGGTCGAGATACTGGCGCATGAGGGTCCGATTCGGGCTGGAATTATGACGACATCATAGAGCAGCCACGGTACACGAAAAGTGTATCCCGACCGATTGCGCACGCCATCCACACACGCGCTTGTGCCTGCACAAATGAAAACGCCCCCTTCGAAACGAAGAGGGCGTCGGCAGTCGGTGTCAGGCCGGGATCAAAGGCTGGACAGCTTGCCCAGATGCTTCGCGGCCAGGTAGTAAAAGGTCACACGGCTCTTGGAATTGTCTCCGGACATGGTCTCGCAAACCTTCTCGATGACGGAATCGCACTTCGCGCCGTCCGTCTCGCCGAGCTTCTTCATGCACCAGCTGTCGCGCACACGGCCAAGCTCGCTGGGATCGCTGCACGAAACCAGAGACGAATCCCGGTTGCGCAACGCAATGCCAAGATGCTTGACGATTTTGTTGACGGTATCTTCGTCGGCGGTTGCATCGTATTTGCGGACATCCGCGAAATAATCGGCCATGACTTTTCCCTCATTTCAGACCGTGGGCCCGCTTCGACAAGGCCGGTCACCAACGCAACCTCAACGTTTGCCAAAGTTCTTCCCACACCGTGTAAGACATTCCGCAAAGCATGACGCTAAGTCAATGCCGAAACGGCTTTTCGCCAGAATCCCCCTTTTCTTGGCGCCGCCGTCTCACTATATTCGCACCGTCGGCTTGACCGACTATGGCGATAAACTGCCGATGTAATAAGCCATTCGGACCCGGGGGCAGTGCCCGGCGCCTCCACCAGAATCCGTCGCAGGGGATCGGCCCGAGGACGGCTTCTGATGGGGGCGAAACAGGATCGACGAGGGTGTAAAGATCGGACTTTCGCTCGGCATGATACCACCGTTATCGGGTCAACCTAGTAGTTGCAAACGACAACTATGCGGAGGCACGTCTCGCTGCTTAATGCAGTGCGACAGCTTCACATGAACTCCTAAGGGTTCGCACCTTTAGGCGGGGTTCGGAGGCACCTGGCAACAGAAGCCTCCACTTTCTTCCACGACAGCGCTATTCCCCGCCCCTTCATTTGCTGCCCGCAAAGAAAGAAGGGCGCGACGAGCGCACCCTTCTAAAATCCCAGGCCGGAGGGACAGCCTCACTCGGCGGGCGCCTCGGCGGTGCTCTCGTCGCGCCCCAGCGTCATCTGCGTCAGTGCCAGCGCCAGAACCGCACAGGCGGCAATGCTCGTCACCATCGGCAAAGGCGTACTGTCGAAAAAGATACCCGAGATCGCCATGGCCAGCGCCCCGGTGGCGAAATGCAAGGTGCCCATTAATGCGGACGCCGTACCGGCAATCGTGCCGTGATCGTCCATGCCAAGCACCGAGGTCGTCGGAATGACGAGGCCCAGGAAGCCGTAGCCGACAAAGAGAAAGACCGCCATCACCCAGAGCGACTGCAATCCGGAGGCCATTACCAGCAGCATGGCGACCATGGTCGTCGCATAGCACACGACCGCCACCCGCACGACGCGGCGCAGTCCATAGCGCTCCGTCAACCGGCCAGTGAGCTGAGACATGGTGAAAAAAGCAACCGCGTTGATGGAGAAGAACACGCTGTAGAGTGTCGGCGTCAGACCGTAGTGATCGATCAGCACGAAGGACGAACTCGACAGATAGACGAAGAAGCTGGAAATGCCGAAGCCGCCAATCAAGGTCAGCCCCATGAACTTCCGATCGCCCAGCAGAAAGCGATAACCGGCGAGCGCGCTGCGCAAGGAACTTCCCTGACGTTCTTCGGCAGGCCGCGTTTCGCGAAGCGCCGTCGCCAGCAGCAGGACGGCAAGCAACGCCGCTCCGGTCACCGACCAGAACACGGCGCGCCAGCCGAGCGTGGCGATGATCACGCTGCCCGTCAACGGCGCCAGAATGGGCGAAATCGAGAAAACCAGCATCAGAAGCGACATCAACCGGGCGGCCTCCGTTCCCGTGTGCAGATCGCGCACGACCGCGCGCGGCACCACCATGCCCGCAGACGCACCCAATCCCTGCAGGAAGCGAAACGCGATCAGCATCTCGATGCTGGTGGCCAGCGCAGAACCGATGCTGCCGATCACAAACAGGAACAAGCCCAGATAGAGCGGTGCCTTGCGACCGATCATATCGGAAATCGGTCCGACGACGATTTGCGCCAATCCCATGGACAGAAAGAACACAAGCAAAGACATCTGCACGGACACGGTACCGGCGTTCAGGTCGGCGCCAATGGAAGGCAGCGCTGGAAGATACATGTCGATCGCAAAGGGGCCCACGGCGGTGAGCACGCCGAGCACGAGCGCAATGCGCAAAAATCCCGTGGTCATGATTAGCACTTTCAAGAATGATGGTTGCCGCAGCGGGCGTCGAACGAAGGACGGGAGACCAAGGCGCGATCCGACATAACGGATCGGCGCATGACTCAGGAGGAAAGCCTAAGCTCTATTGACTATATTTTTGGACAGTCTTGTCTAATATGTCAATCACCTATATACATTTTCCATGTATTCAACAATGGCTACTGACACGCTCCCGACACGCGGACACGCCGCCAAGCGGTTGTCCATACTCGATGCCGGCGCCCGTGCTTTCTGCCGTGAAGGCTATGCAGGCGCGAACATCGACATGATCGCCGCCGAAGCCGGTGTCTCGCGGCAGACCGTCTACAACCATTATGGCGACAAGGACAAATTGTTCGCAGCCGTCGTCACCGAAATCACCCAGCGATGCAACGCCCGCAGTTTCGAGGTCCTGGCTTCGTTTCCGGATCAACCCACCGATCTTGAAAAAGAGCTCACCTGTTTTGCGGAGCGGCTCATAGTCAACTGCCTGTGCGACCAGGACGGAAAATTCCTTCGCAAACTGATTCAAAGAGAGGGCGAGCGTCATCCTCACCTGTTCGCGAGTTGGCGCAACGATGGTCCCGGCAAGGTCTGGTCGGCACTGGCTGCGCGCTTCGCCCGGCTTGCCTATGCGGGCTATCTCGACATGGAGAACCCCGACGTCGCCGCGCGACAATTTCTCGCTCTGGTGAATGCCGAACTGCAGATGCCCGCCCTCTTCGGCGAGAAACTGGAGAACGACCGCTTGCAGGAAACCGCCGCCTGCGCGGTCAAGACCTTCCTGCGGGCGTATCGCAAGCGGGAAATGCACACCAAGGAGCCGGCTCATCTGGAGTCGGCTTTACGTGGTTGACGCTGCGGAAGCCGGCTTTTGCCGGTTTACCTGAGCACAGTCCTTGATTAGAGGTAAGTCGAAGACTCACAAACCGGTTCGCGTGGATGGCCGAAGACCGCATAAGATACGATATTCTAGCCCAGGACGCATTGCGTGGCGTAATGCGCAAGGTGCTGGCTGAAGTTGCGCGCACCGGGCTTCCCGGCGAGCATCACTTCTTCATAACCTTTCTCACCAACGCTCCAGGCGTGCGTGTGTCGTCTCGCTTGCGCGAGCGTTACCCCGAACAGATGACAATCGTATTGCAGTATCAATACTGGGATTTGAAAGTCAGCGAGACCGGGTTCGAGGTCGGCTTATCGTTCGCTGATGTTCCCGAGATGCTGAGTGTGCCGTTCTCGGCGGTTCGCGGTTTTTACGACCCTTCGGTCAATTTCGAACTTGAGTTCGACGTGAAGTCCGAACAGGCGGAACCCACCGCCGAGATCACCGAGGTGCACGCGGAAGAAGAAGCGGGCGCGCCCAAAAAGCCGGCAACGAAAAAGAAACCCGCTAGGAAAGCGAAGAAAGACAAGGCCGAAGCGGAAGTCGAGGCCACCGATGAAGAGGAAGCCCCCGCCTCTGAGAACAAGGGCGCGGAAGTCGTTTCGCTCGATGCTTTCCGGAAGAAATGACGATGGGCGAGCTGGTCAATCTCCGGCAGCGCCGTAAACGTCGCGAGCGCGAAGAGAAAAAACAGCGTGCCGCCGAGAATCGCAGCCTCCATGGCCGCAGCAAAGTCGAGCGCGCGCAGCAGGAGAGTGCCAGAACGCGCTCGATCGCCCGGCTCGAGGCCCACAGATTGAGCGAAGACGGGAACGGCGGCCGGAAATGAGCGGGATCGCCAAGCGTTCGGTCAGCATCCGTGGCCACCGTACGAGCATTTCCCTTGAAAAACCGTTCCTCGAAGAGTTGGAAGCCATTGCCCGGCGACGGGGAATACCGCTTGCCGCGCTTATAGCGGAGGTGGATGCCAATCGCGCCGAGGAGAATAATCTCTCCTCCAAGCTCCGTCTTTGCGTGCTTCGCGATTTGAAGACCCGTCTTTCCGCCGCCTCCTGAAAGAGCCGCTCCGCTCAGTTCACGCTTTCACCGGTCCCAAGCAATTCGCGAAGCTGCTGCGGAGACAAATTCTTGGAGCGAAAGAACTCCGACACGGCATCGGGCGAATTCGCCCCTTCGGGCGCATCGAGCGGCGCACGCTCGATCCTGGAGGAACCGTCGCCGACGGAGTCTGGCGCGTTGCGCTGCGAACGCCGCAACGCTTCCGCGGCGCGTGCTGCCTCTTCTGCGGCACGGCGAGCTTCAGCTTCCTCCTCGGCCTTGCGGCGGGCTTCCTCTTCTTCCTGCTTCAGACGAAGCGCGCGTTCAAGCCTCTCGCGCTCCGCCTCCGCGCGCTCCCTTTCGGTCTGAAGGGCCGCGAAATAGCGTGTTTCGCGGCGCAAGCGCTGCTTTTCCAGAAGCACCGACTGCATGCGCTCGACACGCACCTGTTCGCGCTCCAAAGCCCGCTGGGTCAGATATTGCGCGAGCGGCCCCACGGAGAGTTTCGAGCCGACGAAACCGAATGGCCCCGAGGCGGCGACATCAACCCGCGGCTCCGCACCGACAACGGCTTCGGCACCGGGATCGAAAATCAGGGAACCGTCCGTTGCGATTTCCATGCGCTGCAGATCGGCCGACGCGGTTGTGGTAAGGACAGCGTCTTGCGTCTCAAGGCGCATCGGCGGGGTGCGCGCAACGCCGCCGGCCACGGTGAAGGCAAACTCCGTCTCGCCCACCGGAAAACGTCCGTTGCGGATCAGTTCCGGCGCGAATGCCTCCGTCTTCGCCGTGTCGATCTCATTGCCCAGCGCATCGGTCCGCTCAAGGATCTGCGCCAGCGCCTTCGGGTTCAGGCCAACAACGCTTAAATCGTTCAATGTGGCAGACCCCGAGCCCGTCAATGCGGAGGCCATGCCATTAACGGTCTTGCCGCTTGCGGTCACGCTGGCGCGTCCGCTCAAGCGTCCTTCGAGGCTGCCCTGTGGCATAAGCGCCTCGAGCGCGGTGTTCTCCAGACCGATTTGCGCCGACAAAAGTCCGGTTCCCGCATTGTTTTTCAGCGTGGCAAAACCGTCGATCGAGCCATCGAAAGCCGCAGCCTTCAAATCGGAAACCGCCAACCCTTCATCGTCGAGCTTCAGCTTCAGGCTGGCTTCCTGTCCCGCCGAAAGAAACCCGGCCCAAAGTGAATCCGTCCGCAAATCGAGGTCGGCCGAGAAAGGCAGATCGACATCGCTGCCGAAAGGTTCTTCCGGCCAGGCGCCACTCTCTTCCCCTGAAAGGACATTCGGCCCCAGGACAAGCTCGGCGGCAGGCGCAAGGTCGAAACGTGCCATGTCGAGCGCCCCGTCGATGCGTGGCTTGCCGCCATCCAGCGCGATATTCAGATCGCCGCTCACACCGCTGCCGACGACGGCGCCTTCCAGCCCCGAAAGCACGACGATCTTTTCACTCCATTCGAGCGCGGCGGCGAGCTCGACGGGCATGCCGAGCCCGAATCCCGGCAGAACGACGCCCCCTACGGCAAGCCACGGTTCGATGTCATTGCTTTCAAGCCGCACATCGCCGTCTAGAGCCGGGGTGGACAGCGCATTGGCCAGCGTCCCGTCGAACACGGCCTTGAGCCCCTCGCCCGTCACCGACGCCTCGGTCTCTATCGCATCGGTGAGCGAACCCTCGGCGGTCAATTCGAGCTTCGCCCCGCCAACAAGCCCAAGCGGCAGCGCAGGCAGTCCGGCAAGACCGTAGAGAACGGCTGCATCGTCATTGTCCGCTGTCAGCGAGAGCTTGAAATCGCCTCGAAGCAAATCCTCGCGAGGGCTGCGATCGGAAAACGACAGGCTCAGATCCGTTCCACCGGCAACGCCCTCCGCGCTGACCGCGATCCCGACCGTCCCGTCGTTGTTGTCGGCCGCACTCGCGACAAGATTGAGTTCGGCGTCCTCAAAAAGGCCGGGAAAGGCCTGGGCGCGGCCGGCTATGGCCCCGAAGACGCCGTTTTGGGGAAACCGGCCGGCGAGCGTGACCGCCAGGTCCGCCAGATCGGTCGACAGAACCGTTGCATCGATCTTGCCCGTCGGTGCCGTGGAGAAGTCGCGGAGCTGTCCGGTGGCGCTGAGCTGGGCGCCGGCGAACCCGCCAAGCGTCAACCGGTCGATTTCCAGAACGCCCTCGCGCAGCCGCAAAGCCGTATCGAGCGTGTCGGCTTGCAACCCCACCGCTGAAACCGGTCCAGCCTTCACATCGAGATCCACATCGTGACCGGAGAGCCTGTTCACACCGGCGTCGTTCACGAACAGCGACATGAAGGCACGAATGCCGTCGAGGTCGAGCGCCTCACCGTCGAGCGCCAGATCCAGCCAGGGCTTCGAGTCTTCCGGCTCCCGGCGTTCCATGCGTCCCTCGAAGCGGGCGCCGCCAAGGATAAGCTCCAGAGCCTCAAATGTCTGAACGCGGCGTGACAAGCTCACATCGCCGCTGAAACCCGCCGATGGGAGCCGGCGTATCGCATCGTCCACATCGCGCGAAATCCAGGCGGCAAAGCCCGATGGTTGAGCGATGGCGAGCAGCATGTGCCCGTCGAAAGCCAGCGCGTCCCGGGTGCTCAAAAGCCCGTTCGCCTCGAAACGCGTGCGTCCCGGAAGGGTTGCGGCTACCGAGGCGACAGACCAGCCACCCTCGGCCGGTTGGGCGCGCAGTTCGATGTTGCGGATCGTCGTGTCGCCGGCCACGATCGCCGGCAGGTTGATCGACACCTGACCGGGAATGGTGGGCGCAGGCAAGGCACGCATGAGAGACGAGAATGCCTCGAACCGCTCGCTGAGATCGAGGCCGGCAATGGAGCCGTCGGACGTCTCGTCTGGCTCGAAACGCAGTTGCGCTCCGTCGGCCGCGATCAGGAAGCGCGGCTCGACGCCAAGATTGAGGCTCGCCCTGCCCTCGGCCCGATACGGCGCATCCGCCGGTCCTGTCTCGAAACGGAAAGTGTCCACCGCCAACCGGTCGTGCCTGAGATCGAAACTGCCCGTCAGCCGATTGGTGGCAGCAGCCGTCGTCAATGACAATGGCCGCTCTTCATCCGCGCGCAGCGCCGCCATCGTCTCTTCGGAATAGGTGTTGAAGGAGAAGGTACCGTCGTAATAAGCGGCTCCGTCTTCGATCCGTGCCTGACCGTCGGCGGCAAGCTTGACCGGCACACCGTCGGGCAGCGCCTCGACACGCAACCGCATTCGACCGTCGTCGCCCGCCGATCCGGTGGAAACGGAAACGCGCATCGGCGCGCCGTCGACCGAGAGCGATCCACCGATCCGCCAAGGTCCCGCCAGGCTACGCGCCGAAAGCTCCGCCTCGATGCCGGAGACCTGGAGCACCTGCTCCTCGACCTCGTTGACCAGCGCCCGCTGCTCGTAGGCCGACAGGTTCCCGCGGCCGCGCACCAGCACGACCACCTGTTGCGGCTCCTCCTCGACGAAGAAGATCACGCCGGCATTGTGCTGGCCGAAATAGGAGAAC
>NZ_CAJXGF010000138.1 GCF_913053745.1 uncultured Nitratireductor sp.
CCGCCATTCACAGTTTCCTTTCACAGACGCCGGCCTCCAACGCCGCCTGATCGTTCAGCGTTTCGAAGACAGTTGCAAAGCGGCGCTCTCACACTGGGAGCGCCGCTTCCTTTTCAATGACCGCAACATCGTAAAACGGCGCATCCGGATCGTTGCCCCGGCGGATATGCATGCGTCGTTCGGCGAGGTCCATTGCGATCGTGCATACCGTGCCTTTGCGGCCGAGAAACCCGTCGCTGTCTCTGTAAGGTGCGAGAATTGCGTGTTCCGGATGTTTCCGATCGGATAAAACCCGTTTGAGCTGCACAAGTCCTACTGTCGTACCGGATGCCGTCAGGGCACGAATACGGTCGAGCCGGGCTGTGGAATTCTCCAGAAGCTCAGCATCCACCGGCGCGGAACATGTCAGATAGTGATTGGTGTGGGTTGTCGCCGCCCCGCCCGTCTCCATTCGCCGCGCCGCATCGCCTTCATACTCGATGTTGATGCTATATCCGTTCGCACCAGCCACAAGAAGATTGAGTGACCGCCCGACACCCGCCCTTGCCAAAGTTTCCTCAACCTCCGTCCAGGATCCCGCGTCAAGGAGCGCACGCAGAAGAATATGCGAGGGCACGCCCTCCGTTGACTTGGGTGTCGGCAGAAAGTTGAGGCACACACAGAAGCCTGCGTCGTTAAGACCGACCTTCGCCAGGATACCTGGCTCGGTCAGTGTCAAAAACCGACGGCCGCGCTCATCCTCGGACCGGATGAGGACAGTCAGCTCCTCCAATTTTTCCGACCAGTCCCAATTCTGCCCTGCAAAGGGCGTTCCAGTGTAATGAACAACGGTGCATTCGGAAGCCGGAAGAGCCGAAAGAAGCTCGCTTCGGGCATTGAGAGCACATATCCACAATGGATCGACGTCCGCTCCCTCCGCAATCCCGTCGATTTCGGCAACATATTGAGGGTCGAAAGCGCCAATGACATCACGGAAACGAGCGGCCGCCGAGAGGATTTCCTCATCGGGCCGCGCAAAATACTCCCGGTAGAGGGAAAGTGTACGACCGATCCGTTCGCCGAAAGCGGCCCCTATCTGCCGGCCACGTTCCTCCGGCCTGCCCCATACATCGATAAGTGGAAACGTGGTTTTTCTGGCCGGCATGGCCTCCCCTCCAGTCATGGCTTTGCAGAATGCATTACCCATTCCCTGGAAGTTGGGCCTCGCTGTCAAGATCCGGAAGCAGTCCGATCTATCGCGACAGCCGTTCGATGCGCCGAATTTTCACGGAGCCGCTCTCGCGGCCCTTCGTGAACGGGTCGGCCTCAATGCAGGCTGACGGTCTCCAGATCGTTCTGCATCGCGCCAGCGAGCGCGGCATCGCGCGCATCGGCCAGCAGGATTGGCTGCCCATCGGCACCGAAAAGCGCCCATAAGCGTGTGCCCGGCTTCAGGTCAGGCATACCGGGAAACTTGCCCTGCAAATCCTCAGCGTCCATTTCGCGCATGTAAGCCACCGCGCCTTCGCCGATATGGGCGAGCTGCTGCTGGGTGATCCCGAATTTATGTTCATGTTCGGTCATATAAGCCTCCTTGACGCAGGCGTTTCCTTTAGAAACCAACCCGCTGAAGAGCCCAAGGTTCCGGCCGGGTCAGCCCGACCGGGTTCCTCCCGGATGAGACCAGTAAGTCAGTCTTTCACGGAAATGTTTATTTTTTGTACCAATCGTTCCGGCTCGGGCCGGTCCAGATCGATAGACAGAAGACCGTTCTTGAGTTCGGCGTTCAAAACCCGCATGCCCTCCGCCAAGACGAACATACGCTGGAACTGCCGCGCAGCAATGCCGCGATGCAAGTATTCACGTTCGCCCTCGTCTGACTGGCGTCCACGAATGACGAGCTGGTTTTCTTCCGTGGTCACATCCAGATCATCGGCGCCAAAACCCGCTACGGCCAGCGTGATGCGGAGTGTCATCCCCTGCCCGTTCTCGGCGCGTACGCGCTCGATATTATACGGTGGATAACCGTCGCCCGATTTCGCAATGCGCTCGAGCGTTTTCTCCATACTGTCGAACCCGAGCAGAAGCGGATTCGAAAAAGGCGTCATACGCGTCATGTTTTACAGTCCTCAAAGAGCGACGTGGATAGAGAAAAACCCTGTTGGCATTTTTCTCTTCCTCATTGATATGGTCGCTCAAAACAGGCGTTTCAAGCATTTGGAGCAACCGTATGACGGCAGCGCGCAAGATTATTATCGACACGGATCCCGGCCAGGACGATGCGCTGGCCATATTGCTGGCGCTGGGAAGCCCCGAACTCGATGTGTTGGGCATTACCACCGTTGCCGGCAACGTGCCTCTGGCGCTTACGGAGAAGAATGCACGCAAGATCTGTGAATTGGCTGGCAAGTCCGACATCAGGGTGTTCGCTGGCGCAATACGCCCGCTTGTCCGTACTCTGGTGACAGCCGAGCACGTTCACGGCCGCACCGGGCTCGACGGTCCGGACCTGGCCGAACCGGAAATGCCCCTGCAGAAAGAACATGCCGTCGATTTCATCGTCGACACGCTAATGGCCCATGGCGAGAACGAGGTCACTTTATGCCCGCTCGGCCCGCTCACCAACATTGCGCTGGCGCTGAACCGCGAGCCGAGGATTGCCCCGCGCATCCGCCAGATCGTCCTGATGGGCGGTGGCTTCTTCGAGGGCGGGAATGTGACGCCCACAGCCGAATTCAACATCTATGTCGATCCGCACGCCGCCGATGTGGTGCTGCGCGCGGGCGTGCCATTGGTTATGATGCCCCTCGACGTGACGCACAAGGCGCTCACCACCCGGGCCCGCATCGCGTCTATTCGCGACCTGGGCACAAAGGTCGGCAATGCTTGCGCGGAACTTCTGGAATTCTTCGAGCGCTTCGACGAGGAGAAATACGGCACCGACGGCGGCCCGCTGCACGACCCCTGCGTCATTGCGTATCTTCTCAAGCCCGAACTCTTCAAGGGCCGCGCCTGCAACGTGACGGTCGAGACCGGTTCCGAGCTCACCATGGGTATGACGGTAATCGACTGGTGGCATGTAACCGAGCGGCCAAAAAACGCACTGGTTATGCGTGACATCGACGATGACGGCTTCTTCGAGCTCTTAACGGAGCGACTGGCTCGGCTTTAGCGCCAGATTTTCCACTCCGTTCCGTCACGTTTCACGGATAGGCCAACCGCTTGCGGTTCGGCTATCCGCATTTATGCCAATACGGTGATGCCAACTGGACGCAGAACGCCTTATCGCGCCCGCGACAAGGCGATCCAGAGCCCGCTACCGACCAGAAACCCGCCACCGATACGAGCGATTTGGCGCACGCGTTTCGGCGTGAGGCGCTGGCCAATATTGCCCGAGGCGACCGCATAGCCGCCGTCCGATACGGCAGAGAACAAAAGCGCGGTGCCGCCCATGGCGGCAATCTGGGCTGCATGATTGGCCGCCGGATCGATGAATTGCGGCAACAGCGCGCCAAAAAACAGAAGCTGCTTCGGATTGCCCATCGAAACCAGAAACCCCTGCATAAAGAAACTCCGGCGCGGGGTCACCGGCTGCACAACCTGCCGTTCTGCAGTTCCGCTGCTGGCGCGGATCATTTTCCAGCCCAGCCAGCACAGATAGGCGGCGCCGATCAGTTTGATCCATTCGAACCAATGGCCGGCCATCTCGATCAGAGAGGTCAGGCCGATGCCGGCAATGGCGATCATAATCGACAAGGAAACGAGCGTCCCGGCCACGTTCATCAACCCCGCACGCACGCCATGGCGCATACCGTTGGCGACGATCAGCATGTTCGTGGGTCCGGGCACCACTGTCGCCACCAGACAGACGATGACGTAGGCCAAATAGGTTTCAAGGGACATGAGCGTTCTCCTCCGCCACGCAAAGATGCATACAAGCGCGCGTCCGGCAAGCCTCTCGAGGCTCGAGAACTAGCTTATTGCCGCCAGCACATCCTTCGCGTACGGAATGGCCGGTTGTGCTCCCGGCTTCAAACAAGCGAGCGCACCGGCCACCGTTGCCTGATGCAATGCCGATTCAAGCTTCAACCCCTCGGCAAGCCCCGCTGCCAGATAACCGCAAAACGTATCGCCGGCGCCGACCGTGTCGACGGGTGTGATCTCCATCGCCCCACAGGTAATGAAACGGTCAGGTGTGGCGGCCCAGGCCCCTTCGCCCCCCCACGTTACAATGATCGTATGGCCGGTTTTGGCCGCGAACGCCTCCATGCGCGCGCGACGGTGCCGGCCTTTCAACCCGAGCGCATCGGCATAGAGATCGAACTCCGTCTCGTTGGCGACGACATAGTCCACCTTGGTGAGAAGCGACGCCGCCTCCCGCCGGTAAGGGGCGGTGTTGAGGATGGAAATCGCCTCGGCCTTGCGTGCCGCTTCGATGGCGGCTTCCACCGTCTCCATGGGGATTTCCAGTTGCAGGAGTACATGATTGCCTGCGGCAAGTGCCGCCTGCGCCACGTGCCCGGGCAGCATTTCGCCATTCGCTCCCGGCACCACGGCAATCGTGTTTTCTCCCTCGCGGTCGACCAGGATGTGTGCCGTGCCGGTCGCGCTCTTTGCCTCGTGGACAGCGCCGAGGTCTATGCCCGCGGCTTTCAGAAGTGCCAACGCCTCGACGGCGAATGGATCGTTGCCCACCGCCCCGACAATGCGGGTGCGCGCGCCGGCGCGTTGCGCCGCCAACGCCTGGTTTGCCCCTTTGCCGCCTGGCGCGGTCACAAAGGTGTCGCCCGGCACCGTCTCTCCGGGTTTGGGCAATCGGTGCACGGTGGCGATCAGATCGAGGTTGATGGAACCGATGATGACGATCAAGACAGTCTCCCACGCAAATCTGCGCGGGAAACTAGAATATTTTTCAAAGGGATGGAATCGCCCGTCAGAACTCGACGCCGTGACCAGGCGGTGAGACGAGCTAGTTTGCTTGAGAGAGTTGCCCGGCTTCCCAGCCAAGTATCGCGCGCTTGCGCGTGAGTCCCCAATGATACCCCGTCAACGCTCCGGATTTGCCGACCGCCCGGTGACACGGCACCACGAAGGAAACCGGGTTCGCTCCGACCGCGGCCCCGACCGCACGCGAAGCCGTCGGTTTGCCGATAGTCTCGGCAATATCTGAGTAAGCGCGCGCCGTTCCCATGGGTATTCTCAAGAGCGCATCCCATACACGCACTTGAAAATCCGTACCGATCAGCACCACACGCAACGGTTCTTCGGCACGCCAGCGGGCCGGGTCGAACACACGCGCGGCATAGGGGGCGGTGGCGGCCATATCCTCTTCGTAATTCGCATTCGGCCAACGCGAAGCCATATCCTCAAAGGCGGCACGCTCGTCCCCAGGATCGCAGAAGGCGAGGCCCGCCAGCCCGCGATCGGTAACCATGATCAGCGCCTGACCGAAAGGCGAGAGGTGGAACCCGTAGCGCATGATGAGTCCGGCTCCACGCGACTTGTACTCGCCCGGCGAGATCGCTTCATGCGTTACGAACAGATCGTGCAGCCGACCGGGACCCGACATACCAAGTTCAAATGCGGTGTCGAGCAACGGCATGCCGGAATCGAGAAGCCGCCGCGCATGATCGAGCGTCACCGCCTGCAGGAAGGCCTTGGGCGAGA
Organism: uncultured Nitratireductor sp.; assembly: GCF_913053745.1. Lineage (GTDB taxonomy): Bacteria > Pseudomonadota > Alphaproteobacteria > Rhizobiales > Rhizobiaceae > Nitratireductor. Next base: position 5,647 of record NZ_CAJXGF010000138.1, read on the forward strand.
GCCCGGCCCAGCGGGTGAAAAGCTTCTGCAGGCCGGTTGGTGTATCGCCCACTTCCTGTGCGATCTCCTCGAGCGAGGGCTGATCGCGATAATCAAGACTGATCTTTTCGACCACCCGGCGCACGACCTCGTAGTCGCTGCCCTCCGGGGTCACATCTTGCTGCAACAAGGCTGTCTGCATATTCATGACATTCACTCCTGGCACAGATCCTGTCACGACCGCGCCATCTCGCATTTGCATTCGAGCATGATCATGTCGTGTTTCGGCCCGTTCAACCACCCGTTTCCTGCCGAGTTCACCGTCTCCTGGCGGTTGCCAGCGCCTGTCCGAATGCGGTCGCGAAACTCTCCCGATCATCCGGGTTCAGAAAGCTGCCGAGCGCCACGCGCTCATCGCGCATCTCCACTGCCATGTCGGTGATGCCGATCTCATCGTGCCGATCAATGCGAAAGCGGGCCCAGAACGGATTGAAATGATGCTCCTCGGCCCTGCCTGATGGTGGGATCTTCCGGATATCGAGGCTGGTGCGCGACAACCGCACCTCCTCGCGCACGCGGGCAGCGCGATAATTCAGCCGGAAGGCCACGTAGATTGCCAGAAGATCGAGCCCGAAAAAACCGAAGACGGGCCAAGCGCCAATACGCAGGAAAAGCGCGCCGACGGTCAGCCAGATAAGGAGCAGGATACCCATCAGGGTCATAAAACCGCGCGGGCTGAGCGAGCGATACGGCGTCAGCAACGCCTGGAAGACGGGAGCGTCTGTGGTGTTTGTTTCGGCCATGATCCCGATTATAGAAGGCGCATGGAAAAGCCCAAGAAGAAAATTACCGCGCCACGAAAAGTCGGCCGTTCCAGAAAACGCAGAACGGCTTACTCGACAGAGGAAATCCATGAGATTTTTCGGCGGTTCTCCGTGCAACGCCCAGAGCCGAAAGGCGAGCTGGAACACGTTAATGCGTTTACGCTACTGGTCGCGGTGGTGCTGTCAGCGCAGGCCACGGATGCGGGTGTGAACAAGGCGACGCGCGATCTCTTCAAGATTGCCGACACACCGGAGAAAATGCTGGCGCTCGGCGAAGAGGCGGTGGGGAAGTATATCCGCACAATCGGACTGTGGCGCAACAAGGCGAAGAACGTTATCGCGCTCAGCGATGCGCTGATCCGCGACCACAAATCCCAGGTACCCGACAATCGCGATGCGCTCGTCACCCTACCCGGTGTCGGCCGCAAGACGGCCAATGTTGTGCTCAACATGTCTTTCGGCCAGCCGACAATGGCCGTCGACACGCATATCCTGCGCATCGGCAATCGCATTGGGCTTGCTCCCGGCAATACGCCGGAACAGGTGGAGGATACGCTGGTGAAGATTATACCGGCCGAATTCATGCGCCACGCCCATCACTGGCTGATCCTGCACGGGCGCTATGTCTGCAAAGCACGCAAACCAGACTGCATGGCCTGTGTCATCGCCGACATATGCAAATCGGCGGAGAAGACGAATGAGATCCCCGCCCCGTTGATGGAGCTCGCTCCGTAGACCTGAAGCCGGTGTCCGATATTATCCGCGCTGTTCCATGTGGTCCGCCGGCGCTGCCTCTTCAATCGAAATCATCTTGTGCAGATGCACCATCATCGCGGCCGCGAAGAGCGGTGTCAGAAGATTGAGAATGGGCACAGCCAGGAAGCCTGCTATTACCAGCCCGGCCAGGAAGATCGTGCCCGCGTAACGGCGACGCAGGGCCTTCGCATCCGGTTCGCTGCGAAAGCGCAGTGCCGCGAACTCGAAAAATTCTCGCCCAAGCAGATAGCCGTTCACCAGGAAGAAAGCGAGAATGTTGATGCCGGGCACCAACAGCAGAAAAAGCGCAACGATGTTGCCCAGAATGACCACACCGAAAAACTTGATTGACGTGGCGATGGCGGCGCCGAGTGGGAGCGCCTTGCCGGGCGGGTCTTGCGGGTAATCTTCCTTTTCGACCACGTCCGCCACGTCATCGAGAAAAAGACCGGCAATGACCGCCGTCACCGGTGCGATAAGGAGCGAAAGTCCGGCCGCAAGCCCCAGTCCCGCGGCGATCAAAGCAACGAAACTCATCCAGCCGAGCCAAGAAGGCAGGTCCGGAAAAATCGCGTCGAACCACGGCAACGCTGCATACTCGAACACTTCCTTGGCCCCCAGCCACATGCCCACCAGCACCAACAACGTCAGTCCGAGCGTCTTGAAGAAAACGCTGCGGAACTCGCTGGAGAAGAGGCGGGCGATGGCGGCGCGCGCCGCGTCGAAAATCATGCCGGCTCAAAGCCTTTCAGATTGCGTCTGCCGTTCCGAGATAGGCACACTTCCGGTTCGGTGCAAGGCGCTTGCATCGCGCCAATGGCTTGCAAATCGCGCCCAAACCGCTAAACCGCCCGTGTCCAAAAACAAAAACGCCTTCCTTGCATATCTGGAGATCCGAATTGAGCGAATATGACGTGCTGTGCATCGGCAACGCCATTGTCGACATTATCGCCCGCTGCGACGAAGCGTTTCTGGAAGACAACAACATCATCCGCGGCGCGATGAATCTGATCGACGTCGATCGCGCCACCCTGCTCTACGAGCGCATGGGCCAGGCCATCGAGGCTTCCGGCGGCAGCGCGGGCAACACAGCCGCGGGCATTGCCAGCCTCGGCGGAACGTCCGCCTTTTTCGGGAAAGTGTCGAACGATGCACTGGGCGAGATCTACGCCCACGACATCCGCGCACAAGGCGTCGCCTTCGACACCAAACCGCTTGATGGCGATCCGCCAACAGCCCGTTCCATGATTTTTGTCACGCCGGATGGCGAGCGTTCCATGAACACCTATCTTGGTGCGTGCGTGGAACTCGGTCCGGAGGATGTGGAAGAAGACAAGGCCAAAGGCTCGAAAGTCACCTATTTCGAAGGCTACCTTTGGGATCCACCGCGTGCCAAGGAAGCAATCCGCATGACGGCCGACGCGGCACATGCCGCCGGACGCGAAGTGGCGATGTCGCTTTCCGACCCGTTCTGTGTCGACCGCTATCGCGACGAGTTTCTCGAACTGATGCGTTCGGGCCGCGTCAATATTGTCTTCGCCAACGAGCACGAATTGCTCTCGCTCTACCAGACTTCGTCATTCGAAAGCGCACTGGAAGCGATCCGTAAGGACACCCGCCTGGCGATCGTCACCCGCTCTGAGAAGGGCTCGATTGTCATAACGGACCAGGAGACGATCCCCGTTGAGGCCATAGAAATCGATGAACTGGTAGATACCACGGGGGCCGGCGATCTTTATGCCGCCGGTTTTCTCTACGGCTACACCAACGGGCACAGCCTGCGCGATTGCGGACGTCTCGGCTCCTTCGCCGCAGGTCTCGTTATCCAGCAGATCGGTCCGCGCCCACAGAAGGACCTGCGCTACGAGGCACAGCAGGCCGGCCTGTTCTAGTTTCGGTTTCGAGCAGTTTCGGACAGAAAAACCGCTCCATGATCCCGCAGGATATCTAAAGTTCCTCAGGCGGGCGGCCGGGCCGTGACCGATAGCGTGGGATTGTCCAGCCGAATCGCAGTGCGCCACCGCGCACCAGAAATGCGGCAGCGACGGCGACGACAGCCGAAAGAGCGCCCTGCAGCCCCGCAAAATCACCGATGGTGAAGGCGGTGGCACCGACCAGCGCCGCGGAGACGTAAACCTCCGGTCGCAAGAGGACGGAAGGCTCCCCTGCCAGAACGTCGCGCAGCACGCCGCCGAAAGTGGCCGTCAACATGCCTGTCACGAGTGCCACAATGGCCGACCCCGACGCCTCAAGCCCCTTGGCAGCGCCCAGCACCGAATAGGCGGCAAGCCCGGCGGCATCGAGCCACAAAAGCAGCCGATAGCGGTATTCCACCAGCGGTGCCGCAAAGAAAAACAGCACCGCGACCACGGCGCAGACAATGATGTAGGTGTGGTTTTGGACCCAGAAGACCGGAACGCCCAACACGAGGTCGCGCAGTGTACCGCCGCCCGTGCCTGTTACACCCGCCAGAAAGGCAAAGCCGATAAGGTCGAGTTCCTTACGGGAGGCTGCAAGCGCGCCCGTGGCCGCGAATACGGCCACGCCAGCATAGTCGAGAAGCTGAATTACATCCATCGGGCCCTCCACGCTCTGCATAGCCGAAGGGCTTGGGAATAGAAAGCAACCAGTTTTGCCGCCGTCCGGCGACCGGCGCGTAAAACCGGCGTAACTAAGCGTCGCGCTCGGCCTGAGGGTTCGGTGGCCCCGGTTCGGCGGCGGCATTCTCACCGCTTTGCGCAGCACCCGCCTTGGGGCCGCCCTTGGCAACGCCGACCATGGCCGGTCGCAGCACACGCTCGCCGATCACATAGCCTTGCTGCACCACCTGAACAACAGTGTTTTCAGGGGTGGTCGGGTCCGGAACCTCAAACATCGCCTGATGAAAATGCGGGTCGAAGCGCTCGCCTTTCGGATCGATCTGCTTCACGCCGTGGCGCTCCAGGGTTGAAAGCATGGAGCGCTCGGTCATCTCGACACCTTCGACCAGGGAAGTGAGACCGCTATCGCCGGCAGCACGGGCGTCCGCCGGCACTGCTTCGAGCGCGCGGCGCAGATTGTCCGAAACCGTCAACATGTCACGGGCGAAACCGGCGATCGAATAGCTACGCGCCTCGGTTACGTCGCGCGCGGTCCGCTTGCGCAAGTTCTCCATCTCGGCCGCAAGGCGAAGCGCGCGTTCTTTCAGCTCCTCGTTTTCCTTGGCCAGCCGCACCAGGACGTCTTCTTCCGAAACCGCCGCATCGCCGGCGTTCTCCTCGAACGCTTTGACGTTCGGGTCCTCGGCCGCTTCGGTTCTGGTTTCTTCGTTGTCCTTAGCCTGATTGGTCATGTCAGTCCGTCTACGATTCTAGAATTGTTCGGATGTTGCGACCGATATCGATGTTCGTGCCGGCAAAATCAAGGGGTGGTTGCTTCAATGCCCGATGCCATGAACAGGCTCAGTGCGCACATTGCTGTCGAAACCGGCAATGATTGGCCGCGCCTCCGCGATCGCCGCCTGAACCGACGGCAAGGAAAGTGATGCCCTATGGCTGTCTTCGCTGTCCCAGACTTCCGTGATCCATATTGCATCGGCATCCTCTGGATCGCGTGCAATTACATAACTCAAGCATCCCGGAATTTCCTCGGTGCCTTTGGCGAGTATCTCCAGAAGCGCATCGCGCTTTCCTGGCTGCGCGCGCATTTTACCGATCAGGCCAAACATGGAATCCTCCAAGCGAAAAGCTATCTAAGCAGGCGGCCGACGATCTGGGCCGTGTAATCCACCATCGGCACGATACGGGCATAATTGAGCCGCGTCGGTCCGATCACGCCGAGCGCACCGATCACGCGCGATTCCTGATCGCGATAGGGCGCGACCACAAGCGAAGAGCCGGAGAGCGAGAAAAGCCTGTTCTCCGAACCGATGAAAATGCGCACGCCGGAACCCTCTTCGGCCATGTCGAGAAGCTGGATCAGGCCTTCCTTGGTTTCCAGATCTTCAAACAACCGGCGTAGAAGCTCCAGATCGGCCTCGGCCGTCAGGTTTTCCAGAAGGTTGGCGCGGCCGCGCACAATCAGCCGCGCCGGCTGGCCGCTCTCGGTGCCCGCCCACACGGCAAGGCCCTGCTCGACCAATTCTTGCGAAAGTGTGTCGAGAGCCGCACGCGTTTCTTCCTGCAGGCGTGAAAGCTCGGCGCGCGTTTCGGCAAGCGTGCGGCCGCGAATATGCGCGTTCAGAAAATTCGAAG
>NZ_CAJXGF010000139.1 GCF_913053745.1 uncultured Nitratireductor sp.
GTCTTGCCGTGGTCAACGTGACCAATCGTGCCGATGTTCACATGCGGCTTCGTACGCTCAAATTTACCTTTGGCCATTGCAACTTCCTTTGGCGCCGTAGATGCGTTTGGGTTTTAGATGCGGGGCGATTACCGACAAAGTCGATAAATTACAAGCCCCTTTACCGCCCCCGGCCCTTTGGCAAGCAGGTTTAACGGATATCCACGGCATGGATGCAAGCGCCGGCACACCGTTTCGGCGCGTCGCCCATGCAAAGACCAAACGAAGCAAGTTGTTCCATCAAACGACAATGCGGTGCATAAACGCCGCCATGATCAGCTTGTGAAATGGCAATACCGATCCCAAGTAGAGCCAACCGAGCATATTGTGCGGCCGCACCAAAGTCGTGCAGGAGACATGAGTGCCCCCGCTTTCCGTGGGGTTGGCTCTGAGAATCAGCCGAAAATCCAGATGCTTGTCATCGGTCCCCAAAATCACACGATCCGATGAGCGCTCAAGGACGCGAAAGAGAATCTGTTTGTCCTTGCACGCCGAGCCATTCATCCGGTTCCTGGTCTTCAAACCGAACGGCCGGACAATTCGGTCCCGCAGCCCCATGAGCTTGTCGACCCATCCCGGAGACGTCATGAACGCCCGCTCGACGGCAACGGAGGCATCGATGCGCTCATCGGTGACGGCGGTGAACGTGTCGGAGAAACGCGCACCAGGCAAAACAGCCGGCGCTTCGGAAAGCCCCGCTTCAGACATCAACATGGTGACCACCCATCGAGTGCTTGTCCGGTTGAACATACCGGCTGCACTCATCGAAGGGGCCGGTCCGAACGTGATGGTCAAGAGGGCCTCCACCTAAGCTCGAAACAGCCCGGTGTCGCAGTCGCTGCCCTTTTTCTTCAGAAACGAAGTCACAGTTGCGTGTGACCGACGGCTCAGCATATTTCCCGCCCGTTCTGCCGGGCGGGTCATCGCGCTCGTTCTGGGCGGTGAGGTGTTTCACGCGCTGTTGAGGTGCAGGACGTTGCCGTCGGGATCCTTGAACCAAACCATTTTGAACCCGCCCGCCTCATGAACACCGTCCTTGTAGGTCACCCCGTCCATATCATAGTGCTCGAGTTCCAAGCCCTTGGCGACCAAATCGGCAGCGATCGCATCTAAATCGGCACCGCAATCCCACACCACGGCGTTGGCCTTGTTGGTGCCGGCAAACTCGGACGGGTAAACAACCAGGTGCGTGGTACCGGTCTTGTAGACCAGCACCCCTTCCATACCCTCCTCCTCGAGTTCAAGGCCCAGCGTGTCACTGTAAAAGCGCCGCGCCCGTCCAATGTCGGTCACCGCAACGATGGCCGAAGAAACCTTTTCCCGAAGCGCACTCATCGAATTTCTCCTCTTGCTGACTTCGATAAGACGCGTGAGGAACTTCAGTTCCGACATTCATCCAAAAAAGGATGAAGCCATACTGCGCCCCTTACAAAGGCATCGCTCCAACGATTATCGGAGCGAGGCAGTGATCAACAGAGCGAGGGAGCCGTTTCAAATGAAACTCGAAACGACGCAAACCATACCGAACCGAGATTTAAAACCAATTTTAAAAGGATAAGCTGGAGCGGGTAGCGGGAATCGAACCCGCATATTCAGCTTGGAAGGCTGCTGCTCTACCATTGAGCTATACCCGCCGGGTTCGCTTCGCTGGCTCTGATGGCGGTGGTGGAGGGGGCTGGATTCGAACCAGCGTACGCATAGCGAACGGATTTACAGTCCGTCTCCTTTAACCACTCGGACACCCCTCCGTTTCCGTCAGAGTTCAGCGACGAGGCGGAATACAGAGTAGGCAAATCGCCCTGTTCTCTTCCGCGATGCGCCTTATGACGAGGCCGCACTTCGGTGTCAACAGCCTGTCGCAAATCCAGCGCGAAAAACTTTCATCGCGCGAATCCGGTTTCCAGAATTGCGCTGTGGGCCTATAGAGACGCCATGAGCGACGATCACAATTCCCGGACCCCGAAAGACAGCCATTACGCGCGCCTCCGGCGGGCCCACAGGGACCGCAACCAACAAAAGCGCGGCAGCCAACAACCCTTCACTCGCGACGGTGATGGCGGTGACGGGACCGTTCGACTTTACGGACTGCACACAGTACGCGCCGCGCTCGACAATCCGAAACGGCGGATCAAGCACCTGCGCGTGACCCGAAACGCGGCGGCGCGCCTCGACCTGGAAAAATACACAGCCCTTCCCTTTCCGGTCGAAACCGTCGAGCCGCGCGAAATCGACCGCCTCATCGGTCCTGACGCTGTCCATCAGGGCGTCCTTATCGAGGCCGAGCCCCTCAAACCCAAGCCTTTGCGGGACCTCGACGGCGCAGCACTCGTCCTTGTCCTCGATCAGGTGACGGATCCGCACAATGTCGGTGCCATCATGCGCTCGGCGGTCGCTTTCGGCGTCAACGCACTCGTGACGACGGCACGCCATAGCCCGGCCGAGTCCGGCGTGCTCGCCAAAGCCGCCTCCGGCGCGCTTGAACACATCGATCACCTGACAGTGCGCAACCTAGCAACTGCGCTCGAGGAACTTTCGCAAGCAGGATTCCAGACCATCGGTCTCGACTCGGACGGCCCCGAGCAACTGGAAAACACCTTTCGCGAAAACCGGATTGCGCTGGTTTTGGGAGCCGAAGGAAAGGGCCTGCGGCAAAAGACGCGCGAGACCGTATCCGCATTGGCACGGCTCGACGTTCCAGGCGCGATCCGCTCGCTCAACGTCTCGAACGCCGCGGCGGTTTCTCTTTATGCCGCCTATCAGCATCTGAAAAGCGCGTCGGACCGAAGGTAACGCAACGCATTCCCCGGGATTTCGGTATAACCATAATACCGGTAAAGTGGCGCTGCCGGAATCGCGCGCCAACAGCACTGGATTGGGGTTTTCAATGAAACTGCACCGATTGCCATTGATCCTGGCCATCGTCGCCATCACCATCCCGCCCTCATTGGCCGAGGAAACCGATATCCTCGCCAAATGGTTCGATGCCCTCCGCACGGCGGACCGTGAACAACTCTCTGATCTCCTCGCCGAGGACGCGCGGGTCGTCTTGAACGACATTGGCATCGAGCAGACGAAGGCCGAATTCCTGGATTCGCTCGACGCCTGGGAGACAGCCTCGGGAAAAGGCACCGATATACGCTATCGACTGGAGGAGGAACTGGGCACAACGAAGGTCGTGACCGTATGCTACGAGTTCCCCGGCAACTCCGTGCTGACCAGCGAGCGCTTCCGGATCGAGAAGGGAAAGATCGAACAAAGCGATCAATCCCAGATCGCCGAGGATTGCGACGATATCTAGAGCGGGAACGCGGATCGCGGAACCGATAAGAAATGCGCCAACAGCAATCGGGAGAACATGGTGCCCCCGGACGGACTCGAACCGCCGACCCCCTGATTACAAATCAGGTGCTCTACCAACTGAGCTACAAGGGCATCCGGCGCTCCGTTAGCACAAACCGCGCAAGAGTGAAATCAAAACTGGCATCTTGTCCTTGCCTTTCCCATATCAATGCGGCGCCACCCGTCTTTGCATGCACTCGCGCACATGCTAACCGATAGCTGTTTGCCTCGAATTCAAGGCCCTGTCCGATTGCGATGACCCAAAATACATTGGCGCTTGCCTTCGTTTCCGCCGACACTGAAGACGCACAGGAAGCGGCCAGGCGGTTGTCCGCGCTCTACGGCCAGGAACGCCCCGAGGATGCCGATGTCATCGTCGTGCTGGGGGGCGACGGTTTCATGCTGCATACACTGCGCGAGACGATGGGGGCTGGCAAGCGCATCTATGGAATGAACCGCGGGTCCATAGGCTTCCTGATGAACGAGTATCGGGAAGACGGCCTGCGCGACCGTGTCGCTGCCGCCATACCGGAGACAGTTCGTCCCTTGCAGATGGAAGCCATCGACGCCGACGGAAACACGGTCAAGGCTCTGGCGGTCAACGAAGTCTCGCTTCTGCGCCAATCCTACCAGGCGGCGAAGATCCGCATCGCCATCGACGGCAAGGTGCGCCTCGAGGAATTGATCTGCGACGGCGTCATGGTTGCGACGCCGGCCGGTTCGACGGCCTATAATCTTTCAGCCCACGGACCCATTCTTCCGCTTGATGCCCCCTTGCTTGCACTTACACCGGTCAGTCCATTTCGTCCGCGCCGTTGGCGTGGTGCCCTGCTGTCCAATCAGGCGACGGTTCATTTCGAAATTCTCGAACCGGAAAAACGGCCGGTGAACGCCGTTGCCGATCATACCGAGATCAAATCTGTGGTCTCGGTGTCGGTCCGCGAATCGCACGATGAAACGGTTACCGTTCTGTTCGACGAGAGCCATTCCTGGAACGAACGCATTCTTTCAGAGCAGTTCCGTTACTGAACAATAGCTGACTTTACGGCAACTGATCTGTTGACATCGCGCGCGCCAAGCCGTACGCCCACCAGGGATTCGGGGTCCTATGGCCTCACAAGGCGGCATTGACCGCAAACACAAAGACAGCCGAAACGTGCCAGCAGAAGAACAAGACACCGCTCAGGAAGCGTTGAAATTTTCCGATCTGGGCCTGTCCCAAAAGGTCCTGTCCGCCGTGGCCGATGCAGGCTACACGCAACCCACTCCGATCCAGGCAGGTGCCATACCGCACGCCCTGGCCGGAAAAGACGTGCTTGGCATCGCGCAGACAGGGACGGGCAAGACAGCGTCCTTCGTACTGCCCATGCTCACACGGCTGGAGCGCGGACGTGCGAGGGCACGTATGCCGCGCACGCTCATTCTGGAGCCGACCCGAGAACTCGCCGCGCAAGTTGAGGAAAACTTCGTCAAATACGGCAAGAACCACCGTCTTAACATCGCATTGTTAATCGGGGGCGTCTCCTTCGACGAACAGGAAAAGAAACTCGAGCGCGGCGCAGACGTGCTGATCGCGACACCCGGTCGCCTGCTCGATCATTTCGAGCGCGGAAAACTGCTTCTCACTGGCGTCGATATCCTGGTGATCGACGAAGCCGACCGCATGCTCGACATGGGTTTCATCCCCGACATCGAACGCATCTGCAAACTCATTCCTTTCACCCGTCAAACCCTGTTTTTCTCGGCGACCATGCCGCCGGAGATCACCAAGCTCACCGAACAGTTTCTGCAGGCACCGGTACGCGTCGAGGTCTCACGCCCCGCCACTACCGCCACGAACATCACCCAGCGCTTCGTGAAGTGCGGCAACAAACCGTGGGAGAAGCGTGAAAGGCTGCGCGCACTGATCGATTCCGAGGGCGAAACCCTGAAGAATGCGATCATCTTCTGCAACCGCAAGAGCGAGGTTGCGACCCTGTTCCGCTCGTTGGCGCGCCATGAGTACGACGCCGGCGCGCTGCACGGCGACATGGATCAACGCGCGCGCATGACGATGCTGGAGAACTTCCGCAAGGGAAATCTCAGCCTCCTCGTGGCTTCCGATGTTGCCGCTCGCGGCCTCGACATCCCCGATGTGAGCCACGTCTTCAATTTCGACATTCCAACCCACGCTGACGACTATGTGCATCGCATCGGCCGCACCGGTCGCGCGGGCCGAGACGGCAAGGCCTTCACCTTGATTACCAAGGCCGACCGTAAATACATGGACTCCATCGAGAAACTGATTGGTCAGGATGTCGAGTGGCTGGATGGCGATTTGTCGACGCTTCAGATCGACGACGGCGCCGAAGAAGAAAAACGCGGGCGCGGCGCGAAACGCGGCGGCAAGAAGGACTCGGCAGGCGGAGAGAGAAAAACGTCCGGCAAGAAACCGCGCAAGGACGATATCAAATCTGACAATGCCGAACGCAAGGCAAAGCAGGACAAAGCCGAACCGCGCAAAGAGAACCGGCGACATCAACGTGAGGAAGACGCTACGGTGGGCTTTGGCGACGATGTGCCGGCGTTCATGAGGATCCCGGTCAAGACCTGACAGCGCGTCCCGTATCAACAGAACGCAGCCGCCGGCGGCATTCGTCGGCGGCGTTTCTTATGAAATGGAAGAATTATAGCTTCTTGCTTCTAAGGCCTGCTTCGAAAGCGCGGTGAGCCCAACGCGCCATTTCGTCGGGATCGTCGACAGCAATGTCGGGAATGGACCAATACGGCATCGCTACCGGCCCGCGTCCCTTATGGCCTTCATAGATCCATTGGCGAGAACCGGCCTTTTCGAATTCGGTCACAGTTTTCTGATCGGCCTTCAGCACGATCTCGCCGCCGATCTCCAGCGCAAAAATGACACCTTGATGATAGATGCCCCTGCCGCCGAACATGCGTCTGATCGCGACAGGGCCAAGCCCGGCGAAAAGATCGTGGATCGCGTCGTTATCCATACACGCAGCCGCCCATCAGGCAGGACCGCGGGCCTCGGCGAGCGCTTTCAGGTCCGCGGGCTTCAGTTCGATCGATTCGCCACAGCCGCAGGCCGAGGTCTGGTTGGGATTGTTGAAGGTGAAGCCGGTGCGCAGCTTTGTCACTTCGAAATCCAGTTGCGTTCCTAGCAGAAAAAGCGCTGCCTCCGGTGCGACATAAACATGTGCACCTTCATATTCCACATGATCATCCTTGGGATCGGCTTCGGTCACCAGATCCACCGTGTATTCCATGCCGGCGCATCCGCCCTTCTTAATGCCGACGCGCACTCCCTTGGCACCATCGCGGGCAGCCACGATATCGCGCACGCGGCCAGCCGCCGCATCGGTCATGCTCATCACTTGAAATCGGCTCATCGCATTCTCCGTTCACAGCGAGTGAAAGGCTCGCGGAAAGGCTTAGTAGTGAAGATGGGCAAGAATCGATCGTCTTGCAAGGGCGGTGCGTCCTGTCGTTCAGTACCAGCCGACAGCGAACTGCGCCTCTTCGGACATACGATCGGGCGTCCAGGGCGGATCAAACACCATGGTCACTTCCACCTCGCCCACGCCCTCGACGCTGCTGACGGCGTTTTCCACCCAGCCGGGCATTTCCCCTGCGACCGGACATCCCGGCGCAGTCAGCGTCATGTCGATCTTCACCGAGCGGTCATCCTCGATATCCACCTTGTAGATCAGACCAAGTTCGTAGATGTCAGCGGGAATTTCCGGATCGTAGACGGTCTTCAGCGCGCTGACGATGTCATCCGTCAGCCGCGCAAGCTCTTCTTGCGGGATTGAGGATACTGAATGCGTCTTGGCTTCGGCCTCCTCGGCAGCAATCGCTTCAGTATACTGTCCGGTATCTTTCGGTGTGTCAGTCATCTCGTTCATCCGAAAAAACGCCGCGCTTTTTCAAGCGCTTCAGCAAGGGCATCAACGTCCTCACGCGTGTTGTACATGCCAAATGAGGCACGGCAGGTGGAGGTTACACCGAAACGCTTCAAAAGGGGCTGCGCGCAATGCGTTCCCGCCCTGACAGCCACACCCGAACGGTCGATAACCATGGAGACGTCGTGCGCGTGAATACCCGTGATCTCGAAGGACACAATGGCGCCCTTATCCGGCGCGTTACCGAAAATGCGGAGTGTATCGATGCGACCGAGCTGTTCATGTGCATAGCGTACAAGATCGGTTTCATACGCTGCGATCGCTTCGCGACCAACGCCTTCGATATACTCCAGCGCGGCACCAAGCCCAATCGCCTGTACGATGGGTGGTGTACCCGCCTCGAAACGGTGCGGCGGGTCGTTGTAGGTGACGCTATCGAGAGTCACGTCTTCGATCATCTCGCCGCCGCCCTGGAAAGGCCGCATCGCGGCAAGACGCTCCTTCTTGCCATAAAGCACACCAATGCCCGAAGGGCCGTAGAGCTTATGTCCCGTACACACATAAAAATCGCAGTCGAGTGTCTGCACATCGACCGGCAGATGTACCGCTCCCTGACTGCCGTCAACCAGAACCGGAATGCCGCGTTCATGAGCAATCCGTATAATATCCTTCAGCGGCGTAACGGTGCCAAGCACATTCGACATATGCGTGATGGCGACTAGTCGGGTGCGGTCGGTCAGCGTCTTCTCGAATGCCTCAACGGTGAGCACCCCCTCCTCATCGACCGGAATCCAGGCCAGTTTCGCACCGTGGCGCTCTCGCAGGAAATGCCAGGGCACGATGTTGGAGTGATGCTCCATGATCGACAGGGCGATCTCGTCACCCTCGCCGATATCGGGCATCGCATGACCGTAGGCAACGGTGTTGATCGCCTCGGTCGCCGACTTGGTGAAAATGATCTGGTCAGCGCTTTCGGCATTCAAAAAGCGGCGGACCGTTTCGCGCGCTTTCTCATAGGAATCCGTGGCGGCGTTCGAGAGGAAATGTAGGCCCCGATGCACATTTGCGTATTCGTTGCTGTAAGCATGCGTAACGGCATCGATCACCGCCTGCGGCTTTTGCGCCGAGGCACCGTTGTCGAGATAGACGAGCGGCTTGCCGTAAACCTCGCGCGCCAGGATCGGAAAATCCCGGCGAACGGCTTCGACATCATAGCTCATAGTATCGACCTTCTGGTCCATTTCGAACCCCGCTTGCCGCACAGAAAAATGCAGGCTCAAGTGGTTTTAGGGTTGGTTTAACCGTGCTCGGCGAACCAATTAACCAGCCTGGCCTCGAGCGCCTCTATCACGGACTGGTCCTCGAGTTCCTCGATCACCTCCGCGACGAACGCCTTTACCAGCAGGCCACGAGCCATTTTTTCATCGATGCCGCGCGACATCAGATAAAAAAGGTGTTCGTCCTCGATGTCCGTGACCGTTGCACCATGACCACAGGCCACATCGTCCGCGAAGATTTCAAGTTCCGGCTTCGAGGAAAACCCGGCCTCATCGGAAAGCAACAGTGTGTTGCAGGCCATCTTGGCATCGGTTTTCTGGGCAATCTGCGCAACGCGGATCTGTCCCTGGAACACACCGTTTGCCTTGCCTGTTACGACATTTCGCAGTGTCTCGGTCGAAAAAGTGTCCGGCGCGGTATGGTCGAGCACCATCGTGACGTCGCAATGCGCTTCACCGCCAAGCAGGTTCACACCTCGCAGCTTGAATTCGGAACCTTCGCCGCCGGCGACCACCTTCACTTCCTGGCGGACGAGCTTGCCGCCGCTGTTCATCACGAAAAGCGTCAGCTTGGCTCCCTTGCCAAGTTTGGCCGAGAACCGGCCGAGATAGGCAGTGTCATCCGGCTGTTCCTGAAGCACAATCCAGAGAACCTCAGCGCCGTCAGCCACGTCGAGATGAGTCATGGAGGTGGCGAAAGCGGACCCTGCACCCGTCTGACGCTCAACGACAGTGGCCTTGGAGTTCACGCCAAAATTTGCCACAAAACGAGCATGCACCTGCCCACCGGCGTGAATGTTTTGAAGCTCCAGCGGGTGCTCGAGCTCGGCATCCTCTTCTATATCGAGCCAGTAGCCGTCAGACACGAAGGCAGCGTTGACCGCACCGACGGCATCGAAGCGGTCGGCGGCGGTGAGCCACTCGGCTTCGACTGCACCTTCCTGCAATTTGTCGGCAAGACGTGCAATGGCAACACCTTCAGGTCCCGCCTCGCGATCATGCACTGTGCCATTGAGGACAGGCAAGACAACTGCATGGTCGAGCAGCGGTGCAACAGCTTCGGCTTCCGAGACCGGCTTAAACGCCGGAATCGTCGAAAGCAGTCGGCGCAGATCCGTGTAGTGCCAAGCTTCCACGCGACGCGTCGGCAAACCCTGCTTTAGCAGTTCGAGCGCCTCGTCGCGCCTCACGGTCACATCGGCATCTCCCGGTAAGTCGGAGAAACGGCCTGCAAAACTGTCGATTAGCGCCGTCTCCGCTTCCGTCAGCGTATTCTGGGCATGAACATTCATCTGCACACCTCAAGCCGCAGCGTCGATGACGCCGGTATATCCGTTCTTCTCCAGCTCGAGCGCCAGATCCTTATCGCCGGATTTGATGACCTGGCCGCGGTAAAGAACATGAACCGTGTCGGGAACAATGTAGTCGAGAAGCCGCTGATAGTGCGTGATCACCATCACGGCGCGGTCGGGCGAACGCAGCGCGTTCACGCCGTCGGCAACGATCTTCAGCGCATCGATATCGAGGCCGGAATCGGTCTCATCGAGGATCAGAAAGTTCGGCTCCAGCATCATCATCTGGTAGATTTCGAGCCGCTTCTTTTCGCCGCCGGAGAAGCCGACATTCACCGGGCGCTTAAGCATCTCGGCATCGAGCTTTAGCTGTTTTGCGATCTCGCGGGATTTCTTGATGAAGTCCGGCGCTGAAATCTCTTCCTCGCCGCGCAGCTTGCGCTGGGAATTCATGGCCGTGCGCACGAAAGTCATGACCGGCACGCCGGGGATCTCGACCGGGTACTGGAAGGACAGGAACATGCCCTTGGCGGCGCGCTCTTCCGGCTCCATCTCCAGGATGTCATCGCCGTTAAGGGTGGCGCTGCCGCCGGTGACTTCATAGCCGCTGCGGCCTGTGAGGACATAGGACAGGGTCGACTTGCCGGCGCCATTGGGCCCCATGATAGCGTGCACCTCACCGGCGGGCACCTCAAGGGTCAGCCGGTTGATGATCTGCTTGGCCTCTTCAGCCTCGCCCACGGTGGCGGTCAGGTTCTCAATCTTCAACATGGGGCCGATGTAGGGCCGACAAGGCCTAAGGGAAAGCCCTTAGCTCAGGAATTGGGTACCTGAAAAAGCGATTCCGGCTGCCAGCTTTAGCCGACGCTGCCTTCAAGGCTGACTTCCAGCAGCTTCTGGGCCTCCACAGCAAACTCCATCGGCAATTCCTGCAGGACTTCGCGGACGAAGCCATTGACCAGCAGGGCCACCGCCTGCTCCTCGCCGAGGCCGCGCTGGCGGGCGTAGAAGAGCTGGTCTTCGGAGAGCTTGGTCGTCGTCGCTTCATGCTCCAGCTGAGCATCTGCGCGGCGGTTCTCGACGTATGGCACCGTGTGGGCGCCGCAACGTCCGCCGATCAGAAGGCTGTCGCACTGGGTGAAGTTGCGGGCCTTCTCGGCACGTTTGTTGATCGAGACGAGGCCGCGATAGGTATTATCGGATTTTCCGGCAGAAATGCCCTTGGAGATGATCCGGCTCTTCGTGCGCTTGCCGAGATGGATCATCTTGGTGCCGGTGTCGGCCTGCTGGCGCCCATTGGTGACAGCGATGGAGTAGAACTCACCCACGCTGTCGTCGCCGCGCAGGATGCAGGACGGATATTTCCAGGTGACGGCGGAGCCGGTTTCAACCTGGGTCCAGCTGATCTTGGAGCGGGCGCCGCGGCAGTCGCCGCGCTTGGTCACGAAATTGTAGATACCGCCCTTGCCGTCCTCATCGCCCGGCCACCAGTTCTGGACGGTGGAGTATTTGATTTCGGCATCGTCGAGGGCGACCAGTTCGACCACGGCGGCGTGGAGCTGATTCTCGTC
>NZ_CAJXGF010000140.1 GCF_913053745.1 uncultured Nitratireductor sp.
ATTCCGCAAAGAGCCGAAAAGGCTCCGCTCGCTCCGTGAAGTCCACGGATTTTAACGTCTCGTCAATCATACTGGCTGCCTGTTCGATTTATCTATGGGGAGAATGCCGATTGTCGGGGGCAACGCAAGCGCCAGTTCGGGGCACGGCCTTGGTTCTGCGTCTTGTCCGGCGTCTTTCTCTGCCCATGGCGATAAGCCTTCTTGCCGGCTGCAGCATGTCGGCGCTGGATCTGCAGCGGCCAGGCGTCGACCGCTCGACGATTACTGGTTCGATCGCGCCCGTGCCGGAAGGCGAAAGCCCCCAAATTCCACGTCCTGCCGACCTGCCAACCGGCACCGAGGCAATGCTCCGTGCCATGGTGAGCGCAATGGGCGAAGGCAGCGCGCAAACACTGCCACTTTCCTGGGCCGATCCCGAAAACGGCGTGCGCGGCGTCGTTTCCCAGATCGACGAGGATGAAACCGGAACCTGTCGGCGTTTCATGACGACACGCGAAAGTTTCGACGGGATCAGTCTATATCGCGGCACGGTTTGCCCGAACCCGGAGATCGGATGGCGTATACAGGTTTTCGAGGCAGTTTAGGTTATGATTCCGGGCCGGGTCTGGAATTTGTTCCTAGCCGAGCGCATATAGTGAACAACACCCCGAATTCACGAGCGTTTTGCCGTATAATGCGGAACGATCAGGAATAGAGCTGCACATGCGCAATCCATATGACGTTTTGGGCGTGGCCAAGAACGCCTCGTCCAAGGAGATAAAATCGGCTTACCGAAAGCTGGCGAAAAAATATCATCCGGACCAGAAACCGGACGATCCCAAGGCCAAGGAGCGCTTCGCCGAAATCGGACAGGCCTATGAGATACTGGGCGACGAAAAACAGCGCGGCGCCTTCGACCGCGGTGAGATCGATGCCGAGGGAAAACCGCGCTTCGCCGGCTTCGAGGGCGCCGGCGCGGGCGGCGATCCATTTGCAGGGTTCCGTCGATCCGGCCGGGCAGGTGGTCCGGGCGCGCAGCACTTCGAGTTCAAAAGTGGCGGCCCCGATGGCGCAGGCTTCAGCGGCGCGGACATTTTCAGCCAGATTTTCGGCGATGCCTTCTCGCAGGGCGGGCAGGCGGGGCCGGGACGCCGCGCCGGTGCGAAGCGCCCCAGCGGCATGGGCGATTTGAACGCGACGCTGGATGTCGACATCGAGGACGTCGCCAAGGCAGCCAAAGTAACGGCGATTTTCCCCGGAGGACGGCGCATCGCCGTCAAACTGCCGCGCTATGTGGAGGATGGTCAGACCATCCGCCTCAAGGGGCAGGGCGAGGAGACGCCCTTCGGCGAGCGCGGCGACGCGCTGGTGAAGCTGCGCTTTCGCAAGCATCCGCGCTACCGGGTCGAGGGGCGCGATTTGCATGTCGATCTGCCGGTGAGCCTGCGCGATGCGGTGCTGGGCGCCAAGGTGCCTGTCGAAACGCCGGCGGGTCGTCTGGCGCTTACAATTCCCGCCTGGACGAGTTCGGGACGGGCGATGCGCCTCAAGGGGCGCGGCCTGCCGCGCAAAACCGAAGGAAATGGCGACCTTTACGCCCATATTCAGATCATGCTGCCTGAAGATGGCGACCCGGGGCTGGAAGCATTGTTCCGCCAATCCGCTTGATGCCTTCGCCGGGCTGTGCGATAGGGCTGCCGGCTTATAGCATTGCACGGGTGGAGAATCGCCCGAACGCGAATGCGGGACGACAGAATGATGAAGCGCCGCGCCTTCCGGTGAATGCATGACGCTTCGGCAATTGAATTCGGAGAACCATTCCATGACAAATGGCAATGGCCTGATGGCCGGAAAGCGCGGACTCGTTCTGGGGGTCGCCAACAACCGTTCGATCGCCTGGGGGATCGCCAAGGCATGCGCCAATGCCGGCGCCGAGCTGGCGCTCACCTATCAGGGCGATGCGCTCAAGAAGCGGGTCGACCCGTTGGCGCAGGAACTCGGCGCCATCGTTGCCGGTCACTGCGACGTGACCGACATGGACAGCGTCGATGCGGTTTTCGAAAAGCTTGAGAAGGAATGGGGCAAGCTGGACTTTCTCGTCCATGCCGTCGCCTTTTCCGATAAGGACGAACTGACGGGCCGTTATGTCGACACCAGCCGCGACAATTTCCTGCGCAGCATGGACGTTTCGGTCTATTCGCTGACGGCGCTCGCGAAGCGCGCCGAGCCGCTGATGAGCGATGGCGGATCGATCCTGACCCTCACCTATTACGGCGCGGAAAAGGTGATGCCGCACTATAACGTCATGGGCGTGGCCAAGGCCGCGCTCGAGGCGAGTGTGCGCTATCTGGCGGTCGACATGGGGGGCAAAAACATTCGTGTCAACGCGATCTCGGCGGGTCCGATCAAGACGCTTGCGGCTTCCGGCATCGGCGATTTCCGCTATATCCTGCGTTGGAACGAGTACAATTCGCCGCTCAAGCGCGTGGTGACCACGGACGAGGTGGGCGATTCGGCCCTTTACATGCTCTCGCATCTCTCGCGTGGGGTGACCGGCGAGGTGCTTCATGTGGATTCCGGCTATCATGTGGTCGGCATGAAGGCGGTCGATGCGCCCGACATCTCCGTCGTAACGGAGTAGGCACGAAGGCGCATCTTGCTTCCATCTCTCTACATCATCCGCCACGGCCAGACGGCGTGGAATGCAGAAGAACGTTTGCAGGGGCAGGCCGATACGGACATCAATCCGGTCGGCCAGGTGCAAGCCGACCGGAACGGCATTCGCCTTGCCGATCTTCTGAACCACAATGCCGACGGATTCGATTTCGTAGCCAGCCCCTTACGGCGCACGCGCGAGACGATGGAGCGTGTGCGCGCCGGTCTTGGACTGCCGCGCGCGGGATACCGGACCGATCCCCGGCTGATGGAGCTGAATTTCGGCGACTGGCAGGGGTTTACCTATACCGAACTCGAAGCGGCGAAGCCCGGTTGCACGGCGGGCCGTTCCAACGACAAATGGGGCTTCGTGCCACCGGGCGACGCGGCCGAAAGTTACGAAAAGCTGGCCGAGCGCGTGAAGCCGTGGCTGGACGAGGTGGAGGGGCCGACCGTGTGCGTGACCCATGGTGGCGTCATACGCGCGCTTCTGTATCTGACGGGGCATGCCTCAAGCGACGAGGCGGCGGCGATTGCCATCCCGCAAGACAAAATTCTTCGTTTTGAAAACAATGCCGTGGAGTGGCTCTGAAGCCTATTCGGGCAGCAGCATGTCGGTGATCTGTTTTTCGCCGTTGTCGACTTCGCGATAAGCGAGGATGACGTCCATCCCCGGCTCGACGGCGGATACATCCATTTCGCTCGGCAATTTATAAGTCTGCCCGTTTTCCAGCGTAATGGTCAGGTTTTCAGGGTCGACATTGGCGACCGTGCCCTCGGCGTCCAGGGCAAAGGCGGAGGAAGCGAGCATGAGTAAGCCGATTGCTGCAGCGAAAATGCGCATTCCAAACCTCTCGGATTTCGACAAGGGCAACGGGTAGCACCGTGCGGATTCGAACGATTCTGTAAACCACCTAAATGTGTCAAAACTGGTGCATAGCGCAATCCGGTTTGACCGCATCCGCAAACGCCAATAGAAGCGAAGCGACCGGCCCTCGGCGATCGTTCGGCGGCCGGGCTGTCTGACCTGTGGAAGCCCGCATTCATGTCTCACAACACGTTCGGCCATTTGTTTCGAGTTACCACCTGGGGCGAGAGCCACGGCCCGGCCATAGGCTGTGTGGTTGACGGCTGTCCGCCGGGGATTCGTTTCACACAGGCACAGATTCAGGCCGATCTCGACAAGCGGCGTCCGGGCCAGTCGCGCTTCGTTACCCAGCGCCGCGAGCCGGACCAGGTCAAGCTCCTGTCGGGCGTGTTGCCCGACGAGGACGGGGAAACGCTGATCACCACCGGAACGCCGGTTTCCATGCTGATCGAGAATGTCGATCAGCGTTCGAAGGACTATGGTGAGATCGCACGGCGTTTCCGGCCCGGGCACGCGGACTATACATACGAGACCAAATACGGACTGCGCGATTACCGGGGCGGCGGACGCTCCTCGGCGCGCGAAACGGCGACGCGGGTTGCCGCCGGGGCACTTGCCCGCAAGGTCGTGCCGGGGGTGAAAGTGCGCGCGGCACTTGTCGCCATGGGCGAGAAGGAGATCGACCGGGCCAACTGGGATTGGGATTTCATCGGTGACGCGGAGAATCCATTCTTCACACCCGACCCGAAATCGGTGGCGATTTTTTCGGACTATCTCGACGGTATCCGCAAGGCCGGGTCCTCGGTGGGCGCGGTGATCGAGGTTGTGGCCGAGGGTGTGCCGGCCGGGCTCGGCGCGCCGGTTTATGCCAAGCTCGATCAGGATATCTGCTCCAATCTGATGTCGATCAACGCGGTGAAGGGCGTGGAGATCGGCAACGGATTCGAGGCAGCGCGCATCACCGGTGAAGAGAACGCCGACGAGATGCGGATGGGCAATGACGGCACGCCGCGCTTTTTGAGCAACAATGCGGGCGGCATTCTGGGCGGTATCGCGACCGGCGAACCTATCGTCGCGCGTTTCGCGGTCAAGCCGACCTCGTCCATCCTGACGCCGCGCCAGAGCGTCGACAAGGACGGCAACGAGGTGGATGTGCTGACCAAGGGGCGGCACGATCCCTGCGTGGGCATTCGTGCCGTGCCGATCGCCGAAGCCATGGTGGCCTGCGCGATCGCCGATCATTATCTGCGCCATCGCGGCCAGACCGGCCGCATCTGACGGAGTGTCCATCATGCCCTATGACCAGAAAAAGGTCGTCGAAGCCCTGCGCGCCTTTGAAAAGGGCGAGATTGTCGTCGTCATGGACGATGACGGCCGCGAGAACGAGGGCGACCTGATCGTCGCGGCCGTGCATTGCACACCCGAAAAGATGGCCTTCATCGTGCGCCATACATCGGGCATCGTGTGCGCACCCATGCCGCACGGCGAGGCCAAGCGGCTGAACCTGGCGCCGATGGTGGCGGAGAACGATGCGCCGCACGCGACGGCGTTCACCGTCAGCGTCGATTTCAAGCATGGCACGACCACCGGTATTTCCGCCGAGGACCGCACGCTGACCGTGCGCAATCTCGCCAATCCCAATGTCGGATCGGGGGATTTCGTGCGTCCGGGTCACATCTTTCCACTGGTGGCGCGTGAGGGTGGGGTGCTGATGCGGTCGGGCCATACCGAAGCCGCCGTCGATCTTTGCAAGCTCGCCGGTCTGCCTCCGATCGGCGTCATCTGCGAACTGGTCAACGACGACGGCACGGTGATGCGCGGGCCGCAGGTTTCGGCTTTCGCCGAAGCCCATGAGCTCATGCAGGTGTCGGTTGCCGACCTCATCGCCTACCGCCAGCGCCAGGAAACGCTGGTGGAGCGCGTGGCGAGCTTCGACATCGATACGCCCAGCGGTCCGGCGAAGGCCCATGCCTATACGCTTCCATGGGAAGCCATGCAGCATGTGGCCGTTGTCTTCGGCGACATTCGCGACGGCGTCGACGTTCCCGTGCGGCTTCACACGGAGGATGTGGTGACGGACGTGTTCGGCAAGGAAGAGCGCCTGCGCGAGGCGATGGAGCGCATGGCCGGGCTCGGCCGCGGCGTTCTCATCTATCTGCGCGAGGGTTCTGTGGGGGTGGCTCACCAGAACCGGCGCCGGCCGGCCGACAATGAGGGCCGCGAGGACCATGAAGAGGCGTTGCGGCGCGAGAGCGAGTGGCGTGAGATAGGCCTGGGTGCGCAGATTCTCAAGGATCTCGGCATTTCGTCGATCAAGCTGATGGCTTCGCGTGAACGCCATTATGTCGGTCTAGAAGGTTTCGGCATCGAGATCGCCTCCACCGACATCGTTTGAAACCGGAAGCGGGCCCACTGCCGACGGACCCGCTTCCGGTTCGTTGTCGGCTTTATTCGGCCGGCTGTATCGATGCGGCGGGAACGGTACGCCGGTCGCCGGCGAGGCTTCTCTGTCCAAGCAGAACCGTCGCCAGGGCGGAGAAACTCGCGACCACGGACACCCAGAAACCGTTCTGCGGGCCGAATGTGTCGACCACCCAGCCGGCGGCGAACGAACCGAGCGCCATGCCGATGCCGATGCCGGTCATCACCCAGGTGATGCCTTCCGTCAGCATGGCCGGCGAGACACGGCGTTCGATCACGCCGAAAGCGGTGATGAAGGTGGGTGACACTGCCAGACCGCTGACAAAGACCGCAACGGCAAGAAGCGCCACCGTATCGGCGAACAGAAGCGGCGGTGTGGTGATGGCGATGATGGCGACGGCGATGGCGAGTTGCCGCTGCAAGGCCATTTTGAGATTGAGCGCGCCGATGACGATGCCGATGAGAAACGAGCCTACCGCGTAGACGCCAATGACGAGGCTGGCAGCGCTCGGCTGGCCAAGCGCCTTGGTGATCGCCACGGAACTGACCTCCGCGGTGGCGAAAATCGCGCCGACGAAGATCAGGGCGAGGGTGACGATCTGCACCGGCCGCAACCGGATCGCCGAGCGGGTGGGGCCGTCTTCAGCAGGCCGAATGCCCGGTTCCGTCGAGCGTTGCAGGACGAAGGCCGCGGTGCCGAACGACAGGAACAGCGTGCTGGTCAGCATGCCGGCTTCGGGGAAGAGCGACACGCTCAGGCCCACGGAGAGCGAGGCTCCGGCGATGTAAACCAGTTCGTCGGCCGCCGATTCGAAGGCGAAGGCAGTGTTGAGTTCCGGCCGGTCGTGGAAAATTTCCGTCCACCGTGAGCGAACCATGGCGGGAATGCTGGGCATGGTGGCAGCGGCGAGCGCCGAGGCAAACAATGTCCATAAGGGCCAGTCCCGATTGGTGGCAACGATGAGGATCAGAAAGGCAATAACGGAGATCGTGGTGAACGGTGTCAGTATCGCGCCCTGTCCGCGCCGGTCGACAAGTCGGGAGATCTGAGGCGCCACAAAGGCATTGGTAAGCGCGAACGTGGCCGAGACGGCACCTGCGAGCCAGTACTCGCCGTGAGACTGGGAGAGCATGGCGACAATTCCGATCGGCGCCATGGCAATGGGCAGACGGGCGAAGAAGCCAGCCGCGGCAAAGCCCTTTGCGCCCGGCGCCTTAAAGATTTGGCTATAGGGGTTAGGCATTGGAGCGATCCTTGATGCGGGGTCGAATGCAGTTTACATACGCAGCGTATGTCGAGTAGATAATGACATACGTGACGTATGTCAATTAATATACGCCACGTATGTGAGTGGAGATCATAATGGCGCATAAACCGCGCAGTGAAATGATTGCCGAGACCCGGGCAAAGCTTGTCGCCGCCGCGCGGGACGCGTTCGGAACCGATGGATATGCCAACGCTTCGATGGATGATTTCACAGCCGGAGCGGGGCTGACACGCGGCGCGCTTTACCACCATTTCGGCAGCAAGGAGGGACTGCTCGAGGCGGTTATCATGCAGATCGACGCCGAAATGACAGAGAGGCTGAACAGCATATCGGCGCGTTGCCCGGACCTTTGGCAAGGATTTGTGGAAGAATGTGTCGCCTATATCGAGATGGCCCTGGAGCCGGAGATCCAGCGCATCATGCTGCTCGACGGCCCATCGATCCTTGGCGATCCCTTCAACTGGCCCAACCAGCCATCGTGCATAAGCTCGCTAAAGAACAGTCTGGAAAAGCTGGTGGCAAGCGGCCAGGCGGATGTGGCCGATCCTGAAGCCACGGCACGACTCGTCAGCGGCGCCAGCCTTCACGCTTCCCTGTGGATCGCCAACGCGGACGACCCCGAGGCAACCTCGAAACGCGCCGTTGCCGCTTTCAAGCGTCTCCTCGAGGGCTTGCGCACACACAGACCCGCGTCCGGTTGACAATCCGCCCCTATCGTTCATCCTCTGCGGAAACGGCGAAGGGGCTACGCCATGTGGGATTTCGATATCGGCAGAACGCTGGCGATCATGGGGCGGACATGGCCCTTCATCGTCCTCAGAATGCTGGTCTATTTTGGCATTACGGTCGCTTATATCTTCGCCACCGGAACGGGGGCGGGGATCGGTTACGGCGTGGGCCATGTTTCAACCGATCCAGGCGGCCCGACCTCGTTCGCCTTGTGGGGCGGCATCGCCGGTTTCGGCCTGGTATCCGTGATTGTCTACTGGATTCGCGAATACATTCTCTACATCGTCAAGGCCGGTCATATCGCCGTGATGGTGCATCTGATCGACGGGCAGGACGTGCCCGACGGAAAGAATCAGATCGCCTATGCCCGTTCCGAGGTGACCGCGCGTTTCGCCGAAGCCAATGTGCTGTTCGTTCTCGACCAGCTCGTGAAAGGCGCGATCCGCGTGCTGACGGGACTTCTGGGCGGCATTGCCGGTTTCCTGCCCATTCCCGGCCTCGATGCTCTCATGCGTTTCGTCAACACGGTGATCCGCATCGCGCTCACCTATGTCGACGAGATCATCCTCGGATACAACATCCGCATCGGCTCAAATACCCCGTTCGACACCGCGCGGCAGGGCGTGGTGCTTTATGCGCAGAACGGCAAGACCATGCTCAAGAATGCCGTCTGGCTGGCATTCTTCATGTGGGGGCTAACCTTCGTCGTGTTCCTTGTCATGCTGGCGCCGGCCGCCGCCATTCTCTACGCGATGCCGGGGCAATTGGCAGGCTGGGCCTTCGTGCTCGCCATCGTGTTCGCGTGGGCGGTGAAGGCGGCATTGATCGAGCCTTTCGCCATCGCCGCGCTGATGTCGGTCTATTTCAAGGTCATCGAAGGTCAGACGCCGAATCCCGAATGGGACATGCGGCTGAGCGATGCTTCGAAGCAGTTTCGCGAGTTGAAGGAACGCGCGCTCGAAACCGTGGGTGTCCGAACGGGACCAGCATCGGCGGAACCGACCGGGTGAAAGCCTGTTGACATGCGTCGCCCGCGCAGCATCCCGTCATGGTCAAGCCATGGTTGGGCCACTACACTTACGGGATGAGAACCCGCTTCTATACCCATCCGATCTGCCGTGAGCACATCACCCCGCCCGGCCACCCGGAGCGACCGGATCGTCTGAGGGTGATCGTCGACCGGCTGGACGACGAACCATTCGCCTATCTGGAACGGCTCGAGGCACCCCTCGCCGCTGAAGAGACAGTGCTTTACGCGCATCCGCAGGAGCATCTCGACAAGGTGAAAGCCAACATACCGCAGCAGGGGCTTGCCTGCATCGATGAGGACACGACGGTTAGCCCGAAGAGCCTGGAGGCCGCGTTGACGGCCATCGGTGGCGCATTGGCTGGTGTAGACGATGTGTTTTCCGGCGAAACCGGCAATGTCTTCGTGGCGGGGCGTCCGCCCGGGCACCATGCCGAGAAGAACCGTGCCATGGGTTTCTGTCTGTTCAACAGCGCCGCAATTGCCGCCCGTCACGCGCAGAAAAAACACGGCGCGGAGCGCGTCGCCATCGTCGACTGGGATGTGCATCACGGCAATGGCACGCAAGATATTTTCTGGGACGATCCGAGCGTGCTCTACTGCTCCACGCACCAGATGCCGCTCTATCCCGGCACCGGAGCAGCCGAGGAGACCGGCGCGGGCAACATCGTCAACGCACCGCTTCCAGCAGAGTCCGGTTCGGACGCGTTCCGCGCGGCTTTTAACGAAGCGGTGCTGCCGGCGCTCGACCGGTTTTCGCCCGATCTCATCATCGTTTCCGCCGGTTTCGACGCGCATCGGCGCGATCCGCTGGCCGAAATCAATCTGGAAGCCGACGATTTCGACTGGGCGACGGGCGTTCTGATGGAACGGGCCGACCGTTTGTCACAGGGGCGCCTTGTCAGCCTGCTTGAAGGTGGGTACGACCTGCAGGGACTGTCCGTGTCGGTCGCTGCGCATGTCGGCCGTTTGTTGAAGGGATGAGAGATGGCCGAAGAAGCCAACAACGAGATCAAGGGCATGAGCTTCGAGCAGGCGCTCGAGGCGCTGGAGAAGATCGTTGAGGATCTCGAGCGCGGCGATGTGCCGCTCGACCAGTCGATCAAGATTTACGAGCGCGGCGAGGCGCTGAAGAAGCATTGCGACCGGCTTCTCAAGGCCGCCGAAGACAAAGTGGAAAAAATCCGCCTCTCGCGTGAGGGACAAGCCGCCGGCAGCGAGCCGCTGGACGAGAGTTGACTCTGAAATAAGCCAGAGGTCATTAATCTCCGTACATTTGTTTGCGCGGAGGTTGTTTTGTATTTACGACCAGAAAAATCAAGGCCCGATGAAACTGTACTGTTTCATCGCATTGCGTTTACTTTGCATAGCTGACGTCCTATGTCGGAGAGATGTAAACAGCCGAGGTGACGCGCGTGAAATCGCCACCCGACACTCCACTTCTCGATACCGTCGGCGTTCCCGCCGATCTCAAACGTCTTTCCGAGGATTCTCTTCCTCAACTCGCCGACGAATTGCGCGCGGAGCTGATCGACGCGGTCTCCGGAACCGGCGGTCATCTGGGGGCGGGGCTGGGCGTGGTCGAGCTGACTGTCGCGCTGCACTATGTATTCGATACACCGGACGACCGGCTGATCTGGGATGTGGGCCACCAGGCCTATCCGCACAAGATCATCACCGGGCGCCGTGATCGCATCCGCACGCTGCGCCAGGAAGGGGGGCTCTATGGCTTCACCAAGCGGTCGGAAAGCGAGTACGACCCGTTTGGAACGGCGCATTCCTCGACGTCGATTTCGGCGGGCCTTGGCATGGCGGTCGCGCATGGGCTTGCCGGCGAGAAGCGCAATGTGATTGCCGTGATCGGCGACGGCGCCATGTCGGCGGGCATGGCCTATGAGGCGATGAACAATGCCGGTGCGCTCGATGCGCGGCTGATCGTCATCCTCAACGACAACGATATGTCGATCGCGCCTCCGCAAGGGGCGATGAGCGCCTATCTGGCGCGGCTCGCCTCGGGCCGGGCCTATCAGGGTGTGCGCGATCTCGGGAAAAAACTCACCTCCTATCTGGGCGCGGGCATCGACCGCGCCATAACCCGGGCCGTGGAGCATGCGCGCGGCTATGTGACGGGCGGCACGCTGTTCGAGGAAATGGGTTTTTTTCATATAGGCCCGATCGACGGGCACAATCTCAAACATCTCGTTCCGGTGCTGAAGAATGTGCGCGACAATGGCAACGGACCGGTGCTCATCCATGTGGTGACGCAGAAGGGCAAGGGCTAT
>NZ_CAJXGF010000141.1 GCF_913053745.1 uncultured Nitratireductor sp.
CGGGTGTTCTATGGTGAACACGAAATGCGCGCCCGGCGTCAGCGCGGTATGGATCATGCCGACCAGCCGGTCGAAATCGCGGATATAGTGAAAAGTCAGCGCGCTGAAGGCGAAATCGAACGCTCCTCCGGGCAGATCCAGCGTCTCCAGATCGGCAATCCGGTAGTCGATGGCCGCATCGTCGGTATCGGCGCGCGCCCGCGCGATCATGTTTTGCGACACGTCCAGCCCGAGAACGCTCTGCGCGCCAGCCTCGCGCAAATAGCGCGACACCCAGCCGAAACCGCATCCCATGTCCACGGCCCGCCGGCCCGTCACATCCGGCAGCATGGCAGCGATGGCCGGCCATTCCGGCGCGCCCGCCAGACCGCGCACTTGGCGTGGAAGCTGGCTGTAACCTTCGAAGAAGTCGGAATTGTCATAAATGTTCTGCGCCATCGATGGTCTCCATTTTCTGTAAATGGACGGGGCACAGTTTATGTAAAAAACCCCGTCCGCATTGCGGCGAGGTTGCGGGAGCGTGATCCGCGTCGTTCTCTCAGCGTGGCTCAAACCCCGGCATCTCGCCTTCGAAGATGCCGGCCAGCCGGGAAACGATGTGGGTATCCTGCTCGATCATGATCCCGATATCCTCCACCGTTCCAGCGCTGTCAAGCGCGGCGATCCGCTCGCTGGCCCATTCTTGCCTTCCAGCACGAAACCGATAATCTCCCACGGCCCTGCCTGTTTCCCTGGAGACATCGTATGCGCAAGACGGACGGAAAATCCATGCAGCTCTTCTGGCGCCGTACGGATATGGACGGACTGGAGAGGCTCGCGCTTTCCATCGGGACGCAGGGCATCGACGCCCGATCCACCGTCCTGTGTCTTGAGGCCGGCGGCTGCCGCATCGACTATCGCTGGACGCTCGACGCCGAGTGGCGCACCCAAAGCCTCGTTGTCGAGCGCTGGAACGACGAAGGTCACGGAGCGTTGCATCTCGAACGCGTCGGGAGCGGCTGGCGGGTGAACGGAACGTCGCGGCCAGATCTCGACGGTGCCACGGAGCCCGACCTTTCGGTCACCCCCTTCTGCAACACGCCGCCCATCCGCCGGACACCGGCCGCATCCGGAGAGCAGTTTACGCTCGACACCGCTTTCATCGACGGGCCGGCGCTCACCGTGGCGCGCTCCCGTCAGCGTTATCTGCGCCAGAGCTCCAAAGCCCTGCGCTATATCGATCTGGGGCTGTCGAGCGGCTTCGAAGCGGATCTCACCGTGGACGATGAAGGGCTCATCATCAGCTACCAGCACCTCTTCCAGCGCATTGCCCCGCCGGTCTGACATGCACTGGAACCGACGACGCGAAATGAAACTCATTCATTAAAATTCGTTCTTGGAAAAGAACCTGTTCTTCAGATGACCATGCTGAATTGCCGCCAGGGAGCGGACAATGGCACGCATCGATTCATTTCCGTCCCGGGACAGTCGTCAAGAGCATGGATGGCGAAGGCCGCCGGGACGAAGAGGACGTTTCAGGAACCGGACACCTCGGCCGGTTCAGACACTGAAAAACAATATCGGACTGATTGCGCTCGCCTTGGTGTCGGGCTGGGGGGCCGCGCACTATTCGGTCATCCCGATCAGCAGCATTTCAGAAACCTTCTCGGCTGCCCCGTCAGCCACCAAACCTCTCGTTACTCGCTACTTTCCAATATGCGGGGGCGGCACGCGGTCCAATTGCATCGTCGATGGAGACACACTCTATATCGATGGAGAAAAGATAAGAGTGACCGGTTTCAACACTCCGGAGCTCTTCTCGCCACAATGCAAGCAAGAGGCGGCACTGGCGCGGCGCGCCCAACGTCGCTTCCAGCAATTGGTCAATGGAGGTCCCTTCGAAATTCGGCGCAACGCCTTGCGCGACCGAGACGTCTATGGCCGCAAACTGAGAAGCCTTTATCGGGACGGAAAGCCCATCGGCGATCAACTGATAGCCGAAGGTCTCGCCCATCGCTGGCGCGGATTCAAGGAATCATGGTGCACGTGAACCGGGTAATGAGTTGTGGTTAAGCCCTCGGAACCGCAGACTCCTCTTCGCATTCGTCGCGAACGCGCATCTCATGCCAGCAGCCCCCGCCTTGCCAGATTGCGCATCAGCGCCGCCGTTCCAAACGTCCATGGCCGGCATTCGGTGGAAAGCCGCACCGTATTGGACAGCGCGCCGAGGCCCGGGCTCGAAATGGTCACCGCATCGCCAACCTTGTGGGTAAATCCCTCACCTGGCACATCGCGGTCCTGTGTCGGCGCGAACAGCGTTCCCAGAAACAGCATGAATCCGTCGGGATACTGATGGTGCGGCCCACAGGTCTGGGCGACCAGATCGAGCGGATCGCGGCTGATTTCCGCCATTGAGCTCTTGCCTTCGAGCACGAAGCCGTCCGCACCCTTCACGATGAGATCCAGCTCGGCCGCGCGCACATCGTCCATGCCGTACCCTGCGTCGAAAAGCCGGATAAAGGGCCCGATAGCGCAGGAGGCATTGTTGTCCTTGGCTTTTCCCAGAAGCAGCGCCGAGCGTCCCTCCACATCGCGAAGGTTCACGTCGTTGCCGAGCGTTGCGCCCTTCACCCGGCCGGAACTGTCCACCGCCAGCACGATCTCCGGCTCCGGATTGTTCCAGTTTGAAACCGGGTGAAGCCCGATTTCCGCGCCGTGACCGACCGAAGACATGGGCTGCGCCTTGGTAAACACCTCGGCATCCGGGCCGATCCCAACCTCGAGATATTGCGACCACACACCTTCTGCGATCAGCGCCCCCTTCACGGCTTCAGCCTTTTGCGAGCCCGCTTTGAGGTCGCGCAGACTGTCGCCGATGATCACCTGACAGCGCTCGCGGATCGCCGCCGCCTTCGAAGGATCGCCCGCCGCGCGCTCTTCGATCACCCGCTCGATCATCGAACGCGCAAAGGTCACGCCGCAGGCCTTCACCGCCTGCAAATCGTTCGGGGCAAGCAGAAAGGGTTCCTTGCCGCCGCCCGTTCGTTTCGCGGTTGTTGCATCGAACGCGCCAAGCGCAGTTCCGTTTGCCGCCCGCTCAAGCGCGTAGCTCGCCGGGTCGTCCATCTCGAGAAGATCGCGCATGGTCGGCGCTTCCCGGGTCGTAATGTCGATCAGTGCGCCGTCGTGCAGCACGCAAAGCGCAGGACCATCCACATCCGGGTTCCAGGCCCGCCCGACAAGCACACCCTCTTTCGGCAAACCCGCAGCATCGATCATTCCGCCCCTCCCGGCTCATCACAAAACCATGCCTGAATAGCAGAGACACGCGCACAACGCGCGCCCCAAAAACTCCGATCGCGCCACCGCCTCCGCGATCTCGTCCGCCCTCATCGCCATCTCTGCTCGACGCCCAGATCGCGCGGCGGATCGCCTTACAACGCCGCTGTCAGCCCGCCACCTTGCCGACCCAGCGCCACCAGGCGCTTTCGGTGCCATGGAAAACGTTCAGGTCGATCTTGCCGTCGACGCCATGGCTGAGACCCGAACCGGAATACTGCCAGAACACCCAGTCTCGTCCGGGATAGACCTTGGACGGATGCTCGGCCACGGCCCGCAGCCAGAAGGGATGGTTCGGGAACGCTCCCTTGAGATTGTCCTCGTAGAAATCCGGTGCCGTATAGATGATCGGCCGCTGGCCGTAATGGCGCTCCAGTCGGTCGAGGAAAACCTGCATCTTCTCCAGCACCTCTGCGCGCGACGGTCTCCACTTGCAGCTCGACAGATGGTTCCACTCGACATCCAAAACCGGCGGCAGGGCGCCCCTCACCTTCGGCACGTTGCGGATGAACCATTCGGCCTGATCCGAGGCCTTCCGGCACCAGAAGAAGAAGTGGTAGGCTCCGCGGCGAATGCCGGCATTCGCAGCACCCTTCCAGTTCGTCTTGAACATCGGGTCCAGATGGTCAATGCCGTCGGTCGCCTTTATGTAGGCGAAATTTGCACCGCGGGAGCGCAGCTTCACCCAGTCGATGTCCCCCTGCCAGCGCGAAACATCGACACCGTGCACCGCATGGTGCTTGGGCGTCACCTTGCCGAAATTGATCGGGTGCGCGTCGCCAAACCGGCTGCTGTAAACCTTGCCCCGCGCGGCGCTCTTGGGGCGCACGGCCGGCGCGGGCATCGGCGTGATCATGGCCACTTGCTCCAGTGCGGGTGCGGTCACACGGTCCGGCTCGGCGATCGCCGTCATCCCCGCCTCGCTCGCATGCTCGGCCGTCACCTCGCCACCATTGGACGCGGGCAGGCCCACATCCGGCCGCACGATGGAGCTGGTGACCTCCTGCGAGGGAGGATCGATCTTGAGAGCGGTGTCGACGCTGGGACCGCCGGTGCAACCGGCCAGGCCAAGAGCCAGGATGACAGGTCGAAGGAACGCGGGAATACGCATATACGATCTGCAAGGGTTCGAGGACTTTGGAGGTCCGGCGCTTTACGCCGGTGGAATGACAAACAATACCCTGAACTTACCAATAAAGTTTGAATCAAGCCGTTAACCACGACGCAGGGACAATGAGCCACGGCTCGCTGTCCGCGAGGTTAGGAAAACGGAAACCAAACATGGAAACCCAACGTTAGCTCGAGCCCGCCTATCTAACGTTGGGGAAACAACGGGTGTTCGGGTTTGGACAATTTCACGCTATTCGCAGCGAACGCGATTGTCGTTCTCGTCATGGCGGCGGTTTTTTTCGTCGCGGGTCGGGCGAGGCACGAAGTCTACTGGGATTCCTGGGGGCTGGCGAACCTCGTTATAGGGCTCGCTCTCCTGGCCTTCATGTATGAACGGCATCTGCCCGATCTTCTGACGATCCTCTTGCCGAACGCCCTTCTTGTCCTCGGCTTCAGCCTGCGCTGGCGCGCCGCCCGCCAGTTTGAAATGCGCGACGTGCCGCGCCACGCGACCTGGATTCCTGCAGTTGTATTCGTCGCGTTATGCGCATTGCCTTCGGTCTACAGCTCCTATGCAAGCGTCTACGCGGTGGTCAACGTCTTGCTCACAAGCTTGGCGGCCGGCTGTACGTTCGAATTCTGGCGCGACCGCGAAG
The DNA here is from genome assembly GCF_913053745.1 of uncultured Nitratireductor sp. Taxonomy (GTDB): domain Bacteria; phylum Pseudomonadota; class Alphaproteobacteria; order Rhizobiales; family Rhizobiaceae; genus Nitratireductor. Next base: position 5,085 of record NZ_CAJXGF010000141.1, read on the forward strand.
ACCGAAAACTCTCCAGGATCGGCATGATCCTCGCCTATGGCGTGCTGACAGGCATGTTCGCCGCCAGGACGGCACAGGGACTGCTCGCCGGCGACGGCATGGCGCGCCATCTCCCCGACGATGCGATCCTTACGGTCCATCTCTCGGTTGCCCTGTTTCACATCACCGCATCGGGCGCATTCGCGCTCGCATTGGCTTACGAACGCGATGCAAGGGAACTGCGCCGCCTCGCCTCTCGCGACGGGTTGACGGGCCTGTTGAATCGCGGCGCCTTCGAAGCCGAGGCGCGCTGCTTTTTGGAGCGTGGCCCACAGATACCCTTCGCGTTCGCCATATTCGACCTCGACCATTTCAAACGCATCAACGACCGGCACGGCCACGCCGCGGGCGACCGCACATTGACCGCCTGCGCCGAGGTGTTCGGCGAAACGTTCGGTGACGCCGCGCTCATCGCCCGATGGGGCGGCGAAGAGTTCGTTGCCCTGCTGCCCGACATCTCCCGCGCGGAGGCCGCTTATGCGGTCGAGACATTGCGCGCCCGGGTTTCGACAATTGCCGTCCCCGCAGGAGATAGCACGATCCGGCCTTCCCTCAGCGCCGGTCTTTGCCACAGCGACTGCGGCTTGCGTGATCTCGACCATCTTCTATCCGCAGCGGATTCAGGTCTCTACGCCGCCAAGAAACAAGGCCGAAACCGCGTCGAGCAGATCGCAACCGCCGCGGCCTAACCTCAAAACCGGGGATAAAATCCGGCCTCCCGCACCGGCGCCCCGCACAATTCGTGCCCAATTCGATTTTCCAGGCGACGTTTTCTCCCCACTTTCCGAAACCAATTTATCATTCTCTCGCTCGACTCGTGGGAACGCAGGTCGCGACGGTGATCTCGCGGAGTTGGGACGGTCCCGGGCCGGCGGCATAACGTGTGCTGCCGGTGTTTCTGGGCGGCTGGTCCGGCGAAGGATCGTGCACATGCACGATCCGGTGCAAAGGTTCGTCCTTCGGGGCAAGCCGGCGCACCCGGTTCCGGGGCGATCCCCGTCGGAGGTTGTCAAGAACCGGGCGGGCGGCTGAAGGGTCGCACGAATATAACTTAGATGAGCGTCGCCTCAGCCGCCCGTCTTCCCCTCAAAACCCGGATCACGCGCGGGAACGCATCCGCACATCCGCAATCCGGGCCGGCACCGGAGAGGCTCTAGCGGCTGATATGCGCCCTTGGCATGCCATACATCAATTGCTCGAAGCCATCTCGGGTCACATGCACCAGTGTGCGGTGATCGCCGCCCTCGAAATAGACGTCCTCGTCCGCATCGAGTTCCCCGTCGATCATGCAGGCTATGCGATAGGGTGCACCGAGCACGGGAACTGCCCCCTTTTCGCAATCGGGAAACAGCGCCGCGGTTTCCTCCTCGTTCGCCAGGGCCACCTTTTCACCGACGATCGACCCGACCTTGCCAAGGTCCACCTGCCGCGAGGCGGGCACCACCGCCAGAAGATAGCTGTCGTCCCATTTGAGCACCACGCCCTTGGCCATCTCGCGGCCGGGAATGTGGCTCACGCGCGCCGTCACGGTGGAACTGCCCGTACGGTTGTGCCGTGCCACGTCGTAGTGCACGTGGCTGTCTTCCAGAAATTCATGCATCGTCATTGCGATACCCATGGTCCTGCTCCTTTCGTGCCTCCGGACGGAGGGCGAATGCGGAAGGGTATTGCGACCCAGTCCTGTCCGGCCTCCGACCTGGCGACCGGCAGGCGCACGGGGCGCGGGTCTGGGTATGCGGACAAGGGCGGTGTCGCGCCGCCACTTGCGAAAACCAGCGCCGCGCCTGGCCGATATACGGCGGCTGCCTGCTGGTCGTTCAAGTGCCTAGAATACACCCGCCGCGTTGCCGCGGAAAGCCTTTCGGGCGTGCGGACGAAGCAACGCGCGACAGCGATCTTCCCCGACGTCACTGTGGGAAAAATGCCTCACTGGGCGAGACGAATGCGAGAGGTTTGCAGGATTCGCGCGACATTCGGGCACGGTGTCCGGTCTTTGCCACAATTTGCCGGGAACCGCGTGGCAAGCGCTACACAACGCTTCCGCGCATCCGCGCCGAAGAGGCGCACCGCACCACCTGACGAACGGTATTCGACACGTAAGGAGAGTTTCCTTGTTTCACACCATTTCTGTACGCGTAGCCCAACGCGCCGCGCGGCTCATTCTGCTGTTGCTCCTGCCCGCCTTCGCGGCAGCCTGCACCACCGCGGGCCGGGGCCCCGTCCCTTCGGCAGACGTGCCCGGACCGATGCTCTCCTATTATCAGGACATGTACAGCGAGATCCAAGACGATGGCATCGTCATACCGGCGGTCGACGTCACCGAGATGGACCGCCAATATCTGCGCCAGATGGTCGACTACCCGACCAACGAGCCGGTCGGCACCATCGTTGTCGATCCGGAAAACCGGTTTCTCTACCTGGTGATGGAGAACGGCAAGGCCATGCGCTACGGCATCGGCGTTGCCAAGGCAGGACTGGAATATCAGGGCGATGGCGTGATCGGGCGCAAGGCCCAGTGGCCGAACTGGGCTCCCACCCTGGCCATGATCAACCGCGAGCCCGAGCGCTATCGTCCGCTCGCCGCCGGCATGCAGGGTGGCCTTACCAATCCGCTCGGCGCTCGCGCCCTCTACCTCTACAAAGACGGCAAGGACACGCTCTACCGCATCCACGGCACCACGGAGCCTTGGTCCATCGGCCGGTCGGTTTCGTCGGGCTGTATCCGGCTGCTGAACCACGACATCATCGACCTTTACAAACGTGTCCCGCGCGGCGCGCGCATGGTGGTGCTCGGCGGTGGACAAGCGCAGCCCGGCATGGTCTGAACCGAAACCGCTTCCACGCGCAGAAGCCCTTGCCGCGAGAAAACGCGGCAAGGGCTTTTTCAGATACATGCTACAGATCACTTCCGGGTCAGATCGTCCGCCGTCCAGGGCGCATTGACTTGATCGTCATTGAGAAAAGGCAACACGGTCTCGGCCAGTCTCGGCGAAACGCCAATGTCGTAGTGCGTGAGATTCGGCAGGATCGCCAGGCGATTTTGAGACATGTTCTCCCGCTGCCAGCCCGCATCCTTCTGGCCGCCGCCGAGCAACTGGTAAAACTCGACGATGTGCTCGGGCCGGTACATGTCGGAATCGGCGAACACCAGCATCACCGGCATTTCCAGCGTCTTTACATCCTCGGCGTAATTGTAGGGCTTGCGCATATAGGCGCCCATGCGGTCGAGCAGTTCGGGAAACAGCGATGGATCGGGTGCCACCGCCGCATAGGACTGATACATGGGCGTGCTCTTCATCATCTCGGCCATGCCCGCCCCGACCTGCGCCTGCATTGGCAGCATTTCGGGGTAGAAGCCCTCCTGCGCGAAGCCGGCGGAAACCAGAGTCATTCGCCGGACTTTTTCGGGATGCTGTACCGCGAGCCGGAAGACGACCCCACCCCCCATCGAGTAGCCCATCGCGTCCACTTGCTCGTAGCCCAACTCGTCGAGAATCGTCGCCACGTCATCGCCCATGGCCTCAAGGCTGATGGGGCGATCACCCAGTTCGCTGCGGCCATGACCCTGCATATCGATGGCAATCACTTCGCGCTCGGATGCCAGCATGGTCAGAACCGGCCCGAACATCTCGATCAGGCCAAGCCCGCCATGCATCAGAAGAAGGGGCTCTCCATCGCCGTGGATCTGGTAGTGATACCTGATACCACCGGCTTCGACTTCGCCGCTTTTCACCGGCCTGGAGGCCTCGGTTTCCGCATATGCGGAAACCGAAACAAAAGCGGTGAGCATCGCGGCCGCCCATATGGCGACAAAGGCATTTTTGAACATTGCACTCTCCCATTCAGTCGACGGTCGCTGCGTCACTCCGTCATTGCGATGCACCGAGGACGCAGGATGCCGGGTCGATCCGACAGGGAGATGAGATTTTCTGACGAGCCGGGGACGATGCCAGGAACCGTAGAACGCCCGAGACAGTCCTCAGGGGCTCGGATTGCCGATACGCTGATGCAAATCGTCGACCGCCGTCTGCATGTCGTCGGTCCAGCGCACATCCAGCGCATCGAATGCTTCCTGGAGTTGTTCCATTCTGGTCGCACCGATGATGTTCGACGTCATGAAGGGACGCGAATTGACGAAAGCATGCGCAAAAACAGCGGGCGTCAGCCCAAACTCGCGCGCCATGGTGTTGTATGCCTTGAAAGCGTCCTGTGCGCCCGGCTTCTCATAGCGCTGCAGACGGTCGAACAGGGCCTTGCGCGTTCCCTCCGGCAACGCACCGTCGTCGTATTTGCCCGTCAGATAGCCTTGCGCCAGCGGCGAATAGGCCAAAAGCCCCACGTCCTCACGCTGGCAGGTTTCGGCCAGGTTCACCTCATAGGTTCGGTTCGCCAGATTGTAGGCGTTCTGCAACGAGACGACACGCGGACCGACGCCCTTGTCAGCCTCGGCAATATAGCGCATCACGCCCCACGAGCTCTCGTTGGAAAGGCCGAAATGCCGGATCTTTCCAGCCTTCACCAAATCGTCGAACACCGCCAGCGTTTCCGCAATCGGCGTCTCGTCGGCAACTGGTTCCGCCAGCTCCGTCACACGCGTCGGATTGGAGCCGAACGGATTTTCGCGATCCGGCCAGTGGATCTGGTAGAGGTCGATATAATCCGTCTGCAGCCGCGACAGCGATTTGTCGATGGCGTCCACAATGTCGGCGCGAACGAGTTTCGAGGGCCGGTCGCCGCGAAACCATTCATTGGCGCTGCGGCCGATCACCTTGGAAGCGAGGATTACCCGATCGCGATTGCCGCGCGCTTTCATCCATGTGCCGACGTAACGCTCGGTGCGCCCTTGCGTCTCGGCCTTGGGTGGAATCGGATACAGTTCCGCCATGTCGAGGAAATTAACGCCCTGCTCGATGGCATGATCCATCTGCGCGTGGCCTTCCGCCTCGGTGTTTTGCTCGCCGAACGTCATCGTGCCAAGGCAAATTTGCGAAACGTGGAGATCGCTGCGTCCAAGACGGCGCTTTTCCATCAAAAGTCTCCGGATGCTGAAATCGGGCGCGGACGCGCCGTTGGTCACATCATAAGCAGCCTGCCGTCACACGCAAGCGCCCGCCATGGAGAAGTTTTTGACACCCACGCTATCGCGCCACAAAGTGTCGTCACACCATCGGTCGATGCTGGTATTTTCCGACCGCTGAAATCGGATCGAGGTCGTCATGTTTGTTCACCACCGTTTCCTCCTCCTTGGCCTTGCTGTCCTGGTCTCCTGCACCCCACACACGACCGCCTTCAGCCAGGAGAACGAAAAAGCCATGCTTGAGATATCTGGCGAACTTACCTATCGCGCACGCATCGCGCTGCCGCCGGAAAGCCTCGCGATCGTCGAATTGCGCAATGCGCGAGAGCCCGAGAATGCAAAGGTTCTGGCCGAAACGCGGATCGTGCTCGATGGAAAACAGGTTCCCATCCCCTTCGCGCTTGCCACCGGGAAGGCGCAGCTCGAGGCGGGTGGATCTTATCGTTTGCGCGGCGGCGTTCTGGACGGGCTGCAGATCCGCTGGCTAACCGACCCAGTGACGATCGATCCCGAGAAAGAAAAAATCGAACTCGGCACGCTGATTTTGAAACCCTACGAAACCGCGACGCCCTTCGGCATGATAACGATGGACGAGATCACCGGCATCGAGTGGGTGGTGGAAGACATCGATGGCGGCGGTATCATCGACAGTTCACGCGTCACGCTTACCTTCGACGAGGACGGTCGGGTCGGCGGCCGCGCATCGTGTAACAGCTATGGCGCACGTTGGTCGGAAGAGAACGGCAAACTGACGATAAGCCAGGCCGTCTCGACCGAAATGGCTTGTGCGGAAGCGTTGATGAACCAGGAGCAGAAATTCCTGGCGATCCCGGCTGACCTGAAATTCTTCGCCATGACACTGCAAGGTGCACTGATGCTGCAGACCGTCGACGGACGCACGCTGAAGGCCTTCTCCGCAGCTTGAGCTTAGAGCGCCGTGCGTCCATTCGAACGCGCAATGGCTGATTCC
>NZ_CAJXGF010000142.1 GCF_913053745.1 uncultured Nitratireductor sp.
TATCTGCAGCATCGCCGTCATGAACTGGCGTCGGCCGATCAACAAGGACCGGACGAACTGCGACCGCCGGCTTTTCATATACACGGGTTTGAAGTGTCCGACACGCATCATGGTTGTGATCGGCCTTGTCGAGAAGACTCGCTGATCGGCTTCAAAGCCCATACTTTTCGGGATTTAAGTGTCCCATGGATCGGACTTTTCCCGCATTGTGGATCAATGGGTTACGGCCCGGGTGTCCCACACTCCTAGTCATGATTGCTCCACAGAAATCACGGCTTGTGGACAGATGCTTGAGATTGAGCGACAAGCGTGGAAATGATCCAACCCCGCCCACGGTCCGTCATCCAGAGAGCTTGCCGATTTGGGGCGCATAGAGAACGCCTTGGCCGAGTTGCGCGATATGGTCGGCGCCCACCACAACAGCAGTAGCCTTATCCATCAACCATTCTTTCGTCATTGCTATTTCCGATCTTTCCGGCCGATGGCCCTTTGTGCGCTCTGGCGACTGCATCTTACATGTTCCGCCGAAAACGTACACGCGGCGGCCTCATACCGTGGATGAGGAGCGTCCGGCGAACCGCAGGCATCGCGCCGGCAATATAGACGGCAGCCCCCCGATTGGCGGCTTTGCGGACAAAGCCTTCGATTGTGGCAGCCCCCGTCGAATCAAGGATGGAAACCGCAGACAGGTCGAGGATGTAAGCCTTTGGCTGGTCGCCGATACGGTCCAACGCTACCCCGACCGCCGCAGCAGCCCCGAAGAAGAAGGCGCCAGATACACGCACCACAGCGACATCCGGGTCGGTCGCCATCCCGGCATCATAGGGTTTGCGACCATTGCCGTTGACGCTGTCGGCCTTGTCTTCCTCTACCAGTGGCCGGGCATTCTTGACTTCCACAGCCTGCGCCATGCGGTGCAGAAACAAAAGCGCGCTGAGGGCGAAACCGACAAGAATGCCTTCGGTCAGGTCGCGGAAGATCACCAACATGAAGGTAACGAGTAGAACGATCGCATCGCCCCATGAAGCGCGGATCAGGATTGCGAATTCGTGCTTCTCCGCCATATTCCAGGCCACTATGGCGAGCACGCCTGCCAGGGCCGCTAGTGGAATGTAGGATGCAAGCGGCGCCGCAACGAGCATGAAAAGCAGCAGAAAGACGGAATGCAAAATGCCGGCAATCGGCCCGCGCGCGCCGGAGCGCACATTGGTCGCGGTGCGAGCGATATTGCCGGTCACGCAGATGCCGCCAAAGAGCGGTGAAGCAATATTCGCGAGCCCCTGGGCCACCAATTCGCAGTTGGAGCGATGCCGCCGACCCGTCATGGAATCGGCCACGACCGCCGAAAGCAGGCTCTCGATGCAACCAAGCATCGCAAAGGAGAACGCGTTGGGCAGTACCGCAATCACCCGCGCATAGGAGATTTCTGGCAGGTGCGGCGTCGGCAGCGTCTGCGGTATTCCACCGAAACGCGTGCCGATTGTCTCCACCGGCAGGCCGAGAAGCATCGCACCGGTCGCGGCAATCGCTACGGCGATGATGAAGGATGGCCAGTGTGGGCGATAGCGCCTCACCCCGACGATAACGCCTATCGTAACCAGGGCAACTAGGGCAGCCGCCGGACTGACAGTCGGCAGCGCGCTACCGATTGCCCGAAATTTCAGCAGCAGTGGCCCCGGCTCTTTATCGAGACTGAGGCCGAGCAGGTCCTTGATCTGGCTGGAAAATATGATGACCGCAATGCCTGCCGTGAAGCCGACGGTCACCGGATAAGGAATGTACTTGATGAAGATACCAAGCCGCAGCAGTCCGACAGCCACCAGCATCAGTCCCGATAGAAATGTCGCCAGCAGAAGACCATCGACGCCATGCTGGGCCACTGTTGCCGAAACCAGCACGATAAACGCACCAGCCGGCCCGCCGATCTGGAAGCGGCTGCCGCCGAAGGCCGAAACGATGAAGCCGCCGACTATGGAGGTATACAGGCCCCGGTCCGGCGTCACACCTGAAGCAATGGCAATCGCCATGGAAAGCGGCAAGGCCACGATGGCGACCGTCAGACCGGCTACGGCGTCGGCCTTGAGGCTCGTCAGTCCGTAATCCTCCTTGAGGACGGTGAGAAGCTTGGGCGTATAGAGGTCGCGAAAATCCGGCTTTATGGTCGTGGCGCCCATGACGATCCTTTCTTTCTGCCACCATTCAGGCGGGATCGTCGGCCGGGTCTCGGTCGGCGCCGCTCGTTCGTTCAATCAGGGAGCAAGTCTCAGGATAGAGGAACCTTCAGGCGAACCCCCCGGCCTCCACCCGTGCTTGTGGCATTGTCGCCGATCAGTTCGATGCCGGCCCTGTCGAGGGCCTCGACCAGCTTTGTCAAAGTATCAATCACCCCGCGGACAATACCTTCGCTGGCCTCCATTCGCTGGATGGTCGGCACTGAAACGCCTGCTATCTCGGCCAGTTGACGCTGGTCGATCCCAAGGAGCGCGCGGGCAGCGCGCATTTGAGCGGCTGTGATCATAATTAGACTCATATTTCAAATTACGATTACAATATACAAAATACATATATTGATGTCTATAACATCAAATTTCATATGATGCGCGATGGGGAGTAGCCTCGTGGGGCCGATCTCCTGCCTGGAGTTGACATCCTGGAGCTTCCGATGCCGGTGCAACTGCGATTGTGCTGCTCGCCACCAGCACAATCCCAAACCTTCAACTGGCTGCCGAGCTTGCGATACGCCGCATCATACTCTTCCGCCAGTCGTATCCTGGTGCGGCTTTCAATCAGAAAGGCATGCGCGCAGCCAAGCAAATTATACGGAATTGTGCGTCGATGGCCTGTACACTCTCGCTTTCGCAGATAAAGTTCGATCATCAGTGCCAGCGACTATACCGAGCGAACAGCGATGCCCAAGAATTTCACCCAAGAACTCCTGGAAGCGGCCGAGAAACCAAACAGTTTCTCTCAATCGGAGTTGCAGTCCCTTCTGCGTCGGGCCGCCCTTTGCCTTGACAGCAGACAAAACCCGGGCGGCTCAGTATTGCTGATCCAGGAGGTTGCTGAAATGGTGGATAAATTCGCCAACGAGCACGGGATGAGCCGCGATGAGGGAGCTAATGCGCTCCTGCTCGAATGGGGAGTTGACGCCGGCATTATCGAAATCGATGATTTGGAAGAGGAAGACGAGTAGAGGGGGAATCCATGCGCATCACCATTTCATTCATACTCGTGGTTCTATCCAGCACCGCATTTGCCTCCGACTGCACAGTCACAAAAGCCCAGTACGATGCTCTTGAAATGGGGATGAGATACCAGCAGGCAGTCGATGCTCTTGGATGCGAAGGAGAGGAATTGAGCATTTCCGAAATGGGCAGTTTCAAAACCATCATGATGATGTGGGAGGGAAACAGCCTGAGCGCGAGTATGGCTGCGATATTCCAGAACGATAGGCTTATCCAGAAAGAGGAATTCGGCTTGAACTGAATGCGCGCCCACCGTCATAAACGATAATGTGAATCATGACCGACGCAGAACCGAGAGTTGACGGCATCACGGCAAGTGATCCGGTTTCGACATCCGTGCTAGTGTCCCTGATCGGGGCGATCGCTTCAAAAGGTGTCCTGTCGGATTACGAAGTCCGCAAAATCTACAAGCACGCACTCTTCTTGCTTGAGAGCCATCAAAGCGAACAACTGATATGAAGGCGATCTTCCAGGCGGCGCGCGAGATTATCGACGCTCAGTTGCGACAACGATCATGAACTGGCGAATATTCATCGTGAGCGTAATCGGATCTGCGGCAATCATCGGCGGCATATATGCGGCGATGATGGCGCTGTTTGCTTGATCAAGGGGTAACAGGAGGCCAAATTGTCACGCAGACCGCCAAAGCAGGAACGCAGGGAGATGAACTGGCTGGTTCTGCTCGTATGCCTGGTGATCGCTGCCGCCGTCGCATGGGTGGTTTACGAAATTGTTGAATTGCTGGCGGCACTCTAGGCGAATAGGGAGGGAGATGGAGCCAGTTGCCGATTTACCGGATGTTTACTAGGCTTCGGCCAATATGCCCTTGCGCGACAGGTATTGAGTACGCGCCATTCTTGAAGCCTCGCCTTGCCCGCCCATACTGCTCGGCGAGGCTTCCTTTCCCAGTTCAGTGAGCGCCGCGTTGTCTCATTTTTCGGAGAGAGAGACGACGGCCCCGGCCACCATAAGGGCAACCGGGGCGCGATGACCAATATCAGCACGAATTTCAGGGAGGTGGGCTGCGCTCGCGTGGAGCGGCCTTGAGGCGCTGCAGTATCTCACGGGTACCCGTCCCAGCTTCGAGAACAGGGCCTTGTAGACGAAGCCGGCGCCGATCATGTGCCCGGCTCCAGGTCTAACTTCAGGTCGCGGTAAACCTTCGTAATGTCGCGCCTGCGCTTGATCGCATAGACCGCGAAACCCGCAACAATGAGCACGATGGCAAGCTGCACCCGCCAATCATCGAACACAGCCAGAACCGGAACGATGACCGAAGTGATGATCCATTGCCAAACTGTCTTGGATTTGGTCAGCGGCTTGTCGAGGTTTTGAGGGGAGACCAGCGACTTGTTGAGGCTGTCGCCGGTATAGTAGCATTGCCCTCGCCTCACATGCAGGTGCGCGCGCCGCGTATCTCCCAATACGGGGAACGAAGCCATTCACCTGAGAGACGCCTCCCGAACCCGGTGCGATCGATCTCACCGGAGATAGCCGCGGCGGATCAGAAGGTGATAGGCAAGCCGGTCCTGAAGGTTCGGATCGAGCACCCGCGATCCTCGCAGGCCGAGACCATGTGCGCTGTGCGGCAATCACCTCGTCCACGGTCATTTTCGTGACGGGCCTGGCCAGCTTTCGCTGATTGTGACCATAATTCACGTCATGGCAATTGAGCGGCATGCGGCTCGTTTCCATCTGATAGACGAACGCAAGCAGCAGCGCCGCGCCAATGGGTACGGGAAAGCCATGGGTTTCGGTTTCAGATGTTCGGTGTTAAGTCTGGAGAACCCTGTTGGGGACGGCCCCTGCCGGTTTAGTGTCCGACCCGTCGCTGCCGGCAGGGGTTTTCTCGCGCTCCTGATGATCTACCGTGTGATTGCTGGCGGGTGCTGATTCTCGTTAAGGTTCGGAAAGATACTGCTCGCACCTCCCCGTATGCACATCAGCTAACGCGCCTGCAGATCTGATCTGAATATCCGGTTTAAAATGCGGCATGCTGCTTCAGCGCGATACCGATCGATGCCAACAAGTTTGTTGCCGCCAATACTGGCAGGCTCTCCTGTTGAGATTTCGATGACTGTCCACTTCCGCGGCGCGGTTTCGATACTTCGGAAGTATACCGTTCTGATATCCATGGCCGACAAACGGCGGCATTGGGATCGAGTTGCAGCATTACCGCTGGTTGTGATGTCCTGAAATCTTTCGTTACAGACGGATGCTTGCCGTGTGGCGAACCCGGCGAGGCCCGCAGGCCGGAGCCAACATCCGCCCTACCAAATTGGCACCAACCGCTTCGTGACCGAATTAACCAGTTTAAAACGCTCACAATCGACTATTGGATACGCTGGCGCGCGCAACTTTGGACATGAAGCTCTTTGATCAATCAAAATGCCCCGCGTACCAGCATTTTCCGTCTTGGCGTCATCGCGCCAAACACACCGAAACCGAGATGCGTTATTGTAAAGCCATGTATCTATGGCTCTATCTACTCGCCTACATTGTGGGCATGGGAATCGTCATTCACATAGTCATGACGGCGATCAGTCGCTTTCCGCCCGATCTCGATAACTGACTCGAGCAGGTTCGACTTAGTCCGGGTCATATCGGCTGCCTTGAAGTAGTGCCGGCATTCCTCGTCCGTGAAGGCGGATAGGCAGTCGGCAACGACGGGCCAGAGTTCGTCGACGGTTCTTGCGGCGGCCTTTCTGAGCAGTGCCTTGAGCTTCGAGAAGGCCATTTCTATCGGGTTGAAGTCGGGCGAGTAGGGCGGCAGGAACAGGAGCCGCGCTCCGACCTTCTCGATGGCCTCGCGCACATCGCTGAACTTGTGGGGCGGCAAATTGTCCATGGCCACGACATCGTCGGGGCTAAGCTCGGGTGCGAGAACCTGCTTGGCATAGGCCAGGAAGGCTGCACCGTTCATCGGGCCGTCGAGCAGCATCGGCGCCGCCATGCCGGACAGTCGCAGGCCGGCGGTGAAGGTGGTCGTCTTCCAATGGCCATGGGGAACAGCCGCTCGCCCTCGCTGCCTGGCCATCTTTGTGGATGCCGCGGTCTCATCGATGAAGATCAGCTTCTCGGGATTGGGATCGAGTTGGCTATCGAACCAGGCTATGCGGCGGCGAAGGACGTCCGCGTGCTGCTGCTCTGAGGCGTGCGCCGTCATTTATGGGATGGCCCGCCCCTCCCGCCGGCTCCGCGCTATGGTGCCGGTGTGTTTGAGAGGAAGGAGCGAACCAATGACCATTGTGACCCTTGGAATTGACCTGGGCAAGAACCTGAACAGCGTAGTAGGCATGGATTCGGAGGGGCAGGTCATTCTGCGCCGCCGCGTCAGGCGAGCGACACTCTCCGAACTCGCGGGTAGTCTTCCGACCTGCACCGTCGCCATGGAGGCGTGCTGCGGTGCTCATCATGTCGGCCGTCTCTTTATCGCGAAAGGGCATGATGTCCGGCTGATGTCGCCCGAATATGTCCGCCCATACGTTCGTGCACAAAAGAACGACGACAACGATGCGGTGGGGATCGCCGAGGCAGCGACGCGGCCGACCATGCGCTTCGTCGAGTTGAAGAGCCAGGATAGGCTTGGTGCTGCTCTGCTGCCCAGGTTCCAGATTCATCACGAGGTGGAGGCGGGGCATCTGGAACTTGTTCCCTCAGGACCGGGACCGAGCGACCGAGCCTATTATTTCGTTTGCCCGGAAGAAAAATCTGCCATGCCGACAGTTGTCGCGTTTCGGGAATGGATTCAGGAGGAGGCTGCGCTGGAACAGTCTACGCAGGGGTGATGCGAGGCGTTAGTGCGCGTGGTGTTCAGGAGCCTATGTGGGCATGGAGCATCGTTCTGATGGCCGCCGAAGCGTTCGATAGATGAGCCCTTGTGGCCAACCGCGCAGCGCCACCGTCGCGTTGCCATATCGCGTGCGCAACGGCGATCTGATCCCGCCCACGGCTTTCAGAAATGGTGAAGTTCTGATTGCAGTAGTACCAGATCCTCAGCGAGAGATTGAAGTAGAGATGCGCTGTGGGTTCAAGGAAGGGGTTGCGCGCCATCCTGAAAATGTTGCGGTGGAACTGCGCGTCGAGATCCGTGACCTCCGCATTGGTCGAGGCGGTCTGAATCGTTCTTGCTAGCTCCAGGAGGCTACTGCGTTCGTCGTCTGTGGCGCGTTCACTCGCCAGTTGTGCAGCAAGCCCTTCTATCTCTTGGCGGATTTCGGTTAACCACAGCTCATCGCCGATATTGATGTCTGCGGCGAAAGTTCCGCGACGCGGAAATATGGAGACGAGCCGCTCGAAGGCCAGCCGCTTGATAGCGGTGCGGATCGGTGTGAGCCCGAAGCTCAGCCTGGCGCTGAGCTCGTCTTCGCTGAGGGCCGTGCCCGGCGCGATCTCGACGCGCACGAGCAGGTCCCTCAAGTGATGGTATGCGTGATCGCTGAGCTGGCTGGCGTGATTGATGACGACGGTTTCTGACATGTGCACTAAAATTTCTATCTGATGGCTGCTGCCTTTTAAAGCATTTGCCTTTTTCAAACCAGCCGCATCCAGCACCTCGGCAAATCCGCAAAAACCCGCTTGACGGTCTCCGGTACCCGCCATACTGTGATGATGACTGAAATTTCAGTCCATATAACAGAAACAGAGGGAACAGTCATGTGCAGGCTTCATTTGATGGTCGCCGCCACTGCATTTGGAATTCTGGGGGCCATTTCCGGAGATGCCCGGGCGCAGGATCTGCCCGGCATGGTTCCGCAGGACATACGCGAACGCGGGTATATCGAGATCGTCACGGATCCGTCTTTCGGACCGCCGTGGAGCTATCATCCGGGAGACGATCAGAGCGAATATGCGGGCATCGACGTCGATATCGCCAACGAGTTCTCGAAGCGTCTGGACCTCGAGCCGCGCTTCGTGAGCCTCGGCTTCGCAGCAATCATTCCCGCTCTCAAGTCCGGCCGTTTCGACATGGCCATGGCCGGCATGAGCGACACGGAGGAGCGCGGGAAGCAGATCGACATGATCGATTACGCGCTGGATTCGACAACGCTTCTGGTGCAGGCGGGCAATCCCAAGAACATCCGGGGCCTTGAAGACCTCTGTGGCTTGTCCGTGGCCGGCGTCACCGGCTCGATCCAGCTCGCGATGGCGGAAGAACAATCCCCCAAATGCGACGAACCGATCAATATCACGGCCTTTCCCACCAAGTCGGACGCCGTGCTTCAGGTCGAGACGAAGCGCATGGACGCCACGCTCGACGGCTACATTGTGTCGGGGTACCTCACCAAAGAGGGCGTTCTGGGCCAGAAGAACATGGAGGCCGTCTTCGAGGCGGTTCTGAACCCCAAGCCTCTGGGCATCGGTGTGGCAAAGGGGAATGCCGAATTGCGGGACGCCGTCGTCGCTGCGATTAACTCCATGATCCAGGACGGGACCTACCAGAAGATCTTCGCGAAATGGGGCGACGACAACATGCCGCTGAAGGCCGCGGACGTTAACAATTTCCGTCTCGGGCAGGAATGATCCGCTCCCGTTTCAAAGTCACGGCAGCCACAGGAAGGAAAGCGGGATGATGTCTTCCAGACCTGGTTTCACATTGATTACTTCACTTCTCTCCCTGCTGGCTGCCGCCGGCGTGGTCTACATGTTCGCCACGTCGCAGGTGATGTGGGACGAGGTTCTGACCTATCTCACAGCGCCGGCGATCTTCTACGGGATCTATGTGACCGTCGGCCTGACGATCCTTTCCATGTTTTTGGGGATCGTGTTGGGCGTCATATCGGCGCTGATGAGCATCTCGCCGTCTCCGATACCCAAGGCTTTCGCACAATTCTACGTGTGGCTGTTTCGTGGTATACCGCTCCTGGTCCTCATCATCTTCTGCTACAATTTCGCGTTGTTTGCGCCGCGCATCGGGTTCGGCGAATTCTCCGTCTCGACCAACGTCGTCATGACGAGCTTCACGGCGGCGGTGCTGGCCCTGAGCCTGCACGAAGGGGCCTATATGTCCGAGATCGTGCGGGGCGGCATCCTGTCCGTGGACAAGGGGCAGATCGAGGCGGCCCGCGCGCTGGGCATCAGCCGCCGCAAGACCTTCCGGCGCATTGTCCTGCCGCAGGCGCTGACGGTGGTGATCCCGGCGACGGGCAACCAGACGATCGGCATGCTCAAGGCAACGTCGCTGGTTTCCGTGATCGGGGTGCACGATCTGCTCACCCAGGCCCAGTTCATCTATACGAAAAACTATCTCATCATCGAATTGCTGATCGTCGCGGTGGTCTGGTACCTGGGCCTGGCGGCCGTGGCCAGCCTCGGACAGCGCTATCTCGAACACTGGATCTCGTCGCGAAAGGCGGGCGGATGCTTGGTGGCCCGGGCGGTTCGCGGTGCGGCCGGGTCGGGCGAAGGCGTGATCGCGGAGGTGAAACCGTCATGAGCTCCGCCATGATTTCCATCAAGAACCTGCACAAGAGCTATGGCGCCCAGGAGGTGCTCAGGAATATTTCCCTGGACGTCGGGAGCGGCGAGGTGGTTGCGATCGTCGGGCCGTCCGGCTCGGGCAAGAGCACGCTGCTGCGCTGCGTGAATTTCCTCGAGACCTTTTCGAGCGGAAGCATCACCGTTGGCGGCGAGATGATCGGCTACAGGGAGAGCGGCGGCAAGCGGCGTCTGCTCGACGAAAAGGAGATCGACAAGCAGCGCGCCGAAATCGGCATGGTGTTCCAGAGATTCAACCTGTTCGCGCACATGTCGGTGACGCAGAACCTGATCGAAGCACCGGTGCAGGTGCGCAATGTGAAGCCCGACGCGGCACGCCTTTACGGGCTGGAGCTTCTGCAGAAGGTGGGATTGGAGGAGAAGCGGAATGCCTATCCCGAACATCTGTCCGGCGGCCAGCAGCAGCGTGTGGCCATAGCGCGCGCGCTCGCCATGCGGCCCAAGGTGATGCTGTTCGACGAGCCGACTTCCGCGCTCGACCCCGAGTCGGTGGGAGAGGTGCTCGCCGTCATCAGGCAACTCACCGGCGAGGGGATGACGATGATGATCGTGACCCACGAAATCGGCTTCGCGCGGGAGGTGAGCGACCGTGTGGTCTTCATGGATGACGGACGCATCGTGGAAGTGGGGCCGCCGTCGGACGTGATCGGCAATCCCCAGAACGAGCGGACCAGGGCCTTCCTGTCCAAAGTGCTCTGAACCATCGCCACGCTTCATGCCCGCGACCCGAATATCAGCGGGCCTCAATCTGTGAGACAGAAGAATATGACAGACCGCCTGCGGCTCATTGCCGAGCATTCCTTGACCTACGCGCCCCATCATGTGGCCGAGAAACTCGGTTATTTCGACGCGGCGGACCTCGATATCGGCGTCGATTACGCCTCCGGTCCCGGTGGCTCTTGGCTTGCCGACGTCCTGGCCAGGGACGAAGCCGACATCGCGCGTGGAGGGGTGTGGATCCCGATGATGTATCGCGGGCATCTGGAAGACCTTCGCATCTTCGCGCAGCTGTGCGACCGCAATGTGCAGATCCTGCTGTCCCGTCAGGAAAGCCCGGATTTCAGCTTTGCCGACCTCATCGGCAAAAGAGTACTCCTTCCTGCGGCGGCGACCAGCCAATGGATGTTCCTCGCTGGATTGCTGGGCGAACATGGTGTTGATGTCGCGCGGATCCGGTGGCTGCGCGATCTCGACATTTCGACCATGACGCGGCTGTGGCGTGGCGGGTTTGCCGACCATTTTCTCGCGTCGGC
>NZ_CAJXGF010000143.1 GCF_913053745.1 uncultured Nitratireductor sp.
CGAGGCGGTGGACTACGTCTCCGCCGGCACGGTGGAGTTCATCGTCGACAAGGACAAGAACTTCTACTTCCTTGAGATGAATACGCGCATTCAGGTTGAGCATCCGGTGACGGAGATGATCACCGGCCTGGACCTCATCGAGTGGATGATCCGCATCGCGGCCGGGGAGAAGCTGGACTTCGGCCAGAAGGACGTGACGTTGAACGGCTGGGCGGTGGAGACCCGGGTCTACGCCGAGGACCCTCTGCGCGACTTCATGCCGTCGATCGGGCGGCTGGTGCGCTACCGCACGCCGGGCGATCCGGAGGCGGAGGGCGCCTCCGTGCGCATCGACAGCGGCGTCGAGGAGGGCTCGGAGATCTCCATGTTCTACGACCCGATGATCGCCAAGCTGGTGACCCACGCGACGGACCGCGCGCAGGCCATCGACGCCATGCAGGCGGCGCTCGACGCCTACTGCATCCGCGGCATCAACCACAACATTCCCTTCCTCGCCTCGGTGATGACCAACCCGCGCTTTCGCGAAGGGAACCTCTCGACCAACTTCATCGCCGAGGAGTTCCCCGACGGCTTCCAGGGCTCCGAGGTGACCGAGGAGACCCTGGAGATCCTCATCGCCGTGGCGGCCATCCTGGAGCAGCAGCGCGCCGGCCGCTCGGCCTCGATCTCCGGCCAGATGGACGGCGGCGTAGTCTTCGATCCGGCCAAGCCCGCCGACTGGGTGGTCATGCTGGGCCAGGACGCCTATCCGCGGACAGTGACGCCGGAGAACGGAGCCTTCCGGGTCGGCGGCGGCAAGGCCGAGTTGCTGGTCGAGACTAGCGGGCAGCTCGGCGACTTCGTCATTCCCTGCTTCATCGACAGCCGCCCGGTGACGGTCCAGGCCGACCGCCGCGGCCCGGCGATCCGCCTCAGCTACGCCGGGGCGGACATCGAGGCCCTGGTGCTGACCCCGCTGGCCGCCAAGCTGGCCCAGCGCATGCCGGTGAAGGAGCCGCCCGATCTATCGCGCTTCCTGCTGTCGCCCATGCCGGGCCTGCTCATGTCGCTGAAGGTCGAGGAAGGCCAGGCGGTGAAGGCCGGCGAGGAACTGGCGGTGGTCGAGGCCATGAAGATGGAGAACGTGCTCCGCGCCGAGCGCGACGCGACGGTCAAACGCATCGCCGTTGCCGCTGGCGACACGCTCGCGGTCGACACGGTCATCATGGAGTTCGAGTAGGCCATATTGGCTCTACTCTGGAATCAATCTAGTTTTCTGCCGCGTGAGGAGGGACCGCGGTGGAACTTACGGAGATCAACGTGGCGCCTGCCGGCTGCCGGCAACTGTGTCGCTGATGCCGGAACGGGCCGTCAGGGTCGTCATCTCGGGGCGTGTGCAGGGCGTCGGCTTCCGCGCCTTCATCGCGCGCGAGGTGGCGCGCCGGCAGGTGGTCGGCTGGGTGCGCAACCGCCGCAACAGCACGGTCGAGGCGGTGTTCATTGGCGAACAGGACGAGGTGCAGGACCTCGTCGCGCTCTGCCATGACGGCCCGGGTCCGGCGGATGTCTCCGAGGTGTCTGTGACGGAGTATGTCGGGCCGGCGCTGACGCGCTTTACGGAGTTGCCGACCGAATAGGGCCGGTCGGTCCGAAGAGTTCCTCGAACGCGGCGCGGAGCGCCATGTCGACCTCCTCCATGGACGCGGTGATGCCGAGGTCCGTGAGGCTGGTGACGCCCTGGCTGCTGATGCCACAGGGCACAATGCCCGTGAAATGGTCGAGCACCGGGTCGACGTTCAGCGAGATGCCGTGGAACGTCACCCAGCGGCGCACGCGGATGCCGATGGCGGCGATCTTGTCCTCGCGGCCGATGCCCTTGTCGGGACGCTTGACCCAGATGCCGACATTGCCGGGGCTGCGCCCCGCGGTGACGTTGAAACGCGCCAGCGTATGGATGATCCATTCCTCGAGCGTGTGGACAAAGAGGCGGAGGTCCGGCTGGCGGCGGTTGAGATCGAGCATCAGGTAGGCCACGCGCTGGCCGGGGCCATGATAGGTGTATTGGCCGCCGCGGCCGGTGCGGAAGACCGGGAAACGGTCAGGCGTCAACAGGTCCGCGTCCTGCGCGCTGGTGCCGGCTGTGTAGAGCGGCGGATGCTCGACCAGCCATACACGCTCCGGCGCTTCACCATCGCGGATGGCGGCGACGCGCGCTTCCATCTCGGCGACCGCGGTCGGGTAGTCGGTGAGACCCTCGGCGATCGTCCATTCGACCGGCATGCTGCCCGCGGCCGGCAGCATGGTGCGTGCCGTGCCGGCCGTCTCGATCTGCGAATCTCCCGTGAAGCCCATGGTTTTCCCTGCGATTTCCGGGGAATGTAGGTTGCCGGCGTCGCCCTGGGTAGCCCTCCCGGCGCGGGCCAGAATCGCGCTGCTGGCGGGCTTTGTCGGGTGCGCTCGCGGCTGCTTGTCTGGCCGTCGGCGATTTGTTACATGGAGCGCGCTTTTCCGGCGGTCGTGGCGGAATTGGTAGACGCGCAGCGTTGAGGTCGCTGTGGGGCAACCCGTGGAAGTTCGAGTCTTCTCGACCGCACCAAGCTCTTCCTTGAAAGATGCTGCGAAATGTCGAAGCCTGTCAGCACGCGCTTTCTGGGCCGCTGATCGCCGTCGATGCCTTCTGGAATTTTGGTCGAACGCGCCTTCTCTCTCTCTCTCTCTCTCTCTTTGTGCGGGCGGCGTGGCAGTTTAGAATCCAAGCTCGCTATCGGCACGGTAAAAATGCGCACGAGCGGGACTGCGGCGCAATTGCGCATCCCGGCTATGACTGGTTCGAAGCTGACAGAAGATGTCCCGATGACCCGCGTTGCAGTCTCCTGTTCGGATTAACTACGACTCCCAGTAATTCCCCAGTAATTATCCGCTGACTTAACCTATGTTAATTCGCGCGAATTGTGTGCGTGCTAACGAGAGCTGTCCCGGCCGTTGGGGGCAATGGGGTGGGGCGCTTCACTCTCGTTCATCGATTGAGTGAACAAGGAATCTTCTTCGACATACCGTCGGGGAAGATTTTTTGTTTGTGAAAGCAAATTGCGTTTCGATACGCTCAGATCGCCTGGTGTCCGGAGCCGCGTAGCGGCTGCGCACGCTGCGTTGGGCGTTTGTGAAGATATGTGCGGCTAACCGTGCGCGACAACAATTCCACCGTCGCGGTTGAAAGCACCACGAATGAAATTGCAAGCGCAAATGCATTCAGGACTTCATTCAGCATGATCATCGTTTCGAGCCGCTCTTCATCCATTCGGACAATAAGTCACCGGCCTTGGAAACGCTGCATCACGAATTCTTCCGGGCGTTTAAAATGCCGGACGGCACGGTTTGCGCCGTCCAGCTTAAAAATAACGCCAGCGGCCTCTATTTGGCCACCGCACGAACGATGGCAATAAGAATGCAGGCGCCGATAAAGCCGGCAATCAAATTGCCGATCCATCCGGCAAACGAGATGCCCACGACTCCGAGAAGCGCATTGGCGAGCGCGGCACCGACAATGCCCAGTACGATGTTCATGAGAAGGCCGGTGTTGGTGTTCATGAACTGTTTTGCCAACCAACCGGCAATGCCGCCGATAATGATGGCGGCGATCCAACCAATTCCTTCCATGAGAATCACTCCTTCGCTTGAGAGGCGGTGAAATGATCAACCACCTCCGGCCGATCTTTCAAGCCGAAGTTCAAGGAACCGCGCATTCGATCATGCGGGTAAGGAGCCGATGAACGGTGTGGTGGATCGGCCTCATGCGCTGTGTCAGAGACGGCGAAGGAGCGCGCCATAACCGGAAATGGAATCCTCGATGCCGGCCAGCCGGAGACAATTCCACATCATCGCCTGGTTGCTGACGACGACCGGCTTGCCGATTCTCTGTTCGAGTTCCTCGACGATCTCGATGGAGCGGAGCGCGCTGCAGCTTATAAGAAGCGCATCTGCCTCCGGCGTGTCGAGACCGGCGGCGAATTCGAGCAGATAATCCGGCGTCACCCGAACCATCTCGCGGTCGTAATCCAGTCCGAGCCCGGCATAGGAAGTGATATCGAAGCCGGTTTGGTGGAGATAGCCGACAACATTGTCCGTCAGTTCCTGCGCGTAGGGCGTTCCCACGGCGAGACGGCGCACCTTCAAGGCCTCCAGCGCCTTTGTCACGCAGCCCATCAGCGATGTGGCGTTGGCGTTGGGCGCGCCCCTGTTGAGTTCCTCGCGAACGCGGGCCTCGCCGACAGCGACGGTCCCCGAGGTGCAGGCAAGGCAAACGACGTCGAGAGTGTCATCGGGAAGAATGCGCCCGGCGGTTTCGGCGATGCTCTGGGTAAGTTGAGCGAGCGAGCCAGTGGAAATTTCATGCGGCATGCGCGCTCTGGAAAAGTAGACTCCGACCCCGGGCGGGGCCATCCGCACCATATCCTCCTCGACGAGTTGATCGTTTGGAAGCAACACGAAGCCGATCTTTGCGCGTGCGTTTCGTCCCGCGTCGAAGCGCGGAGGCTGAAGGACCTCCCGCTTCCGGTCCTGCAGGGACGGTTTTTCAAGTTGTATGGACATCCGCTCCGATTCTTATTTGTTTCCTCTACTGCCTTGATGATGGCTGATCTGGCGCATTGCGCACCATCCGCCAATCGACGCTCTCGCGTCGTTTTTAGGCAAAAGGTTCATACTCAGATGATCGTCTGCTGCAAAGAGATACACCGATTGCGCCTGCAGCCCAACGGCACAGCGCTCAGAGCTTTGATTTCAGCGCCTTGAACATCGCTATTGAAGGATGCCATTCAATCCGAAAGTGTCGCGCTAGCGCGCCAGGCGGCGCTCCGCATTCTGGCGAGCGTGGCGATGTCGAGTTTTTCCGATTTTATGGATGCAATCGCGATTTCCATGAGCGCGAGGTGAACTTGCTGATGGCTCCATCCACGCTCCCGGGCCGTGGTCACGATTCGTGTTAAGGCCGGTTCGATGGCATCGCGACAGGTTTGCGCTTCGACGACGAAGTCGTTCGGCGCCTCTATTGCAAGCGACATGCTTTCCCCCCAGGGATCGTCATTCGTTAAAATCGATTTACACGCTGATTGTCCCGGTCAAATACCACAAGCTGACCGTTCGCACGAGTGGGCTAATTGGCGTACCTTACCCCGCCGCATGCAATCGTTACGAAAACGTTAAGATGCCTGCCGCGAACCGCGGCCAGCAAGCCCTTCAGGCCTGTTAAAAAGTCTCATCGCGCGCGTGCCGGCAAGGGTCTGGTACACGCCGTGACTTGTGATTTCACTGATGTACCTCTTTTGATTGTGGGCTACTGTGTCGTGGCGGGTGGCAGATGCAGGCATGGTCCGCGGCGGAAGCGGTACACGCCCTGAGAAAAGTGAGGGTGCGAAATGACTTTCATTCAAAACTTATTCGGCGCTATCGGGGACTTAACCTGGGGGTGGTCGCTCATCCCCATTCTCGTCGTACTCGGTATTTTCATTACTGCGCTGACCGGCTTTGTGCAGTTCCAGTTCTTCAAGCGCATGTTCCGTGTGCTTTCCTCAAAGAATCAAAGCGGTGATCCCAATGCGATTTCCGCCCGCGCCGCGCTCCTCGTTTCTGTTGGTGGGCGTGTCGGGGGAGGCAACATCGCAGGCGTTGCGGTGGCCATCACGCTGGGCGGTCCGGGCGCGGTCTTCTGGATGTGGGCGATCGCACTGGTGGGTATGGCCACCAGCCTGGTCGAATGTTCCCTGGCGCAGCTCTACAAACGGCGCGAACCGGACGGAACCTTCCGTGGCGGGCCTGCGCGGTCGATCATTCACGGCCTCGGCACGGAGTATAAGTGGCTCGCAGTGCTCTACGCCATCTGCCTCATCGCCGCCTTTGCGATAGGCTTCAATGCCTTCCAGGGCAACACGGTTGCCGGCGCGGCACAGGAAAGCCTCGGCATTGACCGTATGTGGTCAGGCCTCTTGCTCACGGTTATCGCCGGCTTCATCGTCTTTGGCGGTATCCGGCGCATTGCCAAGGCGGCGGATGTCGTCGTCCCCATCATGGCCATCGCATATCTGTTGATGGCCATTTTGATCATACTCATCAACATCGCCGAACTGCCGGGTGTTCTTTACTCCATCGTCAGGAATGCATTTGGGCTGGAACAGGCCGTGGGAGGCGGCATGGGCGCGGCGCTGGCCCAGGGCTTGCGCCGTGGGCTGTTCTCCAATGAAGCGGGGCTAGGGTCGGCTCCGAACGTGGCGGCCACGGCTGATGTGCGCCACCCCATAAGCCAGGGGATCACGCAATCGTTCTCGGTCTTCATAGACACCATCGTCATCTGCAGTTGCACCGCCTTTGTAATTTTATTGGGCGATGTCTACACCCCAGGCGCGGAAGCCGTCGACGGCGTGGTCCTGACACAGCAATCATTGGTCTCCCATCTCGGCGAATGGACGCAGTATTTTCTGACTTTCATTCTGCTTCTCTTCGCCTTCAGTTCGATCATTTATAATTATTATCTGGGTGAAAACGCACTGACGGTGATCAGTGAGCATCCATTTGCCGTTCAGGCGCTGCGCGTGGTGGTGATGGGCATCGTCTTTCTTGGCGCCGTGGCGCCTGGCGCCACCGCGGTGTTCTTCTTCTCCGATCCGATGATGGGGGTTCTGGCGCTGGTCAATCTCATCGCCATCATGATGCTTCTACCCACCTGTCTGCGGATATTGAAAGATTTTCGGGAGCAGTTGAAGGCAGGTGTGCAGCGGCCGGTGCTCGATCCGACAAAGTTCCCCGATCTCGATATCGACCGGACGGCATGGACGGGCGAATTCAAGGAGGAGACGGCGCGCGTTTAACTGTCGCGACATAGGCTGTGCAGTTCGAAAAGGGCAGGGAAACCTGCCCTTTTTTCGGTAAACTGGCTTAGAAACCCAGAAGGACCGCCGCCGCAATCGACATCGCCACTGCCAGCGCGGTCAGGCCGACGAACAACCGCGCCTTGTCGAGAAACATGGCATACCCGGCACCCCATGCAGACGTGGCCGCGCCAAGCGCGAAAAAGAACGCATCCCGCTCGCCAAACGCCAGAGCGGCAGCCATCAGGCCGCCGATCACGATTGCGCCGAATGTCACGATGGTGGCAGCAGCATAGGCATCGTAGCGGTCGTTCATTCTTGGTCCCTTCAAAATGCAATATCAGGCGTCGCCGACATCCCCGCATATCTACCACTAGCAGGTCATTTCAACGAAAGAAACGCCTCTTCCGGGGGCATCGTTGCGCACCACCGGAATCGAGATTCAGAGAAACTGAATTTTGAATTAATTCTCACTAACTGTTGCGATTCGAAATAACGCGCGTTATGTCAGTGGCCATGTATGGTAGTTTCACATGACATGCGGGGCCACATGAAGTCTCGCAGAGCGAATGCTGAATGCAAGCGTCTGTGAAATATTTTGCAGGTGAACGGCCTGTATTTCATTTTCCATAAAATAATCAACCAAGAGGAATCATGAAACCCAAGCTACGGGTCGAGAATGTTTACAAGATATTTGGTGATCATCCAGAGCAGGCGCTGGAAGGTCTGAAGCAAGACAAGTCCAAAATCGAGATTTTCGAGGAAACGGGGCAAACTGTCGGCGTTCAGGATGTCAGTTTCGACGTTCGCGAAGGCGAGATTTTTGTCGTCATGGGGCTTTCCGGTTCCGGCAAATCCACCCTTGTTCGCACGTTGAACGGGTTGATACCGCCCACCTATGGCAAGATCCTTCTCGACGAGGACGATGTGGCGAGCTGCTCGGCCGAGCGTCTGCGCAAGGTGCGACGCGAGAAGATCACCATGGTGTTTCAGCACTTTGCGCTGTTTCCGCACAAAACGGTTGCCGACAACGCCGCCTATGGCTTGAAGATCAAGGGTGAGGGGGCCGCATCGCGGCGCAAAAAGGCACTGGCCGCGCTCGAACAAGTGGGGCTTGCCGCCTATGCGGATAGCTATCCGGGGGAACTCTCGGGCGGCATGCAACAACGCGTCGGCCTCGCCCGTGGGCTTGCCACCGATCCGCAGGTCTTGCTGATGGACGAGCCGTTCGGTGCGCTCGACCCGCTCATCCGTCGCGAGATGCAGGAGGAGCTTCTCCATCTTCAGAAGAAGCTGAAGAAAACCATCATCTTCAT
Organism: uncultured Nitratireductor sp.; assembly: GCF_913053745.1. Classification (GTDB taxonomy): domain Bacteria; phylum Pseudomonadota; class Alphaproteobacteria; order Rhizobiales; family Rhizobiaceae; genus Nitratireductor. Next base: position 8,156 of record NZ_CAJXGF010000143.1, read on the forward strand.
CACCCACGACCTCAACGAGGCGCTGCTTCTGGGCGACAAAATCGCCATCATGAAGGACGGTCGCTTCGTTCAGGTGGGCACGGCGCAGGAGATCGTCGACAATCCGGCCGACGACTATGTCGCTGCCTTCGTCGGCGACATCGACCGGGGGCGTGTCTTCGACGCCGCGCACGTTGCCGAGCGGCCCATTACAGTGGAGCTTGGGGAAAAGGGGGCCGCGGAAAAGGCCCTGGAGTTGATGGAAGAGCACAACCGCAATGCGCTCTACGTGGTCGACCGCGACCGGATTGCCGGTCTCGTGACCTATCAGGAGCTGGCGGTGGCCGCGCGCGAGGAAGGCCGGACCGACCTGTCGGAAGTGCTGGTCACCGACGTGCCCACGGTTGCGCGCGAAACGCCGCTTAACGAACTCTACGGCGCCGCAAGTGCCGGCTATCCGATCGCCGTCGCGGACAAGCGTGGGCGTCTTTCCGGCGTCATCGAGACCGAGGCCGTGTTCTCACAGCTTTCCGGTGAAGACAACGACGCCGCAACGGCTGCGACGAACGACGCCGAACTCTCCGCCAAGGAAGGAGAACGCCAATGATCAGTCCAGCCGATCTCGTTCAAATCCCGCTCGACGACTGGGTGAACAGTTTCGTTCGCGATTTTCTGGTGCCGAATTTCCGTCCTTTCTTCAGGGCGATGCAAACGCCGGTGACGGCCGTGCTGGGCTGGCTGGACGCCTTCTTCCACTGGCTGCCCATGCTGGTATTCACCGCCGGTCTCACCTTGATTGCCTGGCGCACGGCCGGGCGCGGCGTGGCGATCTTCACGCTTGTGGCGTTGGTCTTCATCGACATGATCGGCCTTTGGTCGGAAACCATGACCACATTGTCGATGATCATCACCTCGGTGCTCTTCTGCGCCATTATCGGTATCCCGCTCGGCATCTGGAGCGCGCGCAGCGATCGCGTGCTTTTCGTGGTGCGGCCGATTCTGGATATCATGCAGACGATCCCGTCCTTCGTTTATCTGGTTCCGATCGTCATGTTGTTCGGCGTCGGCATGGTGCCAGGCATCATCGCCACGATCATCTTCGCCCTACCACCGATCATCCGCTTGACCAATCTGGGCATCCGCAATGTGCGCGCCGACCTGATCGAGGCGGCGGAGGCTTTTGGATCCACGCGCTGGCAGATGTTGTGGGAAGTGCAGTTTCCGCTCGCACTGCGCACCATCATGGCCGGCCTGAACCAGACCCTGATGCTGGCGCTGTCCATGGTCGTTATCGCCGCGCTTATCGGCGCCGGCGGCCTTGGTCTTACGGTTTACACGGGCCTTGGGCGTCTCAATGTGGGCGCGGCCACGGCTGGCGGCATCGGCATCGTGCTTTTGGCGATCATTCTCGATCGCATCACGCAGTCGCTCGGCGAGAAGAACGCTGTGCGCTCACCTTCGCTCTGGCAGACCCTGCGCTCGATGATGGCGCTCGGCAAGTCGGGTGACGAAGAAAAAGCGGGCAAGGCCGCCTAGGCCCCCGTCCGTTCCGCGGAACGCGAAAACGCGTTCCGCTTTCGCGGGGCGGCAGGATGCCGCCACCATTCTCAAACACGAATTCATGGAGATTGCACATTATGATTGGTCTTAAGAAGAGCATTCCCGCAATCGCAGCACTCGCGCTGCTCGGCTCGGCTGCCATGCCGGCGATGGCGCAGGACGGCCCCGGTGCCGGCAAGACGATCAAGATGGCCCAGGCCACCTGGGATACGGGCTGGTTCCACTCCGAAATCTACAAGCAGATGTTTGAAGAGCTCGGCTACACGGTCGAGGGCCCGACAACGCTCGACAACCCGCCATTCTACCAGGCTGTCGGATATGGCGATGTCGATCTTTGGGTAAACGGCTGGTTCCCGATCCACGACACCTATCGCCCGACCTTCGAGGAAACCGCCGAGATCGTCGGTGCGGTTGCCGCGGGCGGCGCGCTCCAGGGCTACCTCGTCGACAAGGCTTCCGCCGAGAAGTTCGACATCAAGACGCTCGACGACTTCAAGCGCGACGACGTCAAGGAAGCCTTCGACCGTGACGGCGACGGCAAGGCCGATCTCGTTGCCTGCCCGCCCGGCTGGGGTTGTGAGGTGGCGATCGAGGATCACCTGACCGAGTACGAGCTTAAGGATCACATCAACGAGATCAAGGCCAGCTACTCGGCTTCCATGGCGGATGCGGTGGCCGCTTACGAAAGCGGCGAGCCGATCCTCTTTTACACCTGGACGCCCAACTGGACCGTGAACGAGCTGAAGCTCGGCGAGGACGTGGTCTGGATCCAGGTTCCTGAGGACGCGACCGACGAGAACGCCGCCGCCGGCATCGACGCCTGCGTGGCCGACCCTTGTGTCATGGGCTTCGAGGCCAACGACATCGTGCCCGTCGCCAACTCCGAGTTCCTCGAGGAAAACCCGGCCGTTGCCACGCTTCTCAAGACGGCATCGATCCCGCTGGACGACATTTTTGCGCAGAACTCGGCGATGAATGACGGCGCGGACAGCCCCGAAGACATCAAGAAACAGGCTTCCGACTGGATCTCCGAGAACCAGGACACGGTCGACAGCTGGCTGGAAGAAGCTCGCGCCGCGGCCGAGTAGAGTTGTTCGGTTCCGCTCCCACATCCTGGGGGCAGCAATGCGAAACCACGCGTCGGAACGGCGCGTGGTTTTTTTAACGGCGGCTGTTCGTCCCGGCGCGCGGTTTGCATGGAAACGGAATAAGCATTGAACAAGGCTCCGCA
>NZ_CAJXGF010000144.1 GCF_913053745.1 uncultured Nitratireductor sp.
GCAAATTCCGGCTCGCCTATGTGGTGCGTGCGGTGACGCCGGGCGTCTACACGCATCCGGCGGCGAGCGTTGAGGATATGTACCGTCCGCAGCTCTCCGCCCGCACGGCCACGGGCTTCATGGAGATCTTGGGACGGTAGGCGGCGATGAAGACACGTCGACATATGCGTCGGATCGCCATGGCCGCTGGCCTTGCGGCTCTGCTCGCTCTCGGCGGTGCGGCAACGCTCGACCGGCTCGATGCAGCCTATCCGCCGCCGCTCGATCCGGCGCCGCTTTCGGTGGAGGTTCTCGACCGCGACGGGGCGCTGTTGCGGGCCTATGCGGCATCCGACGGGCGCTGGCGTCTGCCGGCGGATATCGACACGCTCGACCCGCAGTTTCTGAACATGCTCATCGCCTATGAGGACAAACGCTTTTGGTCGCATTCCGGCATCGATCTGCGTGCTGTCGGCCGCGCCGCGTTGCAACTTTTTTGGAACGGGCGCATCGTTTCGGGCGCCTCGACATTGTCGATGCAGCTTGCTCGCCTGATCGAGCCGCGCCAGGCGCGCAGTTTTACGGCCAAGTTTCACCAGATCGTGCGCGCCCTGCAGATTGAACGCCGGCTCTCCAAGCGTGAGATTCTGGAACGTTATCTGACACTCGCTCCCTATGGCGGCAATCTGGAGGGTGTGCGTGCGGCCAGCCTTGCATGGTTCGGCAAGGAGCCCCATAAGCTCGGGCTGGCTGAGGCGGCTCTTCTTGTCGCCCTGCCGCAATCGCCGGAAGCGCGCCGGCCCGACCGAAACCCGAAAACGGCAAAAGCCGCGCGCGATCGCGTGCTCGCCCGCATGGCGGGAGCTGGCGTCATCATCGAAAGCGAGGTCGCGCGCGCCTCGGAGGCGAATCTTGCCGGGCGACGTCTGCCCATGCCGACCTATGCCGCGCATCTGGCCGACGCTGTGGTGAAAGCGCAGCCCGGCAGGCGCGTGCACCGTCTTACGATCAGCCGCAAAGCCCAGGTCGATTTAGAGGCCGTTGCCGCGAAAGCCGCCCGTGGACTGGGCCCGCGCGTTTCCGTGGCGATGGTGCTTGCCGATGCGCGGACCGGCGCTGTGATCGCGCGCGTCGGATCGGCGGGTTATTTCAATGCCGCGCGGGACGGCTGGGTCGATATGAGCGTGGCCCAGCGCTCGCCAGGCTCCACACTCAAACCCTTCATCTACGGTCTCGCCTTCGAGGAGGGGCTGGTGATGCAGGAAACGATGATCGAGGACCGGCCCGGCAATTTCTCGGGCTATCGCCCACGCAATTTCGACATGGCCTATCAGGGCGATGTCTCGGTGCGCATGGCCTTGCAGATGTCGCTCAACGTGCCGGCGATCCGGCTGCTCGATGCGGTGGGACCGGTGCGGCTGGTGGCGCGCATGCGGCAGGCCGGTGTTCCGCCTGCTCTGCCGCCGGGCGAGGTCCCGGGTCTCGCCATCGGCCTTGGTGGCGCGGGGCTGTCGCTTGAAGGGCTGGTGCAGCTTTATGGTGGGCTTGCCAATCGCGGACGGGTGCGCGAGCTGCATTATCTGGAGGATGCAGAGATTGCCGCGCATCCTCCTTCCGTACTCACGCCGCAGGCCGTCTGGCAGGTCGCCGATATCCTTTCCGGTGTCGCGCCACCCGAGGGGGCGCCGCGTCTCGGCATCGCCTACAAGACAGGCACGTCTTATGGCTACCGCGACGCCTGGTCGGTGGGCTATGACGGACGGCATGTGCTGGGTGTGTGGGCGGGGCGGCCCGATGGCGGCTCGGTTCCGGGGTTGACCGGCTATCTGGCAGCCGCCCCCATCCTGTTCGAGGCATTTTCACGTTCGGGCATCGGCATTGCCCCCTTCCCGCCGGCACCGGCTGGCGCGATCCGGCTTGCCGCTTCCGACCTTCCCTATCCGATGCGCCGGTTTTCCGTCTCGGGCAATGCCTTTCGCGCCGATGCCCCGGTGGAGCCGGCGCCCGAAATCGTGTTTCCGCCACAAGGCGCGCGGATCGATGTGGGACTTGCGCGCGGCGCGCGTGTCATGCCGCTGGCGCTCAAGATCAATGGCGGCCGCGCGCCATTCCGCTGGTTGGCCAACGGCGAGCCCCTGCCGGACGCCTATCGGCGACGCAAGGCGAATTGGGTTCCCGATGGCGGCGGCGCATCGACCCTGACTGTGATCGACGCTGTCGGTCGTTCGGCCAGCGTCGACGTTTTTCTCGAATAGTTCAGGCGGCGTCCGCCAGGGCTTTCAGAACCGTTTCGCGCATGGGCATCGGAGCGACTGCGCCAAAGCCCTGCGTGGAAAGGGCAGCGGCTGCATTGGCGTAGCGCGCCGCTTCGAACGGATCGCCATGGCGATTGAGCTCGGCGAGGAAATTGCCGTCGAACGTGTCGCCGGCGCCCGTGGCGTCCACGGCGCTGACCTTGATGCCGGGCACGCGACGGCGCTCGTTCGGCGTCGCCACGAGACAGCCATCCTTGCCGAGCGTCAGCGCGACGATGCCTGCGCCAAGACCCAGATAATGATCTGCGATGGCGTCCGGATCGCTGATGCCGATCAGTTGTTCCGCATCCTCCAGTCCGGGAAGCGCGATGTCGGCTTTGCGCATGGCGGCTTCGGTGAGCGCACGGGCGCGCTCCAGTGGCCACAGTTTCAGGCGTAGGTTGGTATCGAACGAAACTTTCGTGCCTGCGGCCCGCGCCACGTCGATCGCCTCGAAGGCGGCATCGGTGGCATCGGCGCTGATCGCCATCGATATGCCGGACAGATGGAGAATCTCGGCGTTTTCTATGGCACTGCGCGGCAGGTCGCGGGCAGTAACGCGGCTCGCCGCGGAGCCTTTGCGCAGATAGGAGAACACATGGCCGTTTTCGCCATGGCTAACGAAATAGATGCCTGTATGGGCATCCGGATTGCGCAGGACATGGCTGGCGTTCACGCCGTTATCGGCCCAGAGCTGCATCAGGCTGTCGCCGAATTCGTCTGCTCCGAGCGCGGTGAAAAAGCCGACGGAAGCGCCCGCCCGCGCGGCCGCGATGGCGCAGTTGGAAGTATCGCCGCCATGGCCGAAGAGATAGCGGCCCGTCTCGTCCACCTGGTTGAACTCGATCAAGGGCTCGCCCATGCAGATGATGTTCAGATGGCTCATGTCGGCATTGTCCTTCCCTGAATGCAGCGCGCTTCTCTTTAAGCGATTGCGCGGCATTGGTGAATGTCTGGCGTGAGAAGTTTTTCGCACCGGGCGGGTTGCGGGAGGTCGGGCGGGCGAGCCGCCGCCTCGCGGTTCGCGGAATTCCGTCCCTAACGGGCGCCGCGTCCGAACAGGACCGTGCCGATCGTCGACAATATGATGAGCGTATCCAGATCGAACGACAGGTGCTTGATGTAATAGAGATCGTAGGAAAGTTTGTTGATTTCTTCCTGCGTGGTGCCGGCATAGCCGGAATTCACCTGCGCCCAGCCGGTGATGCCCGGCAGCACCATGGTGCGGTGAATGAATTTTGGCTCTGCGGCTTCACTTGCCTGTGCGACGTACTCCGCGACCGGACGCGGTCCCACCAGGCTCATCTCACCACGCCAGATATTGATGAGCTGGGGAAGTTCGTCCAATCGCAGTCGGCGCAGCAGGTGGCAGCCCCTGATGATCCGGTCGTCGTTCGGTCGCGTCGCACCGCCCTGCCGGCCGTGATACATCGTGCGGAACTTCAGCATGTTGAAGGGACGTCCGCCGTATCCTCGGCGGGTCTGCACGAAAATGGCCGGGCCGCCATCCAGGGTTCGGATATAAAGCCAGATCAGAAAGCCCAGGGGGATCGTTATCGGGGCTGTGACGATGACGGCGACAAGATCGAGTGCCCGCTTGGCCTTGGAATAATAGATCTGGCTGGGCGTATAGGCGAGGTGCGACACGTCGAACGCGCCGACATCGACACGGCCTTCGCGCAGTTCGAGGAAGTTGAACCAGGGGGTCACGTCTGCCCCGACCATGTAGGCTTTGGTCAGGAATGCCGACCATTCGGGGTTGTGGTGGGTTTTCGTGTCGATCAGTATCCGGTCGTAAGCGCCTATATCGGTTGTCTTATCGCTGACGATGGCGACATCGCCTGCCAGTCTCGTGGCAACCTGACCGGCCTTGGGAAAATCGAGCAGGGCAACGCGGTCTTCCAGAGATCGATGGAGCCGCAGATTGGCGACGATCATTGCCACGGTGGCGACGGCATAGGCCGTCAGAAGCGCCGTATAGCTTACGGGAATGCGCAGGCCGGACAGAACGGCCACGGCCACATTGAAGCAAACGAACGTGACGAATATGGCGACGGTGAAGGTGTTTCTCTGCCGACGGAATCCAAGCAGTGCAAACGCGACCACGAAAGGCAGCGTGAACAGGACCGTGCAGACGATTGCCAGATTGTCCCAGTCGCTCCGCGTGGCGTTCAGAATGAAGGCCGCATAGACGAGGCATTGCAGAATGGCTGCTGCGAGGATTTCCGGCAGCATGGGACGGAAATTTCTCAACAGCCGTTGTTTGCGCAAGGATGCGCCGTGTTGGAGAACGTCTTCCAGATCCGGGCTTGTCTCTGCTGGGCCGTGCTTCAGAATACGCCTGGCGTTGCGATTGGCGGGGCGGTCATCGCCGCCCGTTGGTTTGGACGCGTCGTTCAACGTAAATTCTTGCCCCGCGCTTAACAGCCCAGTGAATGCGCTTTGCCACGCTTGACCCGGCTGCGCAACCGATGATTCCCGCTCATCCTTTGATGCAAGCGCCAATCAGTCATCCGGGTGCGAACCCGATTCGAATGATCTTAGCGGTTGAAACCGCCGCTGTCCTCTTGTGCAACACTTTGCGTGTCAAATTGTGACGTTGGCATTTACGTTTCACGCCCGAGGCTCTATCACGCCGGACTGTGTCGTTGTTCTTGTGATTTCATGTATCGTCAAGCCTATATCTTTCTTTGTCTGACCACACTCTTCTGGGGTGGCAATGCCGTGGCCAGTCGGCTTGCGGTCGGGCATGTATCGCCGATGATGCTGACAACGCTTCGTTGGATCATCGGTTCCGCGCTGCTCGCCCTCTTCGCTTGGCCGCATCTGCGGCGCGACTGGCCGGAAATACGGCAAAACTTGCCTTTGCTGGCCATGCTGGGGGCGTTGGGCTTTACCGGCTTCAACGCCATTTTCTACAGCTCCGCCCAGTTTACCTCCGCGATCAACATCGCGATCGAGCAGGGTGCGGTGCCAATGGTGATCTTTGTCGCCAACTTCCTGCTGTTTCGGCAGCGGGTGAGCCCTCTGCAGCTTGCCGGTTTCATTCTGTCTCTGGTCGGCGTGGCGCTGGTGGCCAGCCACGGGGAGTTTTCCCGGCTTCTGGAGCTCGACGTCAATTTCGGCGATGCTCTGATGCTTGTCGCCGTCCTCCTTTATGCGGGATACACGGTGGGCCTGCGATTGAAGCCGAACATCCACTGGCTGAGCCTGATGTTCATGCTCTCCGTCTTCGCGCTCCTGGCTTCCCTGCCGCTGGTGGGTTGGGAGGTGGCGACGGATCGCCTTATCGTCCCGGACTTTCAGGGCTGGATGGTGGTGCTCTACGTTGTGCTGTTTCCCTCGATCTTCGCACAGACGCTTTATATTCGCGGCAACGAGTTGATCGGTGGCAATCGGGCTGGGCTGTTCATCAATCTGGTGCCGATATTCGGCACGCTTTTGTCGATCGTCGTCCTGCGCGAAGCCTTCTTCACTTATCATGCCGTCGCGCTTTTTCTGGTGCTCGGGGGCATATGGCTTGCGGAGCATGGCGGCCGGAAGATGGCCTCCCGACAAGCGAATGCCGGCGCATAGCGCCGGCATGGATTTTCGAAACGTGTCTGCCGTTTCCGACAGGGTGCGCCGCTTAAGCGGCCACGTCGAATGACAATGGTTTCGCCGACAGAATGACGTCGGTCGCGCGCAACTCCTTGAGAACGTCCGTCGGGAAGGGCGCATCCAGATAAAGCAGGGCGATCGCATCGCCGCCCGGCCGGTTTCGGCCGAGTTGGAAGTTGGCGATGTTGACCTGATGTTTGGCGCAGATCGAACCCAGCAGACCGATGATGCCCGGCACGTCGTAATTGGTCGTGTAGAGCATGTGTTGGCCGACCTCGGCATCCAGATTGATGCCCTTGATCTGGATGAAGCGCGGCTTGCCGTCGGAAAACACCGTGCCCGCGATGGTACGCGTCTTCTCGGAGGTCTTCACCGTCAGCTTGATGTAGCCGTCGAACACGCCCGACTTGTCGCGCTTGACCTCGGACAGGATGATGCCGCGCTCCTTGGCCATGATCGGGGCTGAAACCATGTTCACGTCGGCCACCTGCGGGCGGATGAGACCGGCAAGGGCGGCGCTGATGAGTGCCCGGCGGTTCATCTCGGTGGTGGAGCCGTCGAACAGGATCTCGACTTCATCGATGGCTTCGTCGGTCACCTGGCCGACGAAAGCCCCCAGCACTTCCGCCAGCTTGATGAAAGGCTTCAGGCGCGGGGCTTCCTCGGCGCTGATTGAGGGCATGTTGATCGCGTTCGTGACCGCGCCCTTGGTCAGGTAATCCGCCATTTGCTCGGCCACCTGGATGGCGACGTTTTCCTGCGCCTCGCTGGTCGATGCACCCAGATGCGGCGTGCACACCACGTTCGGCATGTCGAACAGCGGGTTCTCCGTTGCCGGTTCCGTTTCGAACACGTCGATGCCGGCACCCGCCACCTTGCCGGATTTCAGGCCTTCCACGAGATCCGCCTCGATCACCAGGCCGCCACGGGCGCAATTGATGATGCGCACGCCCTTTTTCATCTTGGCGATGGCGGTTTTGTCGATGACGCCACGCGTCTTGTCGGTCAGCGGGGTATGCAGTGTGATGAAGTCGGCGCGCTTGAAGAGTTCGTCGAGCTCGACTTTCTCGACACCCAGTTCCGAGGCGCGTTCCGCCGAGAGGAACGGGTCGAAGGCCACCACATGCATTTTCAGGCCGATGGCGCGCATGGCGACCACGGAACCGATATTGCCGCAACCGATCACGCCCAGTGTCTTGCCGGTGATTTCGACACCCATGAAGCGGTTCTTTTCCCATTTGCCGGCATGGGTCGACGTGTTGGCTTCGGGAATCTGGCGCGCCACGGCAAACAGCATGGCGATGGCGTGTTCGGCGGTGGTGATGGAATTGCCGAACGGCGTGTTCATCACGATGATGCCGCGTCGCGATGCGGCCGGAATGTCGACATTGTCGACGCCGATGCCGGCACGGCCAACCACTTTCAGATTGGTGGCGTTGTTGATCAGCTTCTCGGTGACCTTGGTCGCCGAGCGGATGGCGAGGCCGTCATACTGATCGATGACGGATAGAAGCTTTTCCTTGTCCTTGCCGAGTTCGGGCAGATAATCCACCTCAACGCCGCGTTCCTTGAAAATTTCGACGGCGGTGGGCGACAGTTTGTCGGATACGAGTACGCGGGGCGCCATAGCGGCCTCCTGTTTCACAAAATGAAATTGGGAAAGGCGGCTCCGCAGTCGGAGCCGAGAGTACAGCGTCAGGCTGCCGCCTGTAGGCTTGCTTTCTGGGCCTGAAACGCCCAGTCGAGCCACGGCATCAGCGCTTCCAGATCGGAGGCCTCGACCGTTGCTCCGGCCCAGATCCGCAGGCCCGGGGGCGCATCGCGGTAATGGCCGACGTCATGGGCGACGCCCTGCTTGGCCAGAGACGAAACCATGCCTTTGGCGAACGCCGCCTGTTCGGCTGCACCGAGCGCGGCGATCTCGGGATCGACGATCGACAGGCAGACCGAGGTGTTGGAGCGCGTCGCCGGCACCTTCGCCAGATGATCGATCCAGTCGCTCTTGCGCACGAATTCGTCGATCACGGCGAAATTCGCATTGGCACGGTCGACGAGCCCGTCGAGGCCGCCGATGGATTTCGCCCAGTTCAGTGCGTCAAGATAGTCTTCCACACACAGCATCGAGGGCGTGTTGATGGTTTCGCCGCGGAAGATGCCCTCGATCAGCTTGCCGCCCTTGGTCAGGCGGAAGATCTTGGGCAGCGGCCATGCGGGCGTGTAGCTTTCCAGCCGTTCCACGGCGCGCGGCGAAAGGATGATGACGCCATGGGCGCCTTCACCGCCAAGCACTTTCTGCCAGGAGAAGGTGACCACATCGAGCTTGTCGAAGGGCAGGCGCTGCGCGAAGGCCGCCGATGTGGCGTCGCAGATGGTCAGGCCCGCGCGGTTTGCCGGAATGAAATTGCCGTCAGGCACACGCACGCCGGAAGTGGTACCGTTCCAGGTGAAGACGACATCGCGGTCAAAATCGATGGAGCCGAGATCCGGCAGATCGCCATAATCGGCTTCGATGCGGCGCACATCGTCGAGTTTCAGCTGCTTGACCACATCGGTGACCCATCCGGCACCGAAGGATTCCCAGGCAACCATGTCGACGCCGCGTTCGCCCAGAAGCGACCAGAGCGCCATCTCGACGGCGCCGGTGTCGGAGGCGGGCACGATGCCGATACGATAATCGTCCGGCACCTGCAGAACTTCACGGGTAAGATCGATGGCCTCTGCCAGTTTCGCCTTGCCGATGGAAGAACGATGCGACCGGCCAAGGGGCGCGTCGGCGAGCGCGTCAAGCGACCAGCCGGGACGTTTTGTGCAGGGACCTGAGGAAAAATGCGTATTGGCCGGACGGTTGTCCGGCGTGGGGAGTGTGCTCATGATGTTTCCTATCCTTCCAGATAGCACGCCTCTCGGTGGGGAGAGGTGGCCCACGGACGGAGTTACGCCGTTCCGGTTTTTGCGTCAAGTGGCGTGTGGTCGCCTTTGCCGGCGGGGAAAAGGGGCCGCTGTGGCGCGAGACGGTTCCCACCGGGGCCTTGAGGCTCTATAGAGGCGTTTCGTTTTCTGAAGTCATCCAGGCGGGGGACCCGCCGGACGTTGCGCCGGGAAGGACGTTTTCATGGCAAATGTGGTGGTTGTCGGCTCGCAGTGGGGCGACGAGGGCAAGGGCAAGATCGTTGACTGGCTGTCCGAGCGCGCCGACGTGGTGGCGCGTTTCCAGGGCGGTCACAATGCCGGCCACACCCTCGTCATCGACGGCGTGAGCTACAAGCTGTCGCTGCTGCCTTCCGGTGTCGTCCGTCCGGGCAAGCTTTCGGTTATCGGCAACGGCGTCGTTTTCGATCCGCATGCCTTCGTCGCCGAGATGGACCGGCTCGCGGAACAGGGTGTCGAGGTGACGCCGGACCGGCTGAAAATTGCCGAGAACACGGCCATGATCCTGTCGCTGCACCGGGAGCTCGACGGTTTCCGCGAGGATGCGGCCTCCAACTCCGGAACGAAGATCGGAACCACCCGTCGCGGCATCGGTCCGGCCTATGAAGACAAGGTCGGCCGCCGTGCGATCCGGGTCATGGACCTGGCCAACACCGACACGCTGCCGATGAAGATCGACCGGCTGCTCACGCACCATAACGCCCTGCGCCGCGGTCTTGGGCACGACGAAGTCTCGCATGGCGCGATCATGGACGAACTCACCTCGGTGGCCGACAAGATTCTTCCCTATGTGGATCGGGTCTGGAAGATTCTCGAGGATGCGCGCCGCGCCGGTCAACGCATCCTGTTCGAAGGTGCGCAGGGTACCATGCTCGACATCGACCACGGCACCTATCCCTTCGTCACGTCCTCCAACACGATTGCCGGACAGGCTGCCACGGGCTCCGGTCTCGGGCCGGGCTCTATCGATTACGTACTCGGCATTACCAAGGCCTACACGACCCGCGTCGGCGAGGGACCGTTCCCGACCGAACAGGACAATGAGGTCGGCGAGTTCCTTGGCACGCGGGGCCATGAGTTTGGCACGGTGACGGGCCGCAAGCGCCGCTGCGGCTGGTTCGATGCGGTTCTGGTGCGTCAGGCCGTGGTCGCCAACGGCATGAACGGTATCGCGCTGACCAAGCTCGACGTTCTCGACGGCATGGACGAGATCAAGATTTGCACGGGCTACCGGCTTGATGGCGAGCTGATCGACTATCTGCCGGCGGGCCAGGGCGCGCAGGCGCGCCTCGAGCCAGTCTACGAAACGCTGGAAGGCTGGAAGGGCACCACCAAGGGTGCACGCAAGTGGACCGACCTTCCCGCACAGGCTGTCAAGTATGTTCGCCACGTCGAAGAACTGATCGGCGCGCCGGTGGCGATTCTCTCCACCAGTCCCGAACGCGAAGACGCCATACTTGTGACCGATCCTTTTCAGGACTAGTTTCGCGGACAGAACTGCTTTGCGTGTCCGTGGGGCGGCTGCGCGTTCAAGAAGTAAAACAGGTTTGATAAGGTATGGCGGATTTTTCTGCGGTTCTGAAGAAGACGATCGAGGCGTTGTCGGAAAACACTCCGGCGGCGCGCGAGCGCATTTATCAGAAAGCCCGGACGACGATCGAAACCAAGCTCGCCGGTATGGATCCCGCGCCCTCCGCTGCGGTGGCCGATCGCCAGCGCAAGCTCCTGGCGGATGCAATCGCCAAGGTCGAGGCCGATTATGCGCCTCCGCCCGAGCCGGAAGAACCCGCGCAGGACGATCTCGATCAGATTTTTGCGGAACTCGACGTCGACCCCGTCAAGCCCAGCGAGCCGGTTTCGCCCGCGCTCGAGGCCGAACCGCCCGTTCCCGAGCAGACGCCGGAGCCTCATGAAACCGGCGCGCCGGAACCGGCGGAAAGCG
>NZ_CAJXGF010000145.1 GCF_913053745.1 uncultured Nitratireductor sp.
TGGGGTGCAACCGCCCGGGACACGCTGTGAATACGTCCATGTACGCTTGACTGCAGCATCCATGCTGCAGACAGTCCCGGGCGGTTACACCCCACCTGCCAGTTCATCATTGGCAGTTACCGCCCAGGGCTTGGCCGACTTTTGAGCCGTTGTGGCGGTTTAGTTGGCTGCATATCCAGTCGCCTGTGGCGACGAGTTTGTCCAGATCGACGCCCGTTTTGATGCCCAGACCGTTCAGCAGGTATAGCACGTCTTCGGTGGCTACGTTGCCCGATGCGCCTTTGGCGTAGGGGCAGCCGCCGAGGCCGGCGACGGAGGCATCGATCACTGATACACCTTCTTCCAGCACCGCGTAGAGGTTGGCCAGGGCCTGGCCGTAGGTGTCGTGGAAGTGGGCGGCCAGTTTCTCCATGGGTACGTGGGCGGCGACAGCTTCGAGCATGCGTTTGGCTTTCAGCGGCGTGCCGACGCCGATGGTGTCGCCCAGGGAGATTTCGTGGCAGCCCATGTCGTAAAGGGCCTTGGCCACGGTGGCTACCTGCTCCGGCGCAATGTCGCCCTCGTACGGGCAGCCCATCACGGTGGAGACATAGCCGCGCACGGGGATGCCGTGTTTGCGGGCTTCTTCCACCACGGGGGCGAAGCGCTCGAGGCTTTCGGCGATGGTGCAGTTGATGTTCTTTTTGGTGAAGGATTCGGATGCAGCGCCGAAGACGGCTACTTCGTCGGCCTTCGCTGCCAGTGCCCCCTCGAACCCTTTCAGGTTCGGGGTGAGGGCGGAGTAGCGAACGCCAGCCTTGCGGTTGATGCCGGCCATTACTTCGGCCGCATCGCCCATTTGTGGCACCCATTTCGGGGACACGAAGCTGGCGGCCTCGATATGGCTCAGGCCGCTGTCTGCCAGGCGGTCGATCAGCCCGGTTTTGATGGCGGTGGCGATCACCGGGCCGGGCTCGTTCTGGAGTCCGTCCCGGGGGCTCATCTCAACCAGGCGAACCTGTTTGGGAAAGGCCATCAGCCTGCCTCCTCTTCATCTACTTCAATGGCAATCAGTTCGGCACCTTCGGACACCTGGTCGCCTTCGGCGAAGAAGATTTCGGTAACCACGCCGTCGGCCGGGGCCTTGATGGCGTGCTCCATCTTCATGGCTTCCAGCACCAGTAGAGCCTGGCCTTGCTGCACCGTATCGTTCACCGAGGCGCGCACGAGTTTCACAAGTCCCGGCATCGGGGCTCTTAGCCGGTCGCCGCCGCCGCTTTCTTCGGCGGCCTGCAGTCGGTCCGGCACCTTTAGCGTCAACGCGTCGGCGCCCTGGAAAACCGTGATGTGGCCCGGCCACGCCGCCAAACGTGTAGAGCCGTCTCGGCGTACCACAATTGGGTGTGTGGCATCGGTATCGCCGAGGCGAACGGCCAGCGCCCCATCCGCCCGCGCTGTTATCCGCGCTTCAATTGTATCATCGCCGTTCTCCAGCGTTCGCCTGTGAACGAGTGGTCCGAAATGCCCGTAACCCGCGATGGCGGAGAAGGGATCCGGAATGTCCTGGGCCGGTGCCGCGCCGCTCGTCGCTGCAATGGCCGCCGCGAGATGAGACTCCCGCAACGGAATCACCGCCGTCAGAGCCTCCTGCTTGCGTGCGATGAGGCCTGTTTCGAGCCTTCCGGCGAAGAAATCATCGTCGCGCAGGAGCCGTGTCAGAAAACCGAGATTCACTGTAGAGCCCGCAATCTCGGTTTTCTCCAGAGCGGTGGCCAACCCTTCGAGCGCCTCTTCGCGTGTGGGCGCATGAACGATCAGTTTGGCAATCATGGGATCGTAGTAGGGTGTTATGGCATCCTTCTCCACAACACCCGCGTCCACACGCAGGCGCACGCCCTCGACGCCGTCTTCTGGAAACTTGAGATGGTGGAGTGTGCCGGTTGCCGGCAGAAAGTCCCGCGTGGGGTCCTCGGCGTAAAGTCGGGCCTCCACCGCATGACCGGTGGCGGCGATTTCGTCCTGCGTGTTTGGAAGCGGCTCTCCCGCGGCCACCCGCAACTGCCATTCCACCAGATCGATCCCCGTGATCAATTCTGTTACCGGGTGCTCCACCTGTAGCCTTGTGTTCATCTCCATAAACCAGAAGCGATCCGGCCGCAGTCCTTCCGATGCATCAACGATGAACTCGATCGTGCCGGCACCACTGTAGGAAATGGCCCTGGCGGCCTTCACGGCAGCCTCGGTCATCGCCGCGCGTGTTTCGTCATTCATACCGGGGGCGGGGGCCTCCTCGATAACCTTCTGGTGGCGACGTTGTGCCGAGCAGTCGCGCTCGAACAGATGCACCGCGTTTCCGTGCTTGTCGCCAAAGATCTGCACTTCGATATGGCGCGGCGTTTGGATGTATTTTTCCACCAGAACGCGCTCGTCGCCGAAAGCAGCCTTGGCCTCGCGTTGTGCTGCTGCAAGCGCATCTGGAAAAGCGTCCGGGTCGGAGACCAGCCGCATACCCTTGCCGCCACCACCGGCGCGCGCCTTGATGAGCACGGGGTAGCCGATCTCGTTGGCCTTCGATGCAAGAGCCACAAGCGCTTGCGTTTCGCCGTGATAACCTGGCACCACAGGCACACCGGCTTTCTCCATAAGGCGTTTCGCCGCATCCTTCAGCCCCATCGCCCGGATTGCATGCGATGACGGACCTATGAAAACGAGACCGGCGGCCTCAACCTTCTCGACGAAATCGGGATTTTCCGAGAGAAAGCCATAGCCGGGGTGGATGGCTTCGGCTCCGGTTTTAAGTGCTGCAGCGATAATCTTGCCACCATCAAGATAGCTCTCCGCAGCAGGCGCAGGGCCGATCGGCTCCGCCTGCTCAGCCATCCGCACATGCAGAGCGTTCCGGTCCGCATCCGAATAAACGGCGACCGTGGCAATGCCCAGGCGCCTGGCGGTTCTTATAACCCGAACGGCGATTTCCCCGCGGTTGGCAATCAGGATCTTGTCAAACATGCAGAGCAGTCCTCCTACGAAGCTGACACACCATAATGTCTTGCGAACGGTTTGTGGCGAGGAATCTGCCCGCGAGGGCGAAACTTCCGGAAAATTCTGAACGATTCTGGGCACCGCCCGGGAAGGCCGATCTCGGCATGATGGGTTTTCGAGCAAGTCTTAAATCGATCTTGTCGCCGGAAGCTCGGCGAAACTCTTTGTAACATATTGTAATTAAAGTGTTAATTTGTATCAATACAGGTGTTTTTCCGTAAAGATACCCCAACGCACTGCTTCCAGGCCGCGCTTTTCCACTAACGTCCTTCGTTGTGTCGGGGTGAGCTCCCAGTCGAACAGGTTCGTGTCTTTCGTAGGCAAGACGCATTCCGGTTCTTCGGCAGGAGAAGGTCACTGCGGTGTCTCCCGAGACGATGCAGCGCAAGCGGCACGCTCGTCTGCGCCTATCGAAGAGGCCGCGTACACACTGCGTTCGCGTAGACCTGTTGTTCCCTCGATGCACCGTGCACGCGTTCGGGTTCTCGAGTTCCAAATAGTCAGTGGTCGAGTGCAGGCACCGCCTGCTCTTCAGTCGGGGTCGAAACAAAAAAAAAGACGCGGATGGGTCGGGCAGAGGCCGACCGAGTGCCGCAACGGGCGCACGCATGGACCCATGTTCTGCGACGCACGGAGGCGTGAAAAACGGAGCAATTCGTTGAATTTGTCAGCAGACAACAAATGGAAATTTCATGATGAAATATTCACGATCCCGCTTTTTGTTCGCAAGTAGTATTATATCGATTTCCGCAACCTTGCAGGCAAGTCCGCTGATGGCGGCGGATATGCAGGGGGTAGAACCCATCCCCGAACCTCCGATCCTCTCTCGCACACCGTTGAGGGAGAATGCGCGCATCGTCGGCGGCGCCCCGGTTCGGGGCACGGTTGGCGGCTCCCCGGTTGTGGTTCCGGGAGACGGCAAGCCGGTTTACAAGGGAGGCGGGTTGCCGCCCCTGCTTGATATCGGCGGCGACTGTGGCGGGTTCGCCTGTCCGGCAGCGATGCGCGGCAAGATGCTCGACAACAGCGCCGCTGGAAATTTAAGGATCGGTGAGAACACGGAACGGGCAGAGCCGGGCGATCGCGCCGCCGTTCCATTCGTCATTTCCGTCGACGGACAGGTTGTGGATGAAAGCGGCCAAATCACGAATGAGGGCATGTTCGGGGTATCGTCCGATGCGCGTCCTGTCGATAAGCAGCGCAAGACCGATCTTGACCTGAATTCCGTGGATATTCAGGTCAAGTTTGACGGGCTGGACACTGAGCCCTTGCTGAACGTTTCCACCGTGCCGGTACAGCGCATCTTCCGGGCCGGGGAGCCGGTTCAGTTCTATGCAACGTCGAACTACCCGGCCTTCATTACGCGGGCGGAGGTTCGAATCTACGAAAACAACGTCGCCTGGAGCAACAAGCCCGTGACGGTTCTACCGATCAATGTGAACGGTGAGGCCGCCTGGGTCGTGCCGGCGCAAAGCGGCCGTGAATTTCGTTACGTGCTGCGCGTCTACGATGCCAAAGGTCGCTTCGACGAAACGGTGCCGATGACCATCGCCAGCACGCGCGGGGAATTCCTGTCCGATTCCGGATACGGTGTGGCGCCCGGCAATGCGGAGGACCGCACTGCTTTTCGCAACATCCCGGTTCATGGCGGCGCAATCACGGTTTACGGCAAGAATGTTCCCGAGGGATATGGCATCGTCGCCTTCGATGAGCTGGTGCCGCTCGACCCCAAGGGAACTTTCGTTACCCAACGCATTCTTCCTCCCGGAAAGCACGTTGTCGATGTTGCCATCGATGGCGGTTCGAAGGCGGGTGGCCTTTACTTCAGCCGAGACGTCAACATACCGACCAATGACTGGTTCTATGTCGCCCTTGCGGATTTCACCGTTGGCAAGCGAACGGGCGACAGGGGCATCGAGGAAGTGCGGGCGGGAGAGTATGACAAGGTTTGGAATTCGGGGCGTCTGGCATTCTATCTTCGTGGCAAGATCAAGGGGAAGTTTCTTCTGACGGCCGCAGCCGATACAGGCGAAAACGAGATTAAGAACCTCTTCAAGGATCTCGATGCTCGCGACCCGCGGGAACTTCTTCGTCGCATCGATCCGGACAAATATTATCCCGTCTACGGCGACGATTCCACATCTGTCGATGACGCACCGACGAACGGAAAATTCTATGTTCGGTTGGAACGCGGCGCGAGCCACGTCATGTGGGGTAACTACAAGACGAAGATTTCGGGCACGCGTTTCCTCCAGGTCGACCGTGGCTTATACGGCGCGGAGATGGTGCTGCGCTCACCCGGCAACAATGCCAGCGGCAAGCCCAGATTCGAGGCTACCGCCTTCGCCGCCAAGCCCGAAACGCTCCCGCAACGAGATGAATTTCTGGGAACCGGCGGCTCGGCCTACTTCTTGAAACGGCAGCGGATCGTTGATGGCTCCGAAACGCTCCATATCGAATATCGCGACAAGATTACCGGCCGCGTTATCGAACGGCGCGCTCTGGTTTACGGCGAAGATTACACCATCGATTATCTCCAAGGCGTTGTTATTCTCGACGCTCCCCTTGCTTCCGCTTCGATCGACAACGGTGCGGTTCGGGAGGGCGCCCTGGGCGGACACAAAGCCTATATGGTCGCGCAGTACGAATATCGCTCGCGCTCCGGCGAAATGGAGAACTATGTCTATGGTGGTCGCGCGCAGACCTGGATCAGGAACCATGTGCGGTTGGGCGCGACCGGCATCAAGGACTCGACGGGAATGGCCGATCAGACGGCCTACGGAGCCGACGTGCGGATTCAACGTTCCGAAGATACCTTCATCGATGGCGAAATCGCATACTCGAAAGGCCCCGGATTCGGAATAACCCGCTCGACGGACGGCGGTTTGACCCTGACCGATCAAGATACCGCTGGACGAGAGGGGATGTCCGCGAAAGCTTGGAGCCTGCGCGGCCAGATGGCTTTCAAGGATTTTCGCTACCTCGGCACCGCCGGCAGGCTTGGCGGTTACTACGAGAAAAAAGAGGCGGGCTTTTCAAGCGTGACCGAACAGGTCGATGTCGATGAGCGCAGTTGGGGAGCGGAGGCGGAGATTCCGTTGACCGCCAGCATGGACCTGAAGCTGTCTTATGACGACTACAAGAATCAGGAAGGACGGGAACGCAACGAAGCCGAACTGGAGGTCAGCTACGCATTCGACGCCTATTGGAAGGCCGCGTTCGGCATTGCCTACTCCGAATTGCACTCGCCGGCGGCCATCTCATCGGGAAAATCCGGATATGATGGCAGACGGCTCGATGCGGGCTTGCGTGTCGATTACCGGCAGAACGACGATTACCTTTACTACGGTTTCGTTCAGGGCACGGTGGATCGGACAGGCAATGTCGCCAAGAATGACCGCTACGGTGTCGGTGCCGAGGTGCGGTTGAGCGAAAAACTGGGCGCTCAGGGTGAAGTGTCTTGGGGGCAATCCGGGGTCGGCGGTCTGGCAGCCCTGACATACGATCCCACCCCGGAAGACCACTATTATATAGGCTATCGTCTGGACCCGGACCGCGCCACTGATGGCACCTATGGCTACGATCTTCAGGGGCGGGATTACGGTGCGGTGGTCGCGGGTGTCAAGAAGCGCATGAGCGATGTGGTTTCGGCTTATTCTGAAGCCGATTACGATCTCTTCGGCCGCCGCAATGCCTTGGCGCAACGCTACGGCGTCATCTACACGCCGGACGTGGCCTGGACCTTCGATGCCGGCCTCGAAGCCGGCAATGTCGAGGATGAGCGCATCAATCCGAGCACCGGAAAGCAGTATGCGGACTTCGAACGCTATGCGGGATCGCTCGCCGTCGGTTTCAAGGATGACGAACTGGGCGTGAGTGCCCGCGTACGCGGCGAGGCTCGCTTCGAACGTTCCGATGACGAGACGCGCAACCGCAACACCTATGTTGTCAGCGCCGGCGCTTCCATGGACCATGAGGGGTACGGGCGTGTTCTGGGAAGCGTGGACGCCGTCATTTCTCAAACGCCAAACGGCACCTACTACAATGGCGATTATATCGAGGGATCGCTGGGCTACGCTTATCGTCCCACCGACAACGATATGCTCAATGCATTGTTCCGCTACACCTATCTTTACAATCTTCCAGGAAACGACCAGATCAGCAGCATATCGCGTTCGACGAATGGTCCGCTTCAGCGCAGCCATATCGTTTCTGCCGATCTGACCTACGATTTGCTCCCGTGGCTTTCCCTTGGTGGCAAATACGGCATGCGGATGGGTGAAATCCGGCGGAGAAACACCGACGGTAGCAACGCGATGGGCTCCTGGGAGAAATCCTCGGCGCATCTCGGCATCCTTCGCGCCGATCTGCATGTGGTCAAGAACTGGGATGCGATGCTCGAGGGACGAGCATTCTATCTACCTGAGATAGAATCGATGGACTATGGTGCGCTTGCTGCCCTCTACAGGCATGTCGGAAACAACTTCAAAGTTGGTGCAGGCTACAATTTCGGGCGCTTCTCAGATGACCTTCGCGATCTTACGCTGGACGACCGCGGTGCCTTCTTGAACGTGGTCGGTAAATTCTGAGGCCCGAGGCGGGCGCCGCTCGAGGGGGGAGGCGCCCGCCACTTGATTTTTCCAGGATGGCCCGTTCGTCGTGATTTCGACAAACTCCCCACCGAAACAAACTCGACCTTCGTTTCGCCAGAGTATCCTAGCCGGAGCTCTGGCGGTCTGGTATTTCAGCCAAAGCAGTTCGGTATAAGGGCGTTGGACTTGGTCAGGATTCTTCTGAATTTCGTCGTCGCGGCAACGGTTCTAAGTCCAAATACTGCATTGGCTGACTGGAAACCGGTCGAGCGCGTCGAAGCCTACTCCATCTCCGGCTCGACCGGCATCGAACTCTACAGATCCATCGGCGAGCGTGGGCCCAAACTCGGGATCCGCCGGGTGATCGCCTATACCGACTTCAAACTCACATGGCAGCGGGATTATCAGCAGCGCAATGATGGTGCTTGCGTTCTGGCATCGGCGAAACCGAAACTCATCATCACCTATCGCCTGCCGCAGGTCTCCGGCACGCTCTCACCTCAGACGCAGGCTGCCTGGGATCGATTCAGCGAAGGAGTGCGAGAGCACGAGCGTGTGCACGGCGAGATCATCACCGACATGGTGAAGGAGATCGAAACGGTATCCGTCGGCTTGCGGGCGGAAAGCGATCCCGGCTGCCGCAAGGTGCGGACGAAGCTTCAGGAACATTTGGGGCGGTTGTCGCAAGCGCAGCGGCGTCGCAGCCGTGAGTTCGACCGGGTCGAGATGGGCGATGGCGGTAATGTCCATCGCCTGGTTATGGAATTTATCAACGCCGACCGGCAGAGAAGCAACTGAACCGTCAGGCTCGGCGCTACATCCTGAAAACGCCGAACTTCGTTTCGCCGATGGGCGCATTCAGAGCCGAACCGAGCGACAGGGCGAGCACCTCGCGCGTTTTGGCGGGATCTACGATACCGTCATCCCATAGCCGGGCGCTTGAATAGAGCGGATGGCCCTCCCGCTCGTATTTCTCGAGGATGGGCTGACGAAACTCGGCCTCTTCCTTGTCGCTCCAGCTGCCGCCTCTGCGTTCGATGCCCTCGCGCTTGACGATGGACAGCACCGTTGCGGCCTGTTCACCACCCATCACGGAGATGCGGGCATTGGGCCACATCCACAAGAAACGCGGCGAGTAGGCGCGGCCGCACATGCCATAATTGCCCGCACCGAAGGAGCCACCGATGATGGCCGTCACTTTCGGCACCTGGGCGGTAGCCACGGCCGTCACCAGTTTGGCGCCGTCACGAGCGATGCCACCGGCCTCGTATTTGCGCCCGACCATGAAGCCGGTGATGTTTTGCAGAAAAACGAGCGGGATTTTCCGCTGGCAGCACAATTCGATGAAATGCGCGCCTTTCAGCGCACTTTCGGAGAAAAGCACGCCGTTATTGGCTAGAATGCCCACCGGAATTCCGTAAATATGCGCAAATCCGGTGACGAGCGTGGTCCCGTAATTGGCCTTGAACTCGTCGAGCTCCGAGCCGTCCACAACACGCGCGATCACCTCGCGCACATCGTAGGGCTGGCGGGTGTCGGCGGGAATGACGCCGTATATCTCGCGCGGATCGTAAAGGGGCTGAATCGGTTTGCGAAGATCGAGCGATACCGCCTTCTTTCGATTCAGGTTTTTGACGATCCGCCGGACGATTGCCAGTGCATGTTCGTCGTCGAGGGCATAGTGATCGGCAACGCCTGATTCACGCGTGTGCACTTCCGCACCGCCGAGTTCTTCCGCCGTTACCACTTCGCCCGTGGCTGCTTTTACCAGCGGCGGACCGCCGAGGAAGATCGTCGCCTGTCCCTTGACCATGATCGTTTCGTCGCTCATCGCCGGTACATAGGCGCCGCCGGCAGTGCAAGAGCCCATCACGCAGGCGATCTGCGGAATGCCCTTTGCCGACATATTGGCCTGGTTGTAGAAGATGCGGCCGAAATGTTCCCGGTCCGGAAAGACTTCCGATTGGTGGGGCAGGTTTGCTCCGCCGCTGTCGACAAGGTAGATGCAGGGCAAATGGTTTTCGAGCGCGATTTCCTGGGCCCGCAAATGCTTCTTCACCGTGACGGGGAAGTAGGCGCCGCCCTTTACGGTCGGGTCATTGCAGACAATCAGGCATTCCCGGCCTTCGACCCGGCCGACGCCTGTGATGATGCCGGCGGCGGGCGCCTCGCCATCATACATGCCATGGGCGGCCAGCGCGCCGATTTCCAGGAAGGCGCTGCCGGGGTCCAGCAACCGCTCGACCCGTTCGCGCGGCAGCAGCTTGCCCCGCTCCACATGGCGCTGGCGCGAGGCCTCCGGGCCGCCCAGCGCGGCTTTGGATGTATGCGCGCGCAGCTCTTCAAGCAGGCGTTCCATGGCGGCCTTGTTGGCGGCAAAGCGCGGGCCTGCCACGTCGAGACTGGATTTCAGGACGGGCATTCAGCCTCCCTTCAGAAGTTTTTGGCAGGCTTAGCTGCCTCTGGGGCAGGTGTCACGCGTGTGTCACCGGTTTTTACCAGACTGGCGAAACAGCCCCCTAGGAAAGGCCGCAGGCGATGCGCATGTTCAGAACCATGAAGCTGGATATCACGACATCCCTGAAGGCGATTGCCTTCCTGAAAGATGTACCGGAAAAGGCCATGAAGGCCGCCGGGCGCGAAGCGTCCTGGTTCTGTGTGCCGGCCGGCGGGACGCTGTTCCTGCGCAACGAACCGGCCGATATGATCTATTTCGTCCTGTCGGGCGCACTCGGCGCCTTCCGGGTCAATCCGAACGGGCAATCGGAATTTGTGGGCCATATCCGCCCTGGCGAGCCGGTGGGCGAGATGGCGCTATTCCTCGGCGGGGTCGACCTCGACGGAGATGGCGCGGCTGAAGACGCCCCGCATACAAGCTCCGTCTATGCTTTGCGCGATTCCGAAGTGGTCGGTTTTTCCCGCGAAGGCTGGCACCAATTGGTCAAGTCAGAGCCGGAACTGCTGGAGCACATGATCCGAATCATCCTGCGCCGCGTCGGCCGGGAGGGGCAGCGCAATATCAGCGCCGCGCCGAAAGTGTTCACGCTTGTCGCGACCTCGCCCACGATTGACCTGGAACTGCGCGCCAAGGCGCTGAAAGCCAG
>NZ_CAJXGF010000146.1 GCF_913053745.1 uncultured Nitratireductor sp.
GCCGCCGTGGGTCCGACAGAAGTTCATATCATCGGCGGGCGCGTGAGAAACGGCTATTTCAGCCTGGTCGGCAATTGGGCGAAGAATGCGCTCTCCAGCATCCAGGCCGATATCTGCTTTCTCGCCGCCGACGCACTCGATCAAAACGGAATTACCACCGCCACCTTCGAGGAAGCCGAGACCAAGCGTCTCGCTATGTCGCGCGCCAAACGCGTAGTGGCCATTACCGATCACAGCAAATTCGGCAATCGGGTGTTCGCGGAAGTCTGCGGGCTCGACGCCATCGACGAACTCATCACCGACAAGGGCGGCAGAGATCAGATCGCGCCTTATCGGGAGTTGATACCGGCCATCAAACTCGTCTGAGAGGCGCGGCCGACAACATGAAAGAAAGGCAAGGAATGTCAAAGTTCAAGCAGCTCTTCGGCGACAAGAAACCCATCATCTCGATGGTGCATCTTATGCCGATGCCCGGCTCGCCCCTCTACGATGCGAATGCGGGCATTGACGGCATCGTCGCCGCGGCGCGCAAGGATCTCGAAGCTCTGCAGGAGGCCGATGTCGACGCGGTCATGTTCGGCAACGAGAACGACCGTCCGTACGAGCTGAAAGTCGACATCGCCTCAACGGCGGCCATGGCCTATGTGATCGGCCAGCTTCGCAACGAGATCAAGAAGCCGTTCGGTGTGAACGTTCTCTGGGATCCGATGAGCACCGTGGCACTGGCAGCCGCGACGGGCGCATCCTTCGTCCGTGAGATCTTCACCGGAACCTATGCCTCAGACATGGGGCCCTGGACACCCAATGCCGGCGAAGCGCTGCGCTACCGCAACCGCCTCGGCCGCGACGACCTGGTGATGCTCTACAACGTTTCGGCCGAGTTCGCCGATTCCATGGACAAGCGGCCGCTGGCCGATCGCGCCCGCTCCGCCGTGTTCTCTTCGATACCCGATGCCGTGCTCGTGTCTGGTGCCATCACCGGCGAGGCTGCAGAGATGAACGACCTGCAGTCGGTGAAGGAAAAGGTCACCGACACGCCAGTCCTGGCCAATACGGGCGTTCGCCACAACACCGTGGGCGATATTCTCAAAGTCGCCGATGGCTGCATCGTGGGATCGTCGCTCAAGGTCGACGGGAACACATGGAACCCGGTCGACCCCGAACGCGCCAAGGAATTCATGCAGATCGTCAAGACCGCGCGCGGCGGCTGACCGTCGGTTCCAAGGGAGGAAGACCATGGACGCGAGACAGGACACAACCGGCTCACACCTAAAAAGCCTGGGCATACTGGCGACGCTGATTTTCGTTGCGCTTGCAATCGCCAGCCCGACATTCCTGTCATCGTCGAACCTCAAGTCCATGGGCTTCCAGTTCCCCGAATTCGGGCTGCTGTCGCTTGCGGTCCTGCCTACGATGATTTCCGGCGGCATCGACCTTTCGGTGGTCGCGGTCGCCAATCTGGCCTCGATCGTGGCTGCGGTAACCATGAAAGCGGGACCGGGAGTGGCATGGCTCGCCATTCCCGCCGGCCTTGCGGTCGGGCTTGCCTGCGGGGCCTTCAACGGTTTTCTCGTCGCCTATCTTCGGCTGCCGCCGATCCTGGCGACGCTCGGTACCATGCAGCTCTTTTCGGGTATCGGCATCATCATCACGCGCGGCCCCGCCATCACCGGCCTGCCCGACTGGTATACGACGTTCGGCAACTGGTCGGTCGGCGGAGTGCTTCCGCTGCCACTCGTGCTTTTTGCACTGGTTGCTTCGGGTCTGGCCTTCCTTCTGCGCCGCACGCCAGTGGGCATGCGCCTGCGCCTGTTCGGTGCGAACCCCGTAGCAGCCGGTTTTGCCGGGGTGCCCGGCAAGAGGTTGATTATTCAAATCTATGCTATCGCCGGATTCATCGCCGCCCTTGCGGGCCTCGTGGTTCTCGCGCGCGTCAACTCGGCGAATGCCGATTATGGCAGTTCCTATCTGCTGCTCGTTATCCTTATCAACATCCTTGCAGGTGTGAACCCGGCAGGCGGGTTCGGCACCGTCACCGGCGTTGCCCTGGCGGTAATCTGCCTGCAATTCATCTCCAGCGGCCTCAACATCCTCTCCTTCAGCGCCTTTTCCCGCGACCTGTTTTTCGGCGGACTCCTGATCGCCGTCATGTCCTATCGCGCGGCCTTCGGTTCCTTCGATATTCGGGCGCTCTTCAAACGAAAGGCTCATCAGACATGAAAGAGCGCCTCCGCTCCCTGCTTAAATCCCTGATGCTCACACCGGGACTGTCCGGACACGAAGACCGCGTGCGCCGCCGCATCGAAAAGGAACTCGGCGATCTGCCGCTTTCCATGCGCACGGATCGCCTCGGCAATCTGATCGCCACGCTGGAAGGAGATGAGGGGGCGCCCTCGGTCATGCTCTTTGCCCACACTGACCAGTTGGGTTTCATGGTACGCAAAATCGAGGACAACGGCCTCGTGCGCATCGAACGACTGGGGGGCATCCCCGAAAAAGCGTTGCCTGCACAAGCTGTCCTTTTTTGCGTTGGTGAAGGTTGCGATGTTCGCGGCGTCATCGCCAACAAGAGCCATCACGCAACCCCGCCGGAAGAAAAATACAAGGTTACCCCCTATCAGGAGGTTTTCATCGATGTGGGCGCGGAAGATGCCGACAGTGTCAAGGCACTCGGCATCCAGATCGGCACCCCGGTCGTCTACGATCCACGCGTCATCGAACTGAACGACAACCGGCTCATCGGCACATCGGTCGACGACCGCGCGGGATGTGCGATCATTGTCGAGGTCGCACACGCGCTTGCGGCCGAAGGCCCGCGCCCCACGGTGCATTTCGTTTTCGCCGTGCTGGAGGAATTCAATCTTCAGGGCGCCATGGTCGCAGCCCGCGCGATCAATCCCGACATCGCCATCCAGCTCGATCTGGCACTCAATGCCGACACGCCCGACATGACCCAGCGCGGAGAAGTGGCGCTCGGGCACGGTCCGGCGATGAGCCTATATTCGTTTCACGGACGCGGCACGCTGAACGGCACCATTCCACACCCCGCACTGCCGAAACTCTTTTCCGACACCGCCGCCTCGGAAGGCATCAACCTGCAGCGTACGGCCCATACCGGTGCACTGACCGATTCTTCCTATGTGCAGCTCGTCAATGAGGGCGTCGCCTGTATCGATATGTGTTTCCCCTGCCGTTACACGCACACCTCGCTCGAAATGTGCGACCTGCGCGACCTGGAGGCGCTGACGAAACTGCTGATCGCCGCGATCCGCAGGGTCGACGCCGATTTCAGCCTGAGCCGGGATGACTACACCTGATGGATTGTTACCTCGGCATCGACATCGGAACCTTCGAAACCAAGGGCGTTCTGGCCGACGGTCAGGGGCGCATTCTGGCCATGGCGAAGCGACGGCACGACATGATCGTGCCGCAGCCCGGCTGGGCCGAACATGACGCCGAGACAGATTGGTGGGGCGAATTCTGCGCCATCAGCAAGGAGTTGATCGCCACCACAGGCATCGCCCCCGGCGACATCAAGGCGGTGGCGGCAAGCGGCATCGGCCCATGCATGCTGCCCGTCGACGCAGACGGAAAACCGCTGATGAACGCCGTGCTCTACGGCGTGGACACCCGCGCCTTCGCGGAGATCGAGGAACTGACCGCCGAGATTGGTGAGGAAACACTGCTCGCCGAATGCGGCAACGCCCTCACCTCGCAGTCGGTTGGCCCAAAGATCCTGTGGCTAAAGAAGAACCGGCCCGAGCTCTATGCCCGCACTCACAAGGTGATGAACTCGTCATCCTTCCTGGTGCACCGGCTGACGGGACGCTTCGTCATCGATCATTACTCGGCGTCTTCCTCAAGCCCGCTCTACGACATTCACACCAATCGGTGGACCGACCGCTACGCCGACCGCATCATCGCGCCCGAGCGTCTGCCGGAGCTTCTCTGGAGCACCGAGATCGCCGGCCATGTGACGGTACAGGCGGCGAAGGAAACCGGACTTGCGCCAGGCACGCCGGTCACCGCAGGCACCATCGACGCGGCGGCCGAAGCTGTCAGCGTCGGCGTTCTGGGAACCGGCGAAATGATGATGATGTATGGCTCTACCATGTTCATCATCCTCGTGACGGATCACCGTGTGGAGGACGGACGGCTGTGGTATGCGCCATGGCTTTTCCAGGGACAGCACGCCTGCATGTCCGGCACCTCCACCAGCGGCACGCTCACCCGCTGGTTTCAGGAACAGTTCGCCCGCGAACTCGACGAGGAGGAGGCTCTGCGGCTGCTCGCCGAAGAGGCGCAGGGCGCACCGGTCGGCGCAAACGGCATCGTGGTCCTGCCCTATTTCTCCGGCGAACGCACGCCTATCCACGATCCCCATGCGCGCGGCGTGATTTTCGGCCTCGATCTCACCCATACACGGGCGGACATCTATCGCGGTTTCCTCGAAGGTATCGCGTATGGGGTGACGTCCGTGATCGAGACCTACGAGACAGCCGGCGCATCGATCGAGCGCATCGCCGCCGTCGGTGGGGGCACCAAGAATGCCGTCTGGTCGCAGGCGATTTCCGACGCCAGCGGAAAGACGCAGGACGTTGCCGGCAACACGGTCGGCGCAGCTTTTGGAAGCGCTTTTCTCGCCGCGGTCGCCGTG
Source organism: uncultured Nitratireductor sp. (assembly GCF_913053745.1). Taxonomy (GTDB): domain Bacteria; phylum Pseudomonadota; class Alphaproteobacteria; order Rhizobiales; family Rhizobiaceae; genus Nitratireductor. The sequence continues at coordinate 4,658 of NZ_CAJXGF010000146.1, forward strand.
GGTGCGGCCCAACGAAACGACATTCGGGACTGGAATCCCATCAAACGGAACATCGTTCCGGACGAGAAGAGCCGCGCTGTCTATGGCGCGCGCTACCACACATTCAAGGAATTGTACGCCCGCAACAACGATCTCATGAGGGGAGCGGACCAGCGGGCGTCCGATGAAGCCTGACAGGCGGCCATCCCGGCCGTCGGGGCGCGTTTGTAAAGTAACAGGAGGAGTCAAATGGCTTTGAACTTGAGGAAACTGACCGCCGGCGTAGCGCTCGGCGCCGCGCTGATCGTCGGAGCCGGCGCCGTTACCCACGCACAGGATGCCAAGCAGACCATCGTCACGGTGGTCAAACTGTCGGGCATCGCCTGGTTCAATCGCATGGAAGAAGGCGTCGAACAGTACGCCGAGGAAACCGGTCACGATGCAACCCAGGTCGGACCGGCTTCCGCCGATGCGGCCCTGCAGGTGCAAATGATCGAAGACCTGATCGCCAAGAAGGTCGACGCCATTACCGTGGTGCCGAATTCACCGGAGGCGCTCGAGCCGGTTCTCGGCAAGGCCCTGAATGCCGGTATTAAGGTCGTCGGCCACGAGGCCTCCAGCCTCCAGAACATCACCTATGACGTGGAAGCCTTCGACAATGCGGCCTATGGCCGTCACCTGATGGAAGCGCTCGCACAGGCCATGGGCGGCGAAGGCGAATATGCCGTGTTCGTTGGTCACCTGACAGCCAAGACCCACAATGAATGGGTCGACGCCGCCATCGAATACCAGAAGGAAAAATACCCGGACATGACGCTTGTCACCGACAAGCTGGAGAGCAACGAACAACAGCAGACCGCCTACCAGAAGACCAAGGAACTTCTGCGCACCTATCCGAACCTGAAGGGCATTCAGGGTTCGGCCGGCGAGGATGTCGTCGGTGCGGCTCTGGCCGTTGAAGAAGCCGGCCTCGACGGCAAGGTCAAGATCGTCGGCACCAGCCTCGTTTCGGTTGCCGGCCCCTATCTGGAGACCGGCGCCATCGAGATGATCTCCTTCTGGGATCCCGCGAAGGCCGGCATCGCCATGAACAAGGTCGCTTCCATGGCCATCGCAGGTGAAGAGGTCACCGACGGCATGGACCTCGGCGTCGAGGGCTACAACGCCATCAAACTCGACGGCAAGGTGCTTTACGGCCAGGCATGGGTCGATGTCACCACCGACAACATGAGCGAATACGACTTCTGATCGTAGCGCGCTGACGTGATCGGAAACGAGAGACGCATGGAGCCCGCCTGTGGTCCTGGCATCAGGACCGGCAGTCGTCTGCGCGCCTCTCGATCCAACCGCCGCCGGGCCTTTTTCGCCCGGCGGCCTTGCCTGAACAACAGAGATTTCCCATGAACGACGAAGCGAGCCAAAGCACGCCCATTCTGCAGATGCACGACATCCGCAAGGCCTATGGCCCGGTGCGCGTGCTCGAGGACGTCAATCTCGAACTGAGCACCGGCGAGGTGCGTTGCCTGGCCGGCGAGAACGGCTCCGGCAAATCGACACTGATCAAAATCCTGTCGGGCGTGGTCAGCGCGGACGCAGGCCAGGTATCGCTGAACAGCCGGCAACTTGGCAACGACCCGATGGGCGCCATCACCGCCGGCCTTTCGGTCATTTACCAGGACTTTTCGCTGTTTCCCAATCTCAGTGTCTGGGAAAATATCGGCTTCCTGACCTCGGTCACCTCGGAGGACGTACTGCACAGGCGCAGCGCGCGCCGCAGACTGGCCATCGACACGCTGAAGCGCATGCAGGTGGAGATCGACCCCGACGCTCCGGTTGAACTTCTCCCCGTCGCATCCAAACAGCTCGTCGCCATTGCCCGGGCGCTCGCCAACAGGGCGCGCATCATCGTCATGGACGAGCCGACCACCGCGCTGACGCGCAGCGAGGTCGCCCATCTTCTCGAGATCGTCAGCGCACTGAAGAAGGAAGGCGTTTCCTTCCTGTTCGTCAGCCACAAGATCGAAGAGGTCTTCGCCGTCTGCGACACGGTCACCGTGCTGCGTGATGGCTCCGTGGTCGTGGAAGGCCCCATCGGCGCGTTCGATTCCGAACGGCTCGTCGAGGCCATGACCGGCCGTTCCGTGGACAGTCAGCGGCTGCCGCGCGAAGAAAGCCCTGTCCAGCGCCCCTTCCTCGCCGCCGAGGGCCTCGGTCGTCGCGGCAATTTCGCCGATGTGGATCTGGAATTGCGCCCAGGCGAAATTGTTTCGGTCGTCGGCCTTCTTGGATCGGGGCGCACCGAACTTGCACAAACGCTTTTCGGCTACATGAAGCCGGATGCCGGGCGCATTGCAATCGACGGCGAGGCCGTGTCCTTTAAAAACCAGCACGACGCCATCGACCGGGGCATCGCCTATGTGCCCGAGGACCGGCTGACCGAAGGTCTTTTCCTCAGCCAGCCGATCCGCGACAACATCACCGTTTCCAGCCTCGAGAAGTCGACGCGTTTCGGCATCGTTCGTGCCGCCGGCCTGATGCAACGCGCACGCGACGCCATCAAAAACCTGCGCATCAAGGCGCCCGACGTGACGCCTGCCGTGGCCACGCTTTCGGGCGGCAACCAGCAACGCGTCGTTCTCGCTCGCTGGATGGAGCGCGACCCCAAGCTTTTGATCCTTAACGGCCCGACAGTCGGCGTCGATGTGGGCTCCAAACGCGAGATTCACGAGTTGCTCGTCTCGCTCAGCCGCAGCGGCACGGCTGTCATGGTCGTAACCGACGACATAGCCGAAGCCATCGCACTGTCCGACCGCATTCTGGTGATGGTGCGCGGACGCATCACCGCCAGCTTCGACGCGGCGACCGTGGACGAAGACACGCTCTACAACGAAGTCATCAGGGAGGACCGGACATGAACGCGCTCGCCCGCATCTTTGCAACCCCGCAGGGCATCGTGTTCCTCGTCGCGGTGCTTTTCGCACTCGTCCTCGGCCTGTTGAACCCGGCGTTCTTCACGCCCTCGACGCTGATCGATCTGGCGCGCAACGGGCTCGTGACCGGCATTTTCGCGCTCGGTGTAATGATGGTCCTCGCCTCAGGCGGCATCGACGTTTCGCACACAGCCATCGGCGCGTTCGCCATGTACGCGACGATGAAGATCATTCTGGGCATAGACCTCGACCTGCCGATCATCGCCTATTTCGTCATCGCCGCCGCCATCGGCGCGGGGCTCGGGCTCATAAACGGTCTGCTCATTGGCGGACTGGGCCTCAACACGCTCATCGTAACGCTCGGCACGCTGTCCTTCTTTCGCGGCGCATTGCTCACCTTCCTCGGCACCACCTACATCACCTCGGTGCCGCGCGAGGTCATCAACTTCTCACGCACCATCCTGATCCGCATCGAGAACGCGGTCGGCCAGATGGTGTCGCTGCCCGCCTCTTTCCTCGTTCTGGTCGCCGTCACCATCGTGCTCGCCATCATCATGAACTTCACCCTGTTCGGGCGGAAGGTCTATGCAATCGGCGGTTCGGAAGAAGCAGCCCAACGCATTGGCATCCGCATCAAGCGGGTCAAGGTGCTGATCTATGTGATTGCCGGCGCGATTGCCGGTCTTGCCGGCATGACCCATGTGACGCTTTCGCGCATGGCCAATCCGTTCGATCTCGTCGGCATGGAGCTTAACGTCATCGCCGCCGTGGTTCTGGGCGGGGCGCGCATCACCGGCGGGCACGGAACCGTGCTCGGCACGCTTCTCGGCGTGTTCGTGATCACCATGATCAACACCACACTGCTGATGGCCGGCGTTCCGTCCTACTGGCAGAAATTCGTCATCGGCTGTCTGATCATCGTGGGCACCGGCCTGCCGATCGTCTTCGACCGTCTGGCAAAACACCGCCAGCGCATGGCGCGCCCGCTGGAAGCCTGAACGCCGGCTTGAACGCAACCCCCTGGGAGCACAAGGTATGAAAAAGATCCTGAACGACCCCGCAGACTATGTCGATGAAATGCTCGAAGGCATGGTCGCGGCTCATCCCGAAACCTATGCGCAGCCGGTGCGTCGCGTGATCGCGCGGGCAGCGGGCGCGAAAAAGGGCAAGGTCGGCATCGTGACGGGCGGCGGCTCCGGTCATCTCCCGATCTTTACCGGCTATGTGGGCACCGGCCTGCTCGATGCCTGCGCCATTGGCGACGTGTTCGCGAGCCCCTCCGCCGAGCAGATGGCCGAGGCGATCCGGCTGGCCGATGGCGGCGCGGGCGTGCTGCGGCTCTACGGCAATTACGGCGGCGATGTCATGAATTTCGACATGGCCGGCGAAATGGCCGAGATGGAACATGACATCCGCACCACCACCGTGCTTCTGACCGACGATGTGGTTTCAGCTCCGAAGGAAGAGGCCGAGAAGCGGCGCGGCGTGGCCGGCATGGTCTATGCCTTCAAGATCGCGGGCGCTGCCGCCGAACGCGGCGACGATCTGGATGAAGTCACCCGCATCGCCCAGAAGACCGCCGATGCCTGCCGCTCCATCGGCATGGCGCTGACGCCCTGCACCATCCCGCAGGCGGGCAAGCCGACCTTCGAGATCGGTGAGACGGAAATGGAAATGGGCATGGGCATCCATGGCGAGCCCGGCATTTGGCGCGACGCGATCAAGCCCGCCGACGAGATTGCAGAAGAAATGCTGGATCGCCTCCTTGCCGACCAGCCGCTCGCAAAGGGCGACCGCATTTCCATTCTCGTAAACTCGCTTGGCGCGACGCCCGCTGAAGAGCTCTATATTCTCTACCGCCACGCAAGAAAGAAGCTCGATGCGCTCGGCGTCGAGATCGTGATGCCGCTGGTCGGCCGCTACGCGACCTCCATGGAGATGACGGGCGCGACCATCACCGTCATCAAGCTGGATGAAGAGCTTGAAAGCCTGCTCAAGGCTCCCGCAGACTGCGCCTTCTGGCGCGTGTAAGGAGTGGACGCGATGATCGACAGTTCAGCCATCGCAAAAGCGCTGAGCGGCATTGCCGCGCACACCGCGACCGCCAGCGAGGAGTTGTGCAGCGCCGACGGCGCACTCGGTGACGGCGATCTCGGCATCACGGTTTCCAAAGGGTTTGCCGAAGCCGCAGGGGCCGAACTGCCTAACGATGTGGGCATCGCGCTTCTTACGGTCGCGAAAGCGTTCCAACGTGTCTCGTCATCCTCCTACGGCACGCTGCTGGCGACCGGTTTCATGGCGGCGGCAAAACTGGAAAAGGGAAAAACGGGAATAGCGCCGGAAGACATTCCGGGTCTTGTCGCCGCTGCCCGCGACGCCATGATGGCGCGCGGCAAGGGAAATCTCGGCGACAAGAGTGTGCTCGACAGTCTGGATGCCGTTGCCGAGGCACTCCGGGATACACCTCGCGGAGACATGATCGACACGGCGATCACAGCCGCAGCAGAATCGATTGAACGGTTCCGCGACCAGCCCAGCAAGCTCGGTCGCGCGCGCATGTTCGGCGAAAAAAGCGTCGGACTGGCCGACCCCGGCCAGTTGGCCTTTTTGCGCATCCTCGAAGGACTGAACGGGACATAAATCGACTGGAGGAAGCCCCGCGGGGCGAGACGAGAACGATAACAAGTCGGGCAAGCCGCCCTGGACCGTGCAGTTGGCGATAAACGCCAATACCCGTCGTTGTGGCGGCTAAAGATGTTCAAACAGTCTCGCGAAGGCGCATCTTCTCCGCCGCACCTGGCATGAACGTCTGTTCGGCGGCCCGCTTGATTTTCCTGCGCTCTTCCTTCTGCTTCGACAGAAACCAGGCAATTGTGTACTGAATCGCGATGCCGACACCCAGCAGCGCTGCATCCGTCGCGAAATCGGTCTCGTAGCGCAGACGCAGGATCTGAAGCGCAATCGCCAGGACAGAACCGGTGGCAAAGACCGCAAGGCCGTTCTTGCCCATCAATTCGACGGGTCGGAAGATCGGCCATTGGAAAACGCGCAAAACCCAGGCGACATTGGTCAGGACATAAGCGAGCGCCATCACATGCAGGAGGCGTGGCACTGACAGAAAGGTCTTGTCGATGCCG
>NZ_CAJXGF010000147.1 GCF_913053745.1 uncultured Nitratireductor sp.
ATATAGGCCCGCTGGTCAATCCGGCGCAACGCGACAAGGTTGCCGGTTTCATCGCGGCGGCCACGGAAGCGGGCATCCCGCTTCTGGCCGAGGGTACGGTGCATCCCGACGCGCCGGAGGGCGGCTATTATCAGGCACCGGCACTTTTTGGCGCGGTCGACCCGAAAGCGGCTCTTGCGCAGGAGGAAGTGTTCGGCCCGGTCCTCTCGCTCTTCCCGTTCGAGGATGAGGCCGAAGCGATCCGCCTTGCCAACGACACGGAATTCGGCCTCGTGGCCGGCGTGTGGACACGCGATGGCGCGCGCCAGCACCGCGTGGCCAAGCGCGTGCGCGCCGGTCAGGTCTTCGTCAACGGCTACGGCGCAGGCGGCGGCATCGAGCTGCCCTTCGGCGGGTTCAAAAAATCCGGTCATGGGCGCGAAAAGGGCTTCGAAGCCCTGTTCGACATGTCCGCCACCAAGACAATCGTTTTCAACCACGGCTAACACTGACAGGAATCTTGAAATGGCTCGACTCGAAGGCAAGGTCGCCGTCATCACCGGCGCGGCGTCCGGTTTCGGCGCAGGAATGGCAAAGCGTTTCGCCGAGGAAGGCGCGAAGGTCGTCGTCGCCGATCTGAATGCAAAGGGTGCCGAGAAGATCGCCAAGGAAATAGGCGCGGCGGCGCTCCCCGTCACGGCCGACGTATCCATGAAAGCCGATGTGGACGCGATGGTCGACGCGGCGATGCAGGCGCACGGCCGGCTCGACGTCATGGTCAACAATGCGGGCTTTACGCATCGCAACGGTCCCATGCTCGAGGTGGATGAAGAGACGTTCGACCTCATTGCCGCAGTCAATATGAAGGCCATCTACCATGCGGCGCGGGCCGTGGTGCCGATCATGGACAAGCAGGGCGGGGGCTCCATCATCACCACGGCTTCGACGGCGGGACTGCGGCCGCGACCGGGGCTGACCTGGTACAACGCGTCGAAGGGGTGGGCGATTACCGCAACGAAGTCGATGGCGGTGGAACTTGCGGGGCAGAACATCCGTGTGAATTGCCTGTGTCCCGTGGCAGGCGAGACCGGTATGCTCGGTCAGTTCATGGGCGACGATACGCCCGAAAAACGGGCCCAGTTTCAGGCATCCATTCCGCTTGGCCGGCTCTCCACACCGCTCGACATTGCCAATGCGGCGCTATGGCTGGCTTCCGACGAAGCGGAATTCATCACAGGCGTGGCGCTGGAAGTGGATGGCGGCCGCTGCATCTGACGATGCGGCCTCCAGAAAAGACCTGACGAATTCCGCATCTGCGGGAACCTGACGCAGAAGGCGGAATTCCCTATAACCGGACAGAAGCATTAACTCGCCGTTTGCAGAACGGTCGACCGCACGCAAAGGGCAAGCGCATGACGTATGAGCAGATATTTCTCTTCTGTCTGCTGGCTGTTGTTTTTGCCTTTCTGGTCTGGGGGCGAATTCGCTACGACCTCGTTGCCTTTGCCGCGTTGATCATCGCCGTGGTGGCCGGCGTGGTGGATGCCCATGACGCATTCGTCGGGTTCGGCCATGAAGCCGTGGTCATCATCGCCTTGGTGTTGATCGTCTCGCGCGCAATGATGAATGCGGGAGCCGTGGAACTGATCGCCCGTTTCGTGCTGTCGTCGGGACGCGCTCTTTCGGCGCATGTCGGCTTCATGTCGGTGATCGGTGCCGGGCTTTCGGCCGTCATCAACAATGTCGCTGCGCTGGTCATGCTTATGACCCTCGACATCGAAGCGGCGAAGAAAGCCAAGCGCCCAGTTTCGCAATCCCTCATGCCGCTTTCCTTCGCGACGATCCTGGGCGGCATGATCACGCTGATCGGCACCCCGCCCAATATCGTCATCGCCGAGTATCGGGGCCGGGTTCTGGGCGAATCCTTTTCGATGTTCGATTTTTCGCCAGTCGGGCTGATCTGCGCCGTCGTCGGCATCACCTTCGTGGCCCTCGTCGGCTGGCGCCTGATTCCGGATACGGGCCAGGCCGCGGCTGTCGGCGAAGACGGGGAGGCCGGCCTGTTCGTCGCGGAAGCGGGCGTGAAGGAAAAATCCCAGGCCATCGGTCAATCCGTCAGCGCGCTTTATCCGCTCGCCGACGAGCACGACGTGACGCTCCTCGGGCTTGTGCGTCGCGGCAAGCGTTTGCCGGGCTTTGCCGCCGGAGAGGAAATCCGCAAGAGCGATCACCTCATTCTCGAGGGCGATCCCAAATCCATCGAGGCATTCATCGGGGTGGCCGAACTGGATGCGCCGGGTTCGGAGGAACATGGCGGCATTCGCGGAAAATCTCTGGTGCTGGTCGAGGCCATCGTGCCGGACAATGCCCGCATGGTGGGGCGGACGGCGCTGGATCTGCGGCTGCTCTATCGCCGCGGTGTGGCGCTGCTGGGTGTGTCGCGCCAGGGGCGGCGGTTTCGCGAACGGGTGCGCAAGCTCGCCATAAAGCCGGGCGACGTGGTTCTTCTGCTCGGACCCGAAAGCCGGGTGGCCGACGCCGCCGACTGGCTCGGCGTTTTGCCGCTGGCCGAAAAAAGCCACACCGTGATCCAGCGCGGCAAGGCGCTTTTTGCTGTCGGCGTGTTCGCGGCCGCCGTTGCCACCTCGGTTATGGGTTTCGTGCCCCTTGCCGTGGCGCTTGCCGGCGCGGTTGCTCTTTATGCGCTGTTCAACGTGGTCGGTGCCCGCGAGGTCTACGAATCCGTGGAATGGCCGGTGATCGTGCTTCTGGCGTCGTTGATCCCGCTGGGACTGGCGCTTGAGGAATCCGGTGGCACCAAGCTTATCGCCGATTCCATCCTGTCGTTGACGGGAGCATTGCCGACCTGGGCCATTCTGGCAATCCTGATGATCGTGACCATGACGCTGTCCGACTTCCTGAACAACGTCGCAACAGCATTGATCGCCGCGCCGGTGGGGCTCTCTATCGCCCAAGCGCTGGACGTTTCGCCCGATCCCTTTCTCATGGGTGTCGCGGTGGCCGCTTCCTGTGCGTTCCTGACCCCCATCGGCCACAAGAACAATACGATCATCATGGGGCCGGGCGGCTATCGCTTCAGCGATTACTGGCGCATGGGACTGCCGCTCGAAATCCTCATTATCGCTGTCTCGGTGCCGGCCATTCTGATCTTCTGGCCGTTATGAACGGTTCGCCGCGATTCATATCCGGTCGCGCAGCGCATACCAGTTCAGCGCCAGGAACATGAGCAGCGGGCGCAGGCGGCGTCCGCCGGGGAAGGGCGGTATCTTCAGGTCCTCGAAGAGGCGCAGCCGGTCGCGATTGCCGCAAACGGTTTCGGCGTAGAGCTTGCCGACGAAATTCGACAGCATGACGCCGTGGCCGGAATAGCCGCCGGCCGAAATCACATTCGGCATGACCTCGCGCACGAAGGGTTTTCTGGGCATGGTGATGCCCACATAGCCACCCCATGCATGGGTGATTTCGATGTCTTTCAGCGCCGGATAGAGTTCGGCGATCTGGCGGCGAATGTGCTGGTGGATGGCCTTGTCTTCGCCCGGCGCATAGATCTCGCGGCCGCCGAACAGCAGCCGCCCGTCGGCGGAACGCCGGAAATAGCGCACCACGAAACGGGAATCGTCGACCGATTCGCCACCCGGCAGGACGGTGCTGTCGTCGCCGAGCGGCGGGGTGGCGCCGATGAAGGAGCCGATGGGCATGACATGGGCGGCGCTTTCGGGTTCCAGATCGCCGCCATAGGCATTGGTGGCCATCAGGCATTTTTCGGCAATGACGGTGCCGGACGGCGTTTCGATGCGTACGCCGCCGTCATCCGACGAAATCCGGGTCGCCGGTGTCTCCTCGAAGAGATGTGCGCCGGCCTCGTCTGCAACGCGCGCGGTGCCGACAACGAGCTTGAGCGGATGGATATGGCCGGTTCCGGTGTCGCGGACGCCGCCGAAATAGCGCGCCGAGCCGAGGCGTCCCGCCGTTTCGGCGGCGTCCATATAGGCGATGTGCGGATAGCCGAACTTGTCACGCATGATGTCGGCATGCCGGCGGTATTCGTCGAGGTAGCGCGGCTTGTGCACCACGGAGAGCTGGCCGGGACGATAGTCGATCTCGATGCGGTTGGCGGATGTGAAGTCGAAAAGATGCGCCTTGGCTTCCTCGGCCAGGTCGAACAGGGCTTTGGCGCGGGTGAAGCCAAGCTCGGCTTCCAGTTCCTCGGCCCAGGCACGCTGGCCGGTGCCGAGCTGGCCGCCATTGCGTCCGGACGCCCCGTCGCCGAAGCGATGCGCCTCGATCAGTGCGACATCGACGCCGGCTTTTGCCAGATGCGCGGCGGCGGAAAGTCCGGTGAACCCGCCGCCGACAATGGCGATGTCGACGCGTCGGTCGCCGTCGAGCGAAGGATATTGCGGTCTTTCGCCGACGGTCGCTTCATACCAGGACAAACCGGGCGAAATGGGCGACTGATAAGACATGGAACCCACGACGTCTTTCTGCGCGGCTTAAACGTTGAGGAGCAGGTATTCCCGTTCCCACGGGCTGATGACCTTCATGAAGGTCTCGAACTCGGCCCGCTTGATGGCCGCGAAGGTGGAGACGAAGGGGGCGCCGAGTATGTCCTTGAGCGGCGCGTCGTCCTCGAACAAGGCGACGGCTTCGAGCAGGCCGCGCGGCAGTTCGATCTCGTCCTGGTTGACGGCGGTGCCGGCGGGCGAATCGGGGCTGTTCTTCTCGAGAATGCCCACCAGGCCGCAGGCAAGCGATGCGGCAAGCGCCAGGTAGGGGTTGGCGTCGGAAGAGGGGATGCGGTTTTCCACACGCCGCGCCGCCGGATCGGAACGCGGCACGCGGAAGGCGGTGGTGCGGTTGTCGTAGCCCCAGCGCGTGTTGACCGGAACGGCTGTGCCCTGGGTAAGACGGCGGTAGGAATTCACGTAGGGCGCCAGCATGATGAGCGCGTTGGGAATATGCCGCTGCAGGCCGCCGATGAAATGGCGGAACGTGTCGGTTTCCTCGCCGTCCTTGCCGGAAAAGACGTTGTTGCCGGTTTCCAGCGATACCACGGACTGGTGGATGTGCATGGCGGAGCCGGGCTGGTTCTGGATCGGCTTGGCCATGAAGGTGGCATAGGTGTCGTGCTTGAGCGCCGCTTCGCGGATGGTGCGCTTGAACATGAACACCTGATCGGCCAGCTCGATCGGGTCGCCATGGCGCAGATTGATCTCGAGCTGGCCGGCGCCTTCCTCGTGGATCAGCGTGTCGATCTCGAGCCCTTGCCCCTCGGAAAAGTGATAGATGTCGTCGATCAGTTCGTCGAATTCGTTGACGCCGGCGATGGAATAGCCCTGGCCGCCGCCGATGGGACGCCCGGACCGGCCGACGGGCGGCGTGAGCGGGTAATCCGGGTCGGGGTTCTTGTCGACCAGATAGAATTCGATCTCCGGGGCGACGATGGGCTTCAGCCCGTGCTTGGCATATTCGGCGACGACGCGCTTGAGGACGTTGCGGGGGCTGAAGGCCACGTCGCGGCCATCCTGATGCACAAGGTCGCAAATGACCTGCGCGGTGGGATCGCTCTCCCACGGAACCGAGGAGAGCGTGGAGAGATCCGGCAAAAGCTTCAGGTCGCCGTCATCTTCCGGGTAGACGAAATCGCCGCTGTTTTCGGGATATTCGCCGGAAATCGTCGTCATAAAGACGGCTGAAGGCAGCGCCAGCGAGGTGTTGGACGTGAACTTCTTGGACGGCATCATCTTGCCGCGGGCGACGCCGGCCTGGTCGGGCGTGATGCATTCGATGTCCTCGATGCTGCGCCATTCCAGCCAGGCGGTGGCCTGCTTCCAGTCCTTTACGCCGCGGAGGTTTTTCAAAAATGCGGGCGCACGCACAGACTCGCCTCGTCCGGCGCGGCGGGCTAGCTTCTTCCTGTCAGGCATCAATCACCAGGGAACGTTTGTCGGATGCCGGAGTATAGACTTGGGCCAGAAGGAAAGGGAAGGGCTGGAAGAACAGGGAAAACCGTTCAACCCTGCACGCCGGACAGGAGACGCTGAATGAGCGGTTGCAGCGTTTCGAGCGTGACGGGGCGAACCACCTGTGCGTCGATCGTGCCGGGGTCGGGCGATGGGTTGTCACGGGAAGGAACTATCGTGATGACGAGCGGAAGCTGGCGGGGCGAGGCGCTTCGATGTTCCCCAAGATGATCGAACAAGGTGTCCGACAACTGCATCTGCGCATCGACATCGACGATCACCAAGCCTGGAGGCGGCATGGGCGAACCGGCTGAAAGGGCGCGCCGGGCCGCTGCCGGATCCATCGCGTTCACTTTCAGATAGGCGCGCTGTGCGATGCGTGTGAGCACGATCCGATTGACCGGCGAACCTGCGACGACCAAAGCCTGAGACGGGTCGGCGACACAAGAACCCGTTACCGTCCCGCCTGTCCCGCCCGCTGGCCGGTCGGTTGCATATCTTTCTACCATCACATGTTCGCTCATCGTTGGATTGCGAATTTCCGTTGGACTGCGAATTTCAATGCCCGGTTGAGCTGTGCCGGGAATCAATGTCACGGTAGTTGAAAAGTCAAGTTACAAATAAGTCAGAAACCTCACGCCGTCGTGTTGGTGTGAATAACCCGTTGCTGCCGGCGATCGCTCGAAGTCTTAGGCAAAATTTCAATTGCCTGTATTCGTTGACGATTGCGCGGTTGGACGAATTCGCCGCAAAGAAAAGCGCCCGCGCGGGAGACCTTGCGCGGACGCTCGACTGGAGGTCGTCTGGCCAGTGTCAGGAGCCGACCAGACGATTGGTGACGATGACCGGCACCAGGAGGTCGCCCCAGTTTCCCTCCCCGCCATGGTGGCGTGCCGAGCGGACCAGTTCGACGGACACACCGGAATCGACCGCTTTCATGACCGACTGGTTGAGCCTGTGCAGGTCGTTCGCCACCATGCGGATCAAAGCCTGCTGGTCGGAGGACATGGCGCTCGACTGCTCCTCTGCTCGTTCCTTGACGCGGGTGTTCGGTGTCATTTCCGTTCTCCTTTCCCGGCCCTTTCGGCCGTTGGGTTATTCCGCTGCCGGGCGGAATTGGTCGGTTTCGGTGGATTCCTTCATGGCGGTGGTCGAAGACTGGCCGCCGGTGATGGCCATGGACACGGCGTCGAAATAGCCGGTGCCGACCTCGCGCTGGTGCTTGGTGGCGGTGTAGCCGTCGGCTTCTGCCGCGAATTCGGCTTCCTGCAGCTCCGAATAGGCGGCCATCTGCCGATCCTTGTAACCGCGCGCCAGTTCGAACATGCCGAAGTTGAGCTGGTGGAAGCCGGCCAGCGTGATGAACTGGAACTTGTAGCCCATGGCACCCAGCTCGCGCTGGAATTTGGCGATGGTTGCGTCGTCCAGGTTCTTCTTCCAGTTGAAGGACGGCGAGCAATTGTAGGCAAGCAGCTTGCCCGGATGCGCCCTGTGAACGCCTTCGGCGAATTTGCGTGCCTGTTCCAGATCCGGCTTCGAGGTTTCGCACCAGATCAAATCCGTGTGCGGCGCGTAGGCGACGGCGCGGGCGATGCAGGCGTCGAGCCCGTTCCTGACACGATAGAAGCCTTCGACCGTGCGGCCCGCCTCGTAATCGACGAAGGGCTGGTCGCGCTCGTCGATATCGGAGGTGAGCAGCTTGGCGGCTTCAGCATCGGTGCGGGCGATGACGAGGCTCGGCACGCCCATGACGTCGGCTGCAAGGCGCGCCGCATCCAGATTGCGGATGTGCTGCGCGGTGGGGATCAGCACCTTGCCGCCCAGATGGCCGCACTTCTTTTCAGAGGCAAGCTGGTCTTCGAAGTGGACGCCCGCGGCACCTGCCTCGATATAGGCCTTCATCAGCTCGAAAGCGTTGAGCGGACCGCCGAAGCCGGCTTCCGCGTCGGCGACGATCGGAGCGAACCATGTGTCGACCGACAGGCCATTGCCTTCCGCCGTCTCGATCTGGTCGGCGCGCTGGAGCGTGCGGTTGATGCGCTTGGCGAGTTCCGGGCCGGCATTGGCCGGGTAAAGCGACTGATCCGGATACATGGCCGAAGCGGTGTTGGCGTCGGCGGCGACCTGCCAGCCGGAGAGGTAGATGGCCTTCAGGCCGGCGCGGACCATCTGCATGGCCTGGTTGCCGGAAAGCGCGCCCAGTGCATTCACGAAGTCTTCTTCATGAATGAGCTTCCACAGACGCTTTGCGCCTTCATCGGCGAGTGTGTGACGGATCGAAACCGAGCCGCGCAGCCGCTGCACATCCTGCGGCGTGTAGGGGCGTTCGATGCCGTCGAAACGACCCTCCGCAGCGCTGGGAACAAGGTTGTAAAAATCCGTCATAACTTCCTCCTTACGGAAAATATCTCGTTGGCGGCGCTATCAGCCTGGCTGATTTTGTGCGCCGATTTCGTTACAGGATTTACATTGCGGCGCAGCGAAAGCGGAGGAAAAACAGGAAACATGGCTCAAAAATGAGGTCGATTTGTCAATCTTCCGACTGGATGAGCGTGTAAATTTGTAATTATTGTAAAGTCCAAAACGCTGGAAAAATGGGATGGGCTGTGTAAAGAATTGTAAAACGCGCGCTGGAGAGCAGGATTGGCCAACCAGAAGATTTTCGCGGGGCCCCGCATCAGGCGTATCCGCACCGCCAAGGGGCTGACTCAGACGGCCATGGCCGAGGGGATGGGCATCTCGCCCTCCTATCTCAACCTGATAGAGCGCAATCAAAGGCCGCTCACCGTTCCGCTCATCCTGAAGCTGGCGTCTGTCTACAAAGTCGATCCGGACGAATTGCAGGGCGAGACCGGCCTGTCGCTCGCCGCGCTGCGCGAGGTTTTCTCCGATCCGCTTCTGGCTGGCGAATTGCCGGGCGAGCAGGAACTGGTGGATGTTGCGGAGGCAGCCCCCAACGCCGCGGCAGCGCTGGTCAAGCTTTACCGGGCTTATCGCGAGCAGACCGACCGCATGTCCGACCTGTCCGAAATGCTGGCAAGAGACGGACGCACAACGGCCATTTCGGCGACGCGCCTGCCGATGGACGAGGTGCGCGAGACCTTCGAGCGGCATGCGAACCATTTTGCGGCCATCGAGGAAGAGGCCGAAAGCTTTCACAAGCTGATGGGGCCGGGCGACGATCTTTCCGGCGCGATCAAGGGCTGGCTGAAGCAGGAGCACGGCATCGTGGTGCGCCTGCTGCCGGTCGCCACCATGCCGAACTGGCGGCGGCGCTATGATCGGCATTCGCAACGCCTTTTCATCTCCGAGCGGCTATCGCCGGCCGACCAATTGCGCGAGATCGCCATGGAGGCGTGTCTTCTGCGTATGTCGGTGGCGATCGCCGCGGAGATCGAGACGCTCAGGCTTTCGAGCAACGAGGCTCGACGTCTGGCACGGTTCGAACTCGGTCGTTATGCGGCGCATGCACTGATGATGCCCTATCAGGCCTTTCTAGCGGCGGCGGAGCGCGCACGCTACGATGTGGATGTGCTGAAATCGCGCTTCGGCGTGTCCTTCGAGCAGGCGGCGAACCGGCTCACGACACTTGGGCGGTCAGGCGCGTCGGGTGTGCCCTTCTTCATGCTGGAAGTGGACAATGCGGGAAACCGGTTCCGCAAGGCGGGCGCGCAGGGCTTTCCACAGGCACGGTTCGGTGGCGGTTGTCCGAAACTCGCCGTTCATGCGGCCTTTGCGCAGCCAGGACAGATATTGGCCGAGGCGGTGGAAATGCCCGATGGCGCGGAGTTTCTAACGGTTGCGCGCACGCTGGAGGGGCCGCAAGGCGCGTTCGCCGAGCGTCCGCGGCGTACGGCGTTGCTCATCGGCTGCGATCTGGGTTTTCGCGACAGTGTGGTCTATGGCGACGCGCTGCCCGGCGTACCGGGCAAGGCGGGCGGGGCCGCGACCCATGCGTCGACCCCGGTGGGATCGGCCTGCCGGCTGTGCGAGCGGATCGGATGTCTTGCCCGCGCCGAACCGCCTGTCACGCGACCGCTGGGGCTCGACGAGATGGTGACGGGCCTGAGCGCTTTCGATTTTCAGTAGCGGCTGAGGACGCTTCAGGCGATGTCCAGCACCACATTGCCGACGATGTCGCCGCGTTCCACCGCCTCGTGCGCGGCGACAATGTCGCGCAAGGCGAAGCGCTCGCCGATTGCGTGTTTCAGACTGTTTTTCTCAAGCATCGCGGTGAGCTGGGCGATGGCCGCTTCCCTTTCTTTGGCAAGCAGCTCGTAAACCACGAAGACCTGCAGCGTGAGGCTGTTCCACAACAGGGTCGGGAAAGAAACGGGTACGTCGCCCTGCAGGCTGGAGCCGTAGCAGACGATCTTGCCGTGCGGCGCGAGCGCGCCATTGGAGATGATCGACGTGGTGGAATAGAGGTCCATGTCGATGAGGCCGTCGGCACCCTTGCCGGAGGTCAGCCCTTTCACGGTGGCGGCCACGTCCTTGACCTTGTAGTCGATGACGAAATCCGCTCCGGCGGAGCGCGCATGGGCGGCGCGTGCGGGCGAGGCCGTGGCGATGACACGGGCGCCACGCGCCTTGGCGACCTGAGTGACGTAGTGACCGACCGACGAGCCGGCACCGGTGACCACCAGCGTCTTGCCGCCCACATTCTCAAACAGATTGACGGCGTGGACGG
>NZ_CAJXGF010000148.1 GCF_913053745.1 uncultured Nitratireductor sp.
GGAGGCCGTTTTGTCCGGTCTTTTCGGCGTGCGAGCCGCTCAGCTTCTGGGCTTCGAGGAACGCGCCGAGGGGGCCGCGCATCTTTCGGGTCTGCTCATCGGCGGAGAGGTGGCTGGCGCTCGCAACCTCTACGGTGCCGGCAGTGCGGTCACGCTCATCGCCGCCGGCGGCATCGCGGCGCTTTACGACCGTGCATTGCAGCAGGCCGGGTTTTCCGTCACCCGGATCGATGCCGAGGATGCGTCGCGTGGCGGGCTGTTTCACTCGGCACAAACGATATGGGGTGCACAGTCATGAACGCATCGAACGAATGGCCCGGAAACCGGCGCGCACTGGTCGCAATATTGCGCGGTATCGGTCCCTCTGAAATCGCTGCGATGACGGACATGCTGATCGCTGCCGGCATTACCTCAATCGAGGTTCCGCTTAACTCGCCAGAACCGTTCCGGTCCATCGAGACGGCGGTGGACGTTGCCGGAGACCGTGCCCTGGTCGGTGCGGGAACCGTTCTGTCGGTGGACGATGTGGACCGCCTGGCGGATATTGGCGGCAAGCTTGTGGTCAGCCCGAACACCGATCCGGACGTCATCCGACGCAGTGTGGAACTCGGTCTGGTTTCCATGCCCGGTGTTTTCACGCCGAGCGAGGCGCTTCTGGCGCACAAATGCGGCGCGTCGGCACTGAAATTCTTCCCGGCATCGGCGCTCGGGCCCTCGGGTGTCTCGGCGATCAAGGCGATCCTGCCCAAGGACGCCACGGTCTGCGCCGTCGGCGGAGTGTCCGACGCGACTTTCGCCGACTACATTGGCATCGGGGTGCGTGCGTTTGGTCTTGGAACCGGTCTTTACCGGCCGGGAGACACTGTCGATGCCGTTCGGGAAAAGGCGCGCCGCACGGTCGAGGCCTACGACAGCGCGCTCGAGGGTTGAGACCGCACTGCAGGGTGTCGGTCGGCCCGACCGTTCTCCTCTGCGAAGCGGCGCAACCAGGCCACGTCGTCGCCCGAGAGAGTATCGATCAGACGTTCGGATAACGCGGTTTTGAGCGTTTCGGTCCAGTCGAGCCCGTTGCGCACCGCTTCCTCGAATTTCTTCGGGGCATAGGCATGGCAACGAATGGCAATGCCGTTCGCCTTCAGGCGGCGCGCATCCTCCAGGTTGAAAACCGCGAGGTCGATGCAAAGTTCGTCGAGATCGGCGCACTTCACGACGGCAAGCGGGTCGCCATAGCGCTCATGGGCAATGCCGCCGGTCAGGATGCCGGGAATCTCTTTCTTGATGCGCTTGAGGCTCGCATGGTCGAAGGAGATCATCATCATGCGTTCAAGGTTCGCCGGGTCGGCTGCGATTTTCTTCAGCTCGCGGATGTAGCCGTCGAGATTGACCTTCTCCTTCACCTCGACCTCCAGCCCCATGTCCAGCTCGCGTGCAAGCATCAGAAAGTGGGTCAGGGTGGAGATGCGCTCGCCGACGAATTCGGGGCCGAACCAGGAGCCGGCGTCGAGTTTTGTGATTTCCGCTGCCGTCAGGGCGCTGGCGGGGCCGGAACCGTCTGTGGTGCGGTCGACCGAGAGATCGTGCAGCACGACGATCTCGCCGTCGCTGGTCAGTACGGTGTCGATCTCACAACTGCGGCCGCCCTCGTCATGGCAGGCGCGCATCGCCGCGAGCGTGTTTTCCGGCGCGCCGATGGAATGTCCACGATGGCCGCACAGATGCAGCGGGCCGGTTTCGCCAGTGTGGAAGGAGAATCCCATAATCCAAGTCCTCGTTCAGGTTACAGTTTTCCAAGTCCCGCCGCCATCACGTCTTCCTTCATGAGCCGTTCGGCGATGAAGAAAATGATGAGCATTGGCACAAGAAGCAGGAAGGTAACGGCTGCGGCCGTTGGCAAAACGAGAATTTCGCCGCCGAGATAGCTCCACAAGCGCACGGCGAGCGTCTGCACCTGCGGTGCGCCGACCATGAAACTTTTTTCGAATTCCTCGAACGAGGCAATGAAGTTGAGAAGGCCGCCGGCCAGAAAACCGGGCCAGGCAAGTGGCAGTGCGATGCGCATCACCGCGACACGGGGCGGGGCACCCAGCGTGCGGGCGGCCAGGATCAATTCGTTGGGAATGCCTTCGAGTGTCGCCGTGAGGATACGGATCATCAGGGGCAGCGTGCCGACGGTCTGTACGAGAATGATGCCCTGCACGGTGCCGGCGAGGCCCAGGCCGAAGAAAATTTCGCCGAGGCTCACAGCCACCACGATGCCCGGTACGATCATTGGCGCGAGCACGAACACCTCGACCGCGCGCTTCAGGCGAAAGGGAAACTGCGCCAGCGCCCAGGCGGTGGGGAAGGCGAGCGTGGCGGTGAGGAGCGTCACCACGGTCGACACGAAGAAGCTGAGCAGGGCGGACGGCAGGATGTGCCGGTCCGAAAGAACGTCACCCCAGGCCGAGAGCGAAAAGGAGCGGGGAACGATGTCGGGCGGAAACCAGCCCACCGCAGGATCATAGAAGGCCCACAGCGCGATCACGCCCAGCGGCACAAACAGCGTCAGGATGAGGTAACCATAGAGGCCCAGTGAGACCCAGAGCTGGGTGCGTTGGGAATGTCTCATGCCGATTGCCATGGTTCAAGCTCCCGCGCGCTTTGGGGCGTCCGACTGGCCGATCGAACCGATGATTGCGTAATAGGTGAGGAGAACGCCCACTGCGACGATGCTGAGCAGCGTCCCCATCGCGTAGACGAGTGGCCAGTTACCCTTGGTGAAGCCTTCGGTGTACATGTGCACGCTGAGAGGCAGCGGATAGCTGGGGCCGAGCAGGTTCGGCACGACGAAGGAGCCGAGCGAGCTGATGAAGGTCAGGAGAACGGCGGCGGTGATGCCGGGCTGCGCCAGCGGCAACTGGATACGCCATAAGATGGTGAAACGGCCGGCTCCGAGCGTGCGGGCGGCGGAAAGCACATCCTTGTTGATCGCGGCCATCGAACCGGAAATGATCAGCGTCATGAACGGAATATTCTTCCACGACGAGGCGATGATCGCGCCAAGACCCCATTCGTCGCGCACCAGCCGCGGCAGGGCGATGCCAAGCGGGGTTAGGATGCGGCTCGCCATGCCGCCACGATCCAGCATGACCAGCACGAGAAAGGCCGCGACAATGCCGGGCACCACCAGTGGTATACGATAGAGCGAGCCGAAGAATCTGCGACTGGTCTCATTGGCTTGCATAAGGGCCGAGAGCGGCAGAGCGATGAGCAGGCTGAGCGCGGTCGGTGCGACGGCGAGCCAGACGGAGAAGCGCAAGCCGTCGAGATAGACCGGCGTCGTTAGAAGCGTGATCCAGGGGGTGAAGGTGAAGACTTCGGTCTGCGGACCGCGCCCGGAAAAACTGTTCACCAGCACCCGCACGAGCGGCATGCCGAAGAACACAAGAAGGTAGCCGACGCCAGGCAGCAGACACAGAAGCAGCGTTGTCGGGCGAACGGGCGTCATGCCGGTGTTTCCGCTGGCTCGAACGTCTTGAGGAGATGAAGGGCCGGCGGCAAGGTAAGCTTGACCGGCTGGCCGGTGGCCAGGATATCTGACTGTCCACCTGCAGTGACGACACGCAATTCCTGCCCGGCTGCCGAAATCCAGTAATGGGTGGAGGCGCCGAGGAACATGGATTGCTCGACCACGCCGTCGGCCTCGCCCTTGGCAGCGTCAATGCCGATGTCCTCGGGGCGGATGGCTATGCCTTCCGAGGCGCGTTCGGCCGGGTTTTCGATCTTGCGCACTGCGCCCCAGGGCAGGCGGCATTCGCTGCCGGAAAGGTCGGCCTCGATGACGTTGGTGAGGCCGAGAAACTCGGCGGTAAAACGGAAGCGCGGGCGGCGGTAGAGATCGACCGGCGTGCCGCGCTCGACGATCTCGCCATCCTTCATCACCACGATCTCGTCGGCCAGTGCCATGGCCTCCGACTGATCGTGCGTGACATAGATCGAGGTGATGCCGAGCTTACGCTGCATGGTGCGAAGATCTTCGCGCAGGCTGTCGCGCAACTTGGCGTCGAGATTGGAGAGCGGTTCATCGAACAGGAGAACATCCGGCTCGATGACGATGGCGCGCGCCAGCGCAACACGCTGCTGCTGGCCACCGGAGAGCTGGCGGGGCAGGCGGCGGGCATGCTGGTCAAGGCCGACCAGCTCAAGCGCTGCGGCGACTCGGGCGGCGATCTCGGGCTTTGCGACATTGCGCATTTCGAGCCCGAACGCGACATTCTTTTCCACATTCATGTGCGGAAACAGCGCGTAGGTCTGGAAGACCATGCCGAAATTGCGTTTTTCGGGCGCCAGAGCGTCGATACGCCTGCCGGCAAGCCAGATTTCGCCCGCGGTTGGGTCCGTGATGCCGGCTATGGCGCGCAACAGGGTGGTTTTGCCGCAGCCGGAAGGGCCCAGAAGCGTGACGAAGCGACCGGCTGGTACTTCGAGGTTTATTCCCTTCAGCGCGCGGGTGCTCTCGAACTGCTTGGTCAAGTGGCGAACGGAGAGTGTTGTTTCCATGGTTAGACGTCCTGACACATGGACGGCGCCGCATGACAGCGCCGTCCATATGGTGGTGTGCGAAGGCTAGTTGGTGGCACGCAGCAGGTTGGCGACGATATAGTCACGCATTGCTGTGGTCAGGGGGGCCGGCATGCTCGGCAATGCGCGTTCGGCAAATTCTTTCGTCGGGATCAGGCGCGCAGCCTGCTCTTCGGAGAAGCTTTCGACCGGGTCGATGTCCGTGCGCGCAGAACGCGATCCGTTGATGCGCAGCTTCTCGAGCTGGATGTCGTGCTGACTCATGAAATCGAGAAACAGCAGAGCCGCCGCCGGATGTCCGCTGCCGACAGGCAGGAACATGCCATCGCCGCCGCCGACCTGACCGGTTTCGATGATCTGTTGGCGCACTGTGGGCGGCAGCAACCCGCGGCCGATGAAATCATAGGTCATGTCTTCCCAGGCCGTGCCGATTGCGCCCGCACCATTGGCGACCAGGTTCAACGTATCGGAGTTGCCATTGGTGACTTCGGCGACCGGGATAAGCTTCTTGTAGTAATCCCAGACCGGGGTCAGGCACGGACCGTTGACATAGGTTTCAGCTTGTTCTTCGGTTATGGCGAAGTTTGAGAATTCGGCGCGGCAATCATCGTCTTCCACCTTGGCGTAAGCGACGGACTGCATGAAACCGTTGCCCGATCCGCCGCCTGCCGGCGAGGTGACGACGAATTTACCGGGATTGGCCTCGGCCCAGACGAGAAGAGCATCCGCGGTCGTCGGGACGTCGTCGCCCGATACGGTGCGGGTGTCATAGACAATACTGGTCTGGTTCCGATGAAAAGGAACATAGGCGCCGCCATGTTCCACACCGCCGGAAACGCGGGCGATCTCCTGGTTGAAGTTGTCAGCGTTCGGCAGGAGGTCCGCCAGTGGAAGGTTGGCCATGACATTTTCCCGCAGGAGCAGGCCCGTGGTGCTGGAACTGACGAAATAGACGTCGGCAGGTGCGGCCACGCCGGAATTGTTGGCCGCGATAAGCTGCTGTACGGCGGCTTCGTTGTTGCCGCGAATGTAATTGACGACAATGCCGTATTCTTCCTCGAAAGCCGGCAGGAGATGGTCGGTGAACAAGGGGCCGAATGAATTGGTGAAGTCGAAGAAAGTGAGCTTGCCTTCCTCCTTGGCCCGGGGAACCACGACGTCGTAGAAGTTCTCCGACGTCAGCGCGGCCAGATCGAAGTCCGGCTGGATGTTGAACTCTTCCGACCCGACCGGCGTGACCGCATAGGCGGTGGTGGTCATGAGGGTGGCGGCGATTGCAGCAGTGAAAGCCTTCATTGGTGTCTTCTCCGCTAGGGGTTGATGGCGCGACCTAGGTCGCGGCTTTTCCGGCACTCCGCATGTCATTTTGCCGATGCTGAGGGGTGCCGGATTCCATCGCTGGCAGGATTGCCAGCAATCTTTCCGCCGTTGCCGGCGAGGCGGCGAAGACCGGAGCGCCATGCTCGAGCCCGTTCGCGCCCAGATAATCTTTGGTGACAGCGCCCGCCATGGCGGCAATGAACAGCCCGCCCACGGCGTCCCACGGGTTCATATGCGGTTCGACATAGGCGTCGAGACGACCGGCGGCGACATGGGCCAAGCACAGCGCGCCTGCTCCGAGCCGGCGAAATTCCACATCGTGCAGGCTCAAGGCTGCAATGTATTCCCGGTAAAGTTTCGGCTCGTGCCGCCCCGAAAAACCGAGGCCTATCACAGCATCCACCATGGTATCGTTCCGGGCACAGGCGATGGGTGTATCGCCGAGGCGAGCGCCATGCTCCGTGTCGGCCCAGAAAAGCTCGTCCGTCACCGGATCGAACACCCATGCGGCGATAGGGCGGTTGTCCTTGAGCAACGCCAGAGAGACGCAGAAATAGGAGAGGCGGCGGGCGAAGTTCACCGTGCCGTCGATAGGATCGACGAGCCAGGTGTAGCCATCCGTAGCAGCTTTGCCTCCCAGTTCCTCTCCGATAATGGCGTCGTCGGGAAACGCTTCGAGGATAGCCGCACGCAGCATGTGCTCGACCGCAAAGTCAGCTTCGGTCACAACGTCGCCGGGTCCCTTGCTGTCGGTTCTGAGATCGGGGGCGTGGAAATAATCGAGCGCGATGCGGCCCGCCTTTTCGGCAAGGAGCTTGCCAAGGGTGAAGCGGGTTGGGGTCTTCAGGGGCATTCTGTCTTCCCGGCAGTCATGCGTGTGATAAGTTTGGGTTTGCAGCGGATAAGCCCGGGGCACTGCTCTCTCGCCCCGTTCCTCTGCAGCGGCTGTTCTTCCGAGTGTCCGTCCACGTGAGCGACGAGGCGGCGCATCATTTCCTCCAGCGGCTGCTCGAAGGTTGTGAGGCGATAGGGTGCCCACTCGGCGGCGGGCAGATTGTCGAAACCGATAAGCGCGATGTCGCCGGGGATCGAGCGGTGGCCGCGCAGACCGTCGAGAAAGCCGAGTGCCATGGCATCGTTGGTGGCGAACACGGCGTCGGGTTGCTGGGCGGAGGGGAGAGCAAGCAGGCGCCCGGCACAGGCCCGTCCGGCCTCGGTCGACATCGTGTCGTTGTTCCAAACGGCGACTTGACGTCCGGCCTCGTGGGCTGCCTGGGAGAAGCCCTCGGCACGCAGTGAAGGTGCCCAACTGCCCTGCGGTCCACCGAGCACCAGAAGCCTCTGGCGCCCTTCTTCAAGGAAGAGCTTTGCAGCCATGCGTCCGCCCAGCGGATTGTCCGTGGCGACGGAAAAGCCCTTGTCGTGATTGGCCGGACGGTTAAGCGCTACGAGAAACTGGCCCTTGTCGATGATCGCGGCGGCGCGGTTCTCGCGCACCACGCCGGCGGTGACGATGACGCCACGTGCACGCCAGCCCAGCGCTTCGTCCAGAAGCCGATCCACCTCCGCATCACTTTCCGCATAGAAAAGCAGCGGCTTTAAATGCCATTCCTGAATGGCCTTCAAGAGGCGTGAGAGAACCTGCGCACGCCAGTCGAAATTGAGCCGTGTGGTAATGACGGCGACCAAAGGGGCGTCGCCCGTCACCATAGAGCGGGCAAGCGCATTGGGCTGCCAGCCGACTGCTTCCGCCGCCTTCAGAATGCGCTCGCGGGTTTTCGGCGCGATCCTGCCATTGCCGGTGAAGGCACGGCTGACGAGCGCTTGCGAGACATTCGCCGCGCGGGCCACGTCATGCGAGGTCGCTGTGCCGGATTTACGCCGCGCCATCGCTCAGACCTTTGCGAGCCGGAAGTAGGGAATACGTATTACCACGTTCTAAAAGCCTCTGTTTTTCAGTCGGTTAAGAGGTTTTTTCGGATGAGCGAAGCCAGCATAGTTTGCTCGGATGACAGCCGCGCTACATGTTCATGTCGGTTCGTTGACAGTGTTTGTATTGGCGGCCCGGCTCTGCGTGGTTGGCAAATCGCGTTGGAATAACGGCGAGCCGGTCGCCGGAAGCCACGCTTTCGAGGAAGCGATTTCTTGCACGTCGAATGCCAACGGCTCGCCTTGATCGCGACTCGCCTCTGGCCGATTGATATGAGTTTATTTTGAGTTCATACTCATGAGATGCAAAAGAGTACTTCCACGAAATTGAGATCCCTGTCCGAATGGCTCGAAAACCAGATCGACGCAGCGGAACCGGGCGATCATCTGCCGACCGTCCGTGACATGATGCGCCGCTTCTCGACGGCCCAGCGCACGGTCGAGCGCGCCTTGCAGCCTCATCTCGACAATGGACGCATCCGGGCCCGCCCCGGTGCCGGCATCGTCGTCTGCGATCCCCAGGCCGAGGACGATCGGGAGGTATGGGAGGGAGATCTGCTCGTCCTCTACCGCGTCTCGGACAGCCGGATCGCCCGCAATGTGCTGCAAGAGGTCGAGCAGCGGCTGAAACAGCGCGATATCAGCGTTCTGCAGATCGGCTACTCGACCGAGGAACAGGCTCTGTCGGTTCTCGGCAAGATCGGAAAATTCAAGACCTGTCTTTTGCAGGTGCATTTCGAGGTGCTCTCGATCGAATTCCTCGCCGCCTTGCGCAAGCATGTGAGAAGCATTGTCATCGATGGGGTCTCGGCCACTGGAATCGATGCGGACGCCGTCGGGACCAATTGGCGCGAGGCGCTTTCGGTTGCATTCCATGTGCTGCATGAGAAGGGGCACGAACGCATCGCTTTTCTTACATCCGCCCATAAAGCGCGGCAGATCGCCATGGCTCGGCGCGAATATCTGCTTCTGTGCGGATCCGTGACGTCATCGCAATCGCAATGGCTGATCGAAATCGATAAGCTGCCCGGCGGGTACAGCGTTGCCGATATCCAGAATGCCCTGGCTCAGCAGTGCCGGGCGGATGGCAGCCTGCCTTTCACGGCGCTGATTGTCTGGGGGGTCACGGAAGGGTTCATGCTCGAGCGGGCCATTCATGAGTTGGGGGCGCCCGTGCGCGACAATCTGAGCGTCGTCATGCTGGGGAGCACGGATTTCGCCTCCGAGCACCTCAATCGTTTTGACGTTGTCGGCAATGCCAATGCCGAGAAATTCGACCTGTTCGAGACCCTGCTTGCCGACCGTGTCGCATTTCGAGATCGGGAGCCCGAAACCCATTATCTGGAAATCAGCTACAAACCGCATGGCAGCATTATTCCGATTGATTTTTGAGTACAATATATATTGTACTGATTATTGTACTCAAATAAATTTCTCTCGCAATCTGGAGGAGCGAGAGAAAGCATGGATGTGGGTGGCCCGCACAACACGGTCGGGGTGTCGATAATCGGGGCGGGTGAGCGCGGCGTTTATTTCGTCGGAACGCGCATGGCGGAAATCGCCGCGGAGACGGGCTTCCGGATCGTGGGGGTCCATGATGCGCTGCCGGATCGGGCGCGGTTCGCCGCCGAGCATCTCGATGCGATCTATGCAAGTCACGGCATCGATCATCGGGTCCGGGTGTTCGATGATCTGGATGAGGCTGTCGGCACGGTTGCCGTGGACCTCGTTCTGGTGACCACCCATACCGATGCACATCGCAAACCGGTGGAAGCGGCGATCGCGGCCGGCAAGCGGGTCTATCTCGACAAGCCCATTTCCGTGACGCTGGACGACGCGCTTGCCATCCACGAGGCGGAAGAGTGCGCCGGTTCTTCCATCATGATGGGTTTCACCCGTCGTTACGAGCGGCCGTGGATCGAAGCCGCCCGTCTTGCGCGCAATGGCGCCATCGGCGATCCGCAGATGATCCTGCTGCGCTCGGTGATACCTTACACGCGATATCTGCAGCTCTGGCATCGCGACAATGCCCGTTCCGGCGGTGCGCTTAACGACAAGGGCTC
Source organism: uncultured Nitratireductor sp. (assembly GCF_913053745.1). Lineage (GTDB taxonomy): Bacteria > Pseudomonadota > Alphaproteobacteria > Rhizobiales > Rhizobiaceae > Nitratireductor. The sequence continues at coordinate 9,873 of NZ_CAJXGF010000148.1, forward strand.
CCACCACTTCGATGTGCTGAACTGGATTGCGGGTGCGCCGGCCGTTTCCGTTTCCGCCGTGGGCGGTCGCAGTTCGATTTTCACGCCGGATCCTGATGCTCCGGCGCGGTGCAGCGAGTGCGACCGCACATGCCCATATCGTCGGCACGAGACGCTGGTGGATCGTTTCGAGGGCGTCGGACAGGTGGCGAACCCCAGTTGGTCCCGAGCCCGCAATGTCGAACACCGCAATGACAATTGCGTCTATCTGCCAGGTTCCGATATCGACGATCACGCGGTGGTCAGCGTGCGTTACGCAAACGGGATGAGCGCCTGCCTGTTCTTTGCGATTTTCGGCCCCTGGGCAGAGGATCAGGAAACGCTTGAAATCGTCGGCTCCACCGGGCGTTTGCGCATGGAGCGTCACTCCGGCGAGATCGACCTGGTGGCCGATCACGGCCATCGCCGGGAAACGATCTGCTTTCAGGACCCGGACCGTGGATCGACGCATTTCGGCGCGGATCTTCAACTTGTCCGTACGCTGCGCCGTTTCTACGGTGGCGAAAAGCCTCCGGTCGGTGTCGCCGAAGGCGTGGCGTCTCTGCGTATGGTCCTGGCCGCGCAGAAATCGCTCCGCGAAAACGGACAGCCCATCGATCCGCAAACCCTCGAGGCTGTCCAGTGAAAAACCTGCCCGACCATATGATGCCGCTGGCCGTCTCGCTCGGTGTCGTGCCGCTTTACGGCGACATCCACAATCACTGCGCAATGTCCTATGGGCATGGACGCCTCGAA
>NZ_CAJXGF010000149.1 GCF_913053745.1 uncultured Nitratireductor sp.
AGAAGTCCGACAGCGGCGGGGACGGGAGTGACGGCATCACGTCCGCTCTCCGGATCGTAGCTGTGGAACTGGCCGCCCAAGATGTCGATCCAGAGCAGGCGCTGACGCCGCGCGCTCCAGACAGGGCTTTCGCCAATGATTGCCTGGGTTCTTGCCGTGATCTTGATACGTCCGGTCATGTCCTTGGCTCCCGCGCGAGGACCGCGATCCGATCCCATGCCGCAGCCACTGCGGCCGGAGTGTCAGCCCGGACCGCGCACAAGTCGCGCGGATAGTCCACCCCTTCGGCTTCGGCCGCGCGGGTTGCATGGAACTGGCTGTTCGCCGCCCGCAGAATCCAGCCCCCTTCCGTGCAGGCGCCCGACGCAAGGAAGGCGACACCCGGCGCGACGGCTTCGGGCTTCAGCTCGTCCGGCTCGCCCTCGACGCCCCACATCCGGGTCTTTGCGACCGGAGATGCCGCGTTGACGACGATGCCGTGCGCAGCCCCTTCGTCCGCCAGCACGTTGACGATGCCCACGGCGGCCATCTTGGCTGCGGCGTAAGAGGCAAGGCCCTTCTGGACATATTGCGGATAAAGGGCGCGGCAGGAGGTGGTCAGCACGATCCGGCCATAGCCAGCCTCGCGCATGACGGGCCATGTGGCTTGGGCAATCCAAAGCGGGGCCTTCGCCATAATCGCCATCATGTGGTCGAAGGACGTCTCCTGCACCTCCTCGACCCGCTCATAGCCGACCCACCCCGCATTGTGGATCACGGCATCGAGGCGGCCGTTCACCGCAAGGCAATCACGCACCAAGGTATGGCAAGCGTCGCGGCTATGGATCGGGGCGTGGAAGGGATGCGCGTCAATCCGTTCGTGGCGAAGGCTTGCGGCCGCGTTTTCCGCAATCGTCTTGTCTGTCCCAGTTCCGTCAGTATCCGCCCCGACATCGTGCAGCAGAACGGTCGCGCCCAGTTGGCCAACCGCTCGTGCATAAGCAAAGCCCAAGCCCTGCCCCGCTCCGGTTATCAGCACTGCGCGCCCGGTAAAATCTGGTTGGTTCATCATGGCATCCTCCATTGCGCGGAGGATGGCGTAGCCTTTACGATACGTCCAATACCGAAGATGAGGGTCCATGATATGCCTGATGTATCAAATGCGGCACAGTCCACGCGAGGCATGATCGACCTGCGCAAGATGGAGCAGTTCGTCGCTGTTGCGGAGGAAGGTCATTTCCACCGCGCCGCGCATCGCCTCGGTATGTCGCAGCCGCCTTTGACGGTGGCGATAAGACGGCTGGAAGAAGATCTGGGTGTGGTCCTGATCGAGCGGGGCGGCAACCGGATCAGCGGCCTGACCGACGCAGGGCAGGCGTTCCTTCGTGAAGCGCGCGAGACGCTGCGGCAGGCACATTATTCTATCCACATGGCGCGCGAGACAGCAGCCGGTCGTACTGGCCTTGTCAGACTCAGCTATGTCGGAAGCGCGCTTTATGGGCGGCTGCCAGACGCGATTAGGGCTTTCCGTCAAGCGCGACCCGATGTGCGGCTAGAATTGCGCGAGGCGACTACGGCAAGTCAGATCGTCGGCCTCCAGGACGGCACGCTGGACGCGGCGGTTGTCATTCCTCCACTGGCAGATGCGGCCGGGATCGAGTTGCACGGCTTTGACCATGATCGGCTCTGCATGGCCCTGCCTGTAGATCATCCTCTGGCAAGCCAAACTGGGCTAACCCTTGCCGACCTCGCAGATGAAGCTTTCGTTCTATGGCCGATGATAGAGGGACGAGGCTTCTATCTTCAGGCAATCCGGTTGTGCGCGAATGCCAGCTTCACCCCCCACGTCGCGCAAGAGGCGCACGGCATGCATGCTGTTCTTTCTCTCGTCGCAGTTGGTGCGGGTGTGTCCATCGTTCCAGAAAGCATGGCGAGCTTTCGACCGGATCGCATTGCTTATCGGCAAATAGAAGAGGTGGAAGGGGCGTTCGAGCTTTGCCTTGCGGTGCAGATGCCAAACCCTGCGACCAAGGCTTTCGTGGAAATAGCTACCAGCTGGTTAAAGGGCGCTAAGCTCGAAGCCCGGTGAGGGTCACTGAACGTCCGCCAAGGAATCGGAGCCGACTTGTGACGATGCAGCGCTGTCGTTCATGCGCCGCCCCACAGGCGTCAGGCAACGTCGGCCCGTTGCTGTAGCAATGACGCCACCTGTCCGCCAAGCGTGAGGGGCTTTACTGCCATCGCGCTATCCGACAGCTGCGGTCTATTTGTGCACCGCACTCCTGAAGGCAGCGGAAAGCGCCGCAAGTGCATCGTGCGATCGATCATCATTAACCCGTGTGTGCAGCACAATCGGTAAGCGCGGCAAATCGGGAAGCCCAAGCTTGGGGCCTACATCAATCGCACCGAATGGTAGCATGCGCCGCGCCAGTGCAGAAACGCCCATCCCGGCCATAACAGCTGCTGAGACTGCTGCAACACCGCCGCCGACAAAGACTTCCGTCCAGGGTACGCCTGCCTCATCGAGAAGGTGTTCAGCCATAATGCGCACGCCGCAAGGTTCAGGCATCGTAGCGACGGGCAAGGGCTCACCCACTCGATGCTGCCATTCCTGAGCTGCATACCAGCCGAATTTTTCTTTGGTTAGATATTCCCCATCATTTCGTCCGTCATGTTGACGGACGATCACCGTGTCCAGTTCGCGGCGGTCGAAGCTTTGAAGAAGGTCGCTTGAAGAGCCGATCCGGATTTCAATCAGCAGATGCGGATCCTGCTTGTTCATGCCCGCTATCAGCGCAGGAAGTTCAGGTCCCGCAACATGATCGCTGATGCCGATGGTAAGTCGTTGGCGGGATGTCGTAAGAGCGGCGAAGGCGCGATCATGAACCTCGAGAAGCTCGCGAGCATGTTCCAGGAAAGCTGCTCCCTTTCCCGAAAGCTGTACATGCCGTGGCGTCCGCTCCAGAAGCTTGCAGCCGAGTTTCTCCTCGAGCCGCTTCAACTTCAGGCTGACTGTGGATTGCGTCGTTTGCATAGCCTCAGCTGCACGCGTGAAGCTACCGAGTTCGGCGATACGGATGAATGTCTGAACTGCGTCCAGATCGAGGGGATGTTTTGCCATTTAAAAATTCAATTTCTGATATTTCTAGTCATTCCATATCGGCATGGATAAGCAATATCCAGAATAAAGTCCGTACAATCTGGAGAGCACCCACGATGCCACTCGTTCATATCTCTCTGCGCGCCGGAAAGCCGGAAGCCTATCGTCAGACGATCTTTGATGGTCTCTATCGTGCGATGCACGAAGAGTTCGATGTCCCGGAAGACGATCAGTTTATGACCATCACGGAGCATGTTGCTGCAAATTTTCGCTATGGCGCATCATACCTCGGAATCGCCCGAAGCGACGATCTCGTGTTCATCCAGATCACGGCGAACAACACACGCGCGTCCGAGCAGAAGAAGGCGCTGTTTCAACGGATCGTTGAGGTGCTGGCTGAGGATCCCGGTATCCGACCGGAGGATGTGTTCGTGAGTCTTGTCGAAGTCGAAAAAGAGAATTGGTCGCTCGGCAACGGCATTGCGCAGTATGCCTGAACGAATACTCACTACGATAACCTCAAAGCATTATCAGCCAGCTTCAACGTACATCACGGCTCTGCCACACCTTACTGCGCCGAGACCGGGGGTGGTTCTACTCAAACTGGCTCGGTCCTGGATGATTGGTTTGACCGGTCTCTTCGATGGCCTGCTCAAGAATCCGCCGATAGCCGGTTTTCGTCATCCATTTCGCGCGGGCGAGATGGCTTTCCCAGCAGCGCCGCGTTCGCGCGACATCGGAAGCGGGATCGCGATGCAGTACGATCCGGGCCACCTCGGTCCAGTCCGCGCCTTCCGCGTCGGCATCGAGCAGGCGCAGATAAGTCACGAAATGCTGCTCATCGTAGATGGTAATGTCGGGGCCGGTCGGGGCCTCGTCATCGACATCGGGATCGAGTTCCGGCCTGACACGCATTGATTCGTCTCCCTCTCCCTTCAGGGTGATGTCCGCGGTGCGCCCCCGCAAACCATCCTTGTCACCCTGGTGATCGGGGAGTTCGAAACCGTCACGAAACGGCCCCGTGGCCTTTAGGCGGGCAGCCCTGGACATGCGCCACGGGCTCCCCGACCATAAGGTCAAGGAGTGTGGTGCCGTTCTGGCCAACACCAGCCATTCGTGAGGGGTTTCGACGCCCCGGAGCAGCGCGTCTGCTCTGCGCTCAATCTATCGCGCTTGAAAGCCGAACGTAACCCGGTTTCTGAAGGTACTTGCTAAGGGCGCTGCCCTCGCGCGGCACAAGAAAACTCTCCGGCCTTTCGCGGCATAAACGGCTCGCCCCCCGCAAGCGGGTCCCCTCCATTTATTCCACGGTGCCAAAGACTTTCCTTGCACCTTGCTACCCCGGTCTCGCCGACGGGCAAGGGTTCAGGAGCGGCGCTTCGCTTCTCCGAACCCCAAACCCGAAAGGAAGAAAGACATGACCGGAAACGCCAATACCCCCCGCAACGTGATTTTCAATGCCGATTGCATCCAGGCGATGCGCTCTTTCGACAGGGCATCCGTGGATTTCATCCTGACCGACCCGCCCTATCTGGTGAACTACCGCAGCCGCGACGGCAGGAAGGTGGCGAACGACGACAATGCCCGTTGGCTTCGCCCCGCGTTCAACCAGATGCACCGCGTTTTGAAGGATGGCGGTTTCGCCGTTTCATTCTACGGCTGGAACAAGGTCGATCTGTTCATGGACGCATGGAAGGCGGCGGGCTTCCGCGTTGTCGGGCATATCGTGTTCCGCAAGCGTTATGCGTCATCGGCGAAGTTCCTGCGCTATCAGCACGAACAGGCTTACTTGCTGGCGAAGGGCAATGTTTCCCTGCCCGATAATCCCATCCCGGACGTGATCGACTTCCCCTATGCGGGCAACAAACTGCACCCGACGCAAAAGCCGGTCGAGGCGTTGCGCCCGTTGATCGAGGTTTTCACGACGCCCGGCGATATTGTGCTGGACCCGTTCAGCGGCAGCGGTTCCACCTTGGCCGCAGCGCAGCAGCTTGGCCGCGACTGGATCGGCGTCGAGCTGGACAGTCGGCATCATGAGACGGCCAGCAAGCGGCTTGCGTGGATGCAGCAGCAGCACGGCAAGGCGGCGGCATGAGCCGCCCTTCATTCCCGGACAGACAGAAAGAGGATTTTACAATGCGCTGGATCGTGACCGCCGATTATTGGGGAAACTGCCTTGGCATGGGAGAGGATGAGGATGGTGTTCCCGCCCGTGGGAAACGCGAACAGGGCGACGCCCTGCCGATGGAGTTCTGGCTGTGTGACGCGAAGGAAAATGTGGTGTTCGAGGGCCGTTGCGGCGACATAGACGCGGACTGGTGGTACGGCTTCGAACCGCTGATGGCGACCTGGAACACGTTCCGTTGCCGTCGCCTCTATTATCGCCGCGCGGGAACGAAAGACGCCTGGCGCCCGCTCAGGCAGCCATAGGCCATCTGAAATCGCGTGGCCGGCAAGCCGGCCACGCGGCCATGGACCAATCAGCAGTAGCGGCAAATTTCCGCCGATCCATGCCGGATCGGCGGTCGTCGCGCGTCCCAAGGGTTCGCGCGACACAAAAACGCGCTCGCCGGGCACAGCCCGGCTCGCAAGTCGGAAGCGAAAAGATTAAACGGAAGTAATAAAGCTAAATTATCAATTTAGGTGATCCGGTTATCTGTATATATTGGCTACCGTTATTTCCGATCGTCGTGAAGGCTTCTTTATCCAGGTGGTGATCCGAGCCGCCCGGTATAGGGAGGTGACGCTATGCTGTTGAGCATAGACTGGCGTGCATCGGCGGCTTACAGGCACGCGAACAGCATTCCCGCCGCCGGTTTCGCCTGGGAATATCTGCGACGCGACGAGGACTATCACCGCGACTTTCGCGCCATGGCGCGGAAGAAGACACCGCCGCCCCACCGGCTGGAGGCATTTTCCCAGCGCTGGGGGTTGCGATTTCCCGTGTGACCCTGAAACGCCTGCCGATCGGCAATCCCTGTTCTGGACTCCGGGACTTCAGCCACAGGCGGTAAAGCTGTCGCTGACCCCGGAGGCGGACAAAAGCGGAGCCTCTGCCTTCGCGCATCTGTCGGGGTTTGACCTGCGACAGGCCAGTGACGGCTGGCACGGTCTCTGGCACGCGGATGGCGTAACCCATCAGATCTGGATGCCCGAGGATTCGCTCCATGGGGCGAGCATCCACGAGGTCCGCCTGCCATGGGATGCCTTCTTCGAGCTGCGTATCCATGCGGCGCGGCGCTTCTGGCGCGCGTTCCACGGTCGCCGGACAGGTCCGGACTTCCGCAGGATGCCCGGGCAGATGCGGCAACTGCATATCCTGTCCCTGCGTGCGCTCGATGCCCGGCTTCAGGGAGAAAGTCACCGCAGGATCGCCGAAGTGCTGCTGGGGTTTCACGGCGACAAGACCGACTGGGAGAACGATCCGCGCAGAAACAAGGCCCGCCGTCTCGTCGCCCATGGCTTTGCCATGATGAAAGGCGGATATCGTTTGCTTCTCCATTACCCGATCAAATCGCCCCTTCAGTAAACGCGCCCGCGATTGCCGTCAGAGGGGGGCCGTAAAAGCATACACGCAAATACGGCCCGCTACAGACCGTCGTTCCCCCGCCATGGTTCGCCACAGCCCGCTGCTGTCGCCCGACAGCCGCCTGTTCAACGAACCCGAGGTGATCCATGTCCGATCTTCTGGAGGGCCTGCCGCCCCGATTCCTGCGCACCAAGGAAGCCGCGCGCTTCCTGGGCATTTCACTGCGCACCCTTGAGAAACACCGCACCTACGGCACCGGCCCGCTCTATCGCAAGATCGGCGGCCGCGTCGTCTATGCCGTCGACGATCTCGACGCCTGGACCGCTATCGGCGCCCGAAAATCCCCGAAGGATCGCGATGCCGGAACAGTGTTTCCCGCGCGGCCTCTGACGCCCGAAGAACAGACCGGGTTCTGAATGCTGCGCGACAACGAGCATATCCGCGCGCGACCGGACGGACAAAGCGAACGTAGCCGTCTCGATCCTTTCGTGGTCGCCACAGGCGACGCGCCGCCGCGCGATCAGCGTGACCTGATGGAGCGGCCATTCTTTTCGCTGGGCAAACGCCCACGTCTGAAACCAATTCTCTACAAGGCCGCAGACACAGAAGTGCAGGTCTTCGCCCTGCCCGAATATGGCATGGCGACCATCTGGGATGCCGATGTCCTCATCTGGGCCGCGTCGCAGATCGTAGCAGCCGAGAACAACGGCATCCCTACATCGCGTTTCTTCCGCTTCACGCCGTATCAGTTGCTACGCGCCATCGGTCGGCCGACCGGAAATCACCAGTATCTGTTGTTAAAGGCAGCGCTCGCCCGTCTGCAATCCACCGTCATCGCCACCACCATTCGAAACGGCATGCATTGGCGGCGGCGGCAATTCTCATGGATCAATGAGTGGGAGGAAATGACGACGCGTGCGGGCCGCGTCGAGGGCATGGAGTTCGTCCTGCCCGAATGGTTTTATACCAGCGTCGTTGATCGTTCGCTCGTCCTGACCATCGACCCGGCCTATTTCCGGCTGACTGGCGGCATCGAGCGTTGGCTTTACCGTGTCGCCCGCAAGCACGCCGGACACCAGCCCGAGGGCTGGGCTTTCGAGATCCGTCATCTTCACGAAAAGTCTGGCAGCCTCGCACGACCGTCCGACTTCGCACTCGACCTGCGCTGCATCGCCACCCGTCAGCCGTTGCCTGGATACCGGCTCGAAATCGAGTGGGAGGACAGGCGCGAACTGCTGCGTTTTCGCCCCGAAAACTTATCCACAGTGCCTGTGGGTAACCCTGTTAAACCTATCGGCAGATTAGGCGCAAACAGTATCGGCACATTAGGCGCAAATCGCACCGCGCACTTTATAGAAGACTCTAACAGAGAATCTAACTCTTCTTCTTTGACGCGCGCGCAAGCGAGCCATGGTGCCGGTGCCACCCGTCGAGGTGCGCCATGATGCGCGCCCTCGACCTGTTCAGCGCGGCGGCCGGAGGCTGGTCGCTCGGCCTGCACCGCGCCGGATTCCTCACCATAGCTGCCTGCGAAATCGTCGAGTGGCGGCGCATCCTTTACGCAGAGAACAATCCCCATGTCCGCATCTACGACGACATCCGTGGGCTCACGGCAACTCGACTTGTTTCCGATCTTGGATACCTTCCCGACATCATCGTCGGCAGCCCGCCGTGCCAGGACATCTCCAGCGCCAACACCAAGGGCAAGGGGATCGAAGGCGAACGGTCGGGCCTCTACCTCGAAGCCGTCCGTCTGGTCGGAGATTGCCGCCCTCGCTGGTTCGCTTTTGAGAACAGCGCTAATCTCAGAACTCGCGGCGCTGACCGGCTGCTCGGCGAGCTGGAAGCGCTCGGCTACGCCACGGAACCGTGCGTGGTGGGTGCTTCGGACGTCGGCGCCAACCATGTCCGCAAGCGATCATGGCTCATCGGCTACGATCCCGAACAGCTTGCCCACACCCGTCTCGCAATCCCAGCAGGGAGGATTGCGGATGGAGGGAGGATCGGGCGCACGCCGGGCGATGAAGGAATCCGGCCTTTACGACCTGTTCCGCAATCGTTCGCTGCCGACTCCGATGGCCTCGGACGGGATGAGGGACGGTGCGGGCGGCGGAGCGGGATCGACATACCCGCTGCGGATGATCCTCGCCACGCCACGGAAGACCGACGCGGATCGAGGCGGCCGGGGCGACGTGTTGAGCCAGTTGCAGGGCCACGCCAGTCGTCACGCGGGCATGATGCCGACGCCGGTGAAGCCAAACGGCGGCCGCAGATTGAGCGCGCAGGAGATCGAGACGGGCAAGCGGGCAAACGGTGCGAAGGCGCAGATCGACACGCCGAACCTGTTGCGCCACGCGGCGGAAACCCTGCCGACGCCGACGAAACGGGACAGCCGCATGGACGCCTGGAGCCCCGCCTACGATCGGCGGAAATCCCCGACGATGGATGCGGTGATGGACGGTGCGATGACCGATCGCGCGCCGGACAAATGGGCGGGAGCGCGGGCACTGGCGGCGATGCTGCGGAGCCATGGGCTGACTGGAACGGCGGCATTGCCCATCACCTACGGCTGGATGATGGGTTTTCCGCCTGGCTGGCTGACACGCGCATTGCGCTCGGCAGTCGCAAAGGGACTGCTGCGGCCAGCCTGATCGTCGAAGCCTTCGGCGACGCCGTTCTTCCGCAAATCCCCGAAGCCATCGGCCGCGGCATTCTGCGCACCGAAGCCGCGCTCGATGCGGTGCTTACGCGTGGCCCACAGCACATCCCTGGAGACGAACCATGACCCGGCGCGCCCATGGCAGTGCGCACGGCCGTCCGCTGCCGGACGGACCCGCGCCCTTTACCACACTGGTCGAACTGACCTTCCAGAAGCAGAAGATCGAACACTGGATCAGGTTCGGCCGCAAGAGCTACGAACAGATTCTCGATCGCCGCCGCAGCGTCGTCGGCTTCGCACCGGAAAGCATATTTGCCTTCGTGCGATGGGCAGCCAATGAGCATGGCACGATCATCTCGCGCATCGATATTGTGCGGGCCATTGGCCGCGGAGAGCCGTTCCAGACGTTACCTTTCGTGCGCCCCGGTGGCGACATCCTGTTGCGCCTCGACGGCTGGCCGAAGGTGCAGCGCGCGCTTTCGGCCATCGACGCCGTGGAAGCGCTCGGCCTCGATCCGGCCGATGTATCGCCGGATTATTGGCGGCACGTTCATAACCGGTTGAGGGCCGGTCTTGAGCCGCACGCCTATACGCCGGAGCGACACGCCGCCTGGGTGAGCCGTCGGAGGATCGCGCCATGACGCGCCGTCGCATCCTCACGGTGACGGTGCTGGCCGTGATGGGCGTCACCGCTACCAGCGCCATCGAGACGCCGGCGAAACTGATCTGGAATCTGACGGCGAGCGCGCCCATTGGCCTCTACACGATCGCTCCGGCCGACCGGATCGAGGTGCCCGAGCTGGTCGCCGTCATGCCGCCCGAACCGCTCGCGGCTTTCATGGCCGAACGCGGCTATGTCGGGCATGGCGTGCCGCTGCTGAAGCGTGTCGTCGGCTTACCGGGGCAACAGGTTTGCCGTGCCGGCCGCACGATCACGGTAGACGGCATCAGGATGGGCGAGGCATTGGAACGCGACCGCATGGACCGCGTATTGCCCGTCTGGCTGGGCTGCCGTGTTGTCGCCGATGGCGAACTCTTCCTCATGAATGGGCAAGTCCGCGACAGCCTCGACGGCCGTTATTTCGGCCCCATCCCCGCAAGCTCGGTCATCGGCCGGGTATTGCCGCTCTGGACCGACGAGGACGGCGACGGTCGCTACGAATGGCGCGCCCGATCACGGTGATGGGCGCACTGAAATCTCCCTCCATCCACAACAGAAGGAGCTTTTCCATGGCGAATATTGGCGCATTCCAGAAGACTGACGGCGGCTATTCCGGCCGCATTCG
>NZ_CAJXGF010000150.1 GCF_913053745.1 uncultured Nitratireductor sp.
ATGGAAGAGAAGCTGCGCTTCGCCATCCGCGAAGGCGGCCGCACCGTCGGTGCCGGCATCGTCGCATCCATCACTGAATGATCGAAAGACCGTCCGTTGATCGCGGACGGCCTTTGCTCTGAACGACGGAAGGGGCGGCTTTTTGGCCGCCCTTTTCTGTTGCCGTTGCGGTTCCAAGCCTTCAGGCGCCGGCAAGGCGCGCATTCCTGAAACAAATCAGGTGGATCGCGCGAAAGCTGCATGAAAGTCTCTTTACAGACGCTTCGGAAGCCCTTAGGAAGCGCCTGCCTGCACTGTGCGGTGCACGGGAGTACAGGGGTATAGCTCAGTTGGTAGAGCGGCGGTCTCCAAAACCGCAGGTCGGGGGTTCGAGCCCCTCTGCCCCTGCCAGTGCAATACGTATAAGAAGCGTTTTTCTCGAGCCCTGCATCACAGGCCGTCGCAATATGCGTTGGGGGCTTGCAAGAATCGAACTTCGGTTCTATGTAGAGCAAACAGACACGCGGTGCGTGGAGCCGGGAAAGCGGCTTTACGCGCCTTTGTCGTATGGGTGGAATATGAAAATCGATTCGGTTTTCGTGTTTCTTCCGCGCCTCGGGGCAGGCCTCGCCGGTCTCGGGACTTTTGCCCGATACTGTCGGGGACAATAAATAACCTGGCTTACCAGGCTTCAGAACCAAGAGCGGCATATGGCGTCGAAAACCACGAATCCTTTCACGTTTCTTCAGCAGGTTCGATCCGAAACTGCGAAAGTGACGTGGCCCTCGCGGCGCGAGACACTGATCTCCACGGTGATGGTGATCGCTTTCGCCACGCTGGCGGCGATCTTCTTCTTCGCTGCCGACCAGCTGATGGCCTATGGCATCGAACTCATCCTTGGCATTGGTGCCTGATCCCGGACGATTGACGGAGTGCGATTGAAATGACTGCGCGTTGGTACATCGTCCACGCCTATTCGAATTTTGAGAAGAAGGTTGCTGAATCCATCGAAGAGCAGGCCCGCCAGAAGGGGCTGACGGGCAAGATCGAGCAGGTGGTCGTTCCGACCGAGAAAGTCGTGGAAGTGCGCCGCGGCCGCAAGGTCGACGCCGAGCGCAAATTTTTCCCCGGCTATGTTCTCGTCAAGGCGCAGCTCACCGATGCCGTCTTCTCGATGATCAAGAACACGCCGAAGGTGACCGGTTTCCTCGGCGACTCCAAGCCAGTGCCGATCACCGAGGCCGAGGCCGATCGCATCCTGACTCAGGTTCAGGAGGGGGTCGAACATCCCAAGCCGTCGGTTACCTTCGAGATCGGCGAGCAGGTGCGTGTCGCGGATGGTCCGTTCGCATCCTTCAATGGCTTCGTTCAGGAAGTCGATGAGGAGCGCTCGCGCCTCAAGGTCGAGGTTTCGATTTTCGGACGGGCCGTGCCCGTCGATCTGGAATTCGGTCAGGTCGAAAAGGGCTGACCGTGTTGCCCTGAAGGGCTTCATCGGTGGAAGGGAAGGGTGGCTCAGCCGGCCGCAGGTTTCCGAACCACCAAACTGCAGTGCCGGCCCATTCTTTCCAAGGGGTGGCCGGTGTGAACGACAAGGCAGATGAGATATGGCTAAGAAAGTTGCAGGCCTGCTCAAGCTCCAGGTTCCCGCGGGTTCGGCGACGCCGTCGCCCCCGATCGGTCCTGCGCTTGGTCAGCGTGGCATCAACATCATGGAGTTCTGCAAGGCATTCAATGCCCAGACCCAGGAGATGGAGAAGGGGTCGCCGATTCCGGTCGTCGTGACCTATTACCAGGACAAGTCTTTCACCTTTACGATGAAGACGCCGCCGGTGAGCTACTTCCTCAAGAAGGCGATCAACCTGAAGTCGGGCTCCAAGGAGCCGGGCAAGTCGGTTGCCGGCAAGATTTCGCGCGACAAGGTGCGTGAGATCGCCGAAGCCAAGATGAAAGACCTGAACGCGAACGATGTCGATGCGGCCATGCGCATGGTCGAGGGTTCGGCCCGTTCCATGGGCCTGGAAGTGGAGGGCTGACGATATGGCGACGAAACTCTCCAAGCGCATTGCTAAGGCGCGTGAAGGCATTGACCGCGATAAGGAATACGCGCTCGATGAGGCTGTTGCACTCCTGAAGGATCGCGCGACCGCCAAGTTTGACGAGACCATCGAAGTGGCGATGAACCTTGGCGTCGATCCGCGTCATGCGGACCAGATGGTTCGCGGCGTTGTCAACCTGCCGAACGGCACGGGCCGCACGGTTCGTGTTGCCGTCTTCGCCAAGGGCGACAAGGCGGACGAGGCGAAGGCTGCCGGTGCGGATCTCGTGGGCGCAGAAGATCTGGTCGAGATCGTCCAGAAGGGCGAGATCGAGTTCGATCGCTGCATCGCCACGCCGGACATGATGCCGCTCGTCGGTCGTCTCGGCAAGGTTCTCGGTCCGCGCGGTCTGATGCCGAACCCGAAGGTCGGTACGGTTACGGCCGATGTTACGGCGGCGGTGAAGGCTTCTAAGGGCGGTGCCGTGGAGTTCCGCGTCGAGAAGGCCGGCATTGTGCATGCAGGCGTTGGCAAGGCGTCGTTCGACGCCAAGGCGATTGTCGAGAATGTGCGCGCCTTCACTGATGCGGTAATCAAGGCAAAGCCGGCAGGCGCGAAGGGCAACTATGTGAAGAAGGTGGCAATCACCTCGACCATGGGACCTGGCCTGCGCATCGACGTTGCCAGCCTCGCGGCTGCGTCCTGACGAATTTCGGGGTGGATGCTCCGGCATCCTCCCCAAGACTTTCCGGGTCTTCGGATCCGGAAACCGGAAGGAAACTTCCGGAACATCCTGTCCGAGATTGCAGGCGGTTCGCCTTAATCCCTTATCGGGGTCTGCATGAGACGGGTGGGACCGGAAAGCGGAGCGTGGCTCCGGTGGAAGGTTCGAACCGTGTTGGCCTTTTGTCCGATACCGGTTTTCCGGTTGGCGAAAGGGGACAGGATCCTCGAGCGTCGCTTGGGTGATCCGAGTTTGCGGATGCCCTGCGGCAAAAGGCAAACCGGCGGTTATGTCCTTCGGGGCTATCCGTCAAATGGAGAAGGCAGTGGACAGAGCGGAAAAACGCGAATTCGTCGCGGACCTGAATCAGGTGTTCAGCAACACTGGTTCGGTCGTCGTGGCCCACTATGCCGGTCTGACCGTGGCGCAGATGAACGATCTTCGTTCGAAGATGCGCGGCGCGGGCGGCACCGTCAAGGTCGCAAAAAACCGTCTTGCCAAAATCGCCCTTCAGGGAACCCCGTCCGAGAGCATTCAGGTCCTTTTCGAAGGTCAGACCCTGATTGCCTATTCGGACGATCCGGTTGTCGCTCCAAAGGTCGCCAACGACTTCGCCAAGGGCAATGACAAGCTTGTCATTCTCGGCGGTGCCATGGGTGAGACCGCGCTCGACGCCGACGGTGTGAAGGCACTTGCCTCGCTGCCGTCGCTGGACGAGCTGAGGGCGAAGCTGGTCGGCATGATTTCGACGCCGGCGACCCGGATCGCACAGGTTGTCAACGCGCCTGCGGGTCAGCTCGCGCGCGTCTTTGGCGCCTATTCCAAGAAGGACGAGGCGGCGTGATGCCGGTCCTCAAGACCAACAACACAGTTCGAACACAAAAGGAAATGTACAATGGCTGATCTTGCTAAGATCGTTGAAGACCTGTCGAGCCTGACCGTCCTCGAGGCGGCTGAGCTTTCGAAGATGCTTGAAGAGAAGTGGGGCGTTTCCGCCGCTGCTCCGGTGGCTGTTGCCGCTGCTGCAGGCGGTGCCGCCGCTGGCGAAGCTGCAGAAGAGAAGACCGAGTTCGATGTCGTTCTCGCCGATGCAGGCGCCCAGAAGATCAATGTCATCAAGGAAGTCCGCGGCATCACCGGCCTGGGCCTGAAGGAAGCAAAGGACCTCGTCGAGTCCGCTCCCAAGGCAATCAAGGAAGGCGTGTCCAAGGACGAAGCCGACAAGATCAAAGAGCAGCTCGAAGGCGCAGGCGCCAAGGTCGAGCTGAAGTAATTCGGCGTCCGGTCCGCGCGGGTTTCAGATCCGCGCGGACCGGAACACCGGATTTGGAATTGAAACCTCTTTCCTGTGGGCCGTAAGCGGTTTTCAGGAAACGGGTTTTTATCCGTTTGGATTGACCGCCGGGATGGCGGTTCACGTGGTGCATGCAAGCCAGGCAGGGCAAGGAGCGACGATGGCCGAGACCCAAACGTTTAATGGTCGCAGGCGGGTACGCAAATTTTTCGGAAAGATTCCGGAAGTTGCGGAGATGCCGAACCTGATCGAGGTTCAGAAGGCATCCTATGACCAGTTCCTTATGGTCGAGGAGCCCAAGGGCGGGCGCCTCGACGAGGGGCTGCAGGCGGTGTTCAAATCGGTGTTTCCGATCTCGGACTTCGCCGGTACGGCGATGCTCGAATTCGTGAAATACGAGTTCGAGGATCCGAAGTTCGATGTGGACGAGTGCCGGCAGCGCGATCTGACCTTCGCTGCGCCGCTGAAGGTGACGCTGCGCCTGATCGTCTTTGATGTCGATGAGGATACCGGCGCCAAGTCGATCAAGGACATCAAGGAGCAGGACGTCTATATGGGCGATATGCCGCTCATGACGTCCAACGGCACTTTCATCGTCAACGGGACCGAACGCGTCATCGTTTCTCAGATGCACCGTTCGCCGGGTGTGTTCTTTGACCACGACAAGGGCAAGTCGCACTCCTCTGGCAAGCTTCTGTTCGCCGCCCGCGTGATCCCGTATCGTGGCTCCTGGCTCGACATCGAG
This sequence comes from uncultured Nitratireductor sp., assembly GCF_913053745.1. GTDB lineage: Bacteria > Pseudomonadota > Alphaproteobacteria > Rhizobiales > Rhizobiaceae > Nitratireductor. Next base: position 4,782 of record NZ_CAJXGF010000150.1, read on the forward strand.
TTCGACGCCAAGGACATCGTCCATGCGCGCATCGACCGTCGCCGCAAGTTGCCGGCAACGTCGCTGTTGATGGCGCTGGGCATGGACGGCGAAGAGATATTGTCCACTTTTTACGATCAGCTCACTTACGAGCGTGACGGTGACAACTGGCGTGTGCCCTATACCGTCGAGCGTTTCAAAGGCTTGAAGGCGACTGCCGATCTGATCGACGCTGACAGCGGCGAAGTCGTCGTGGAGGCGGGTAAGAAGATCACCGCGCGTCAGGCGAAACAGCTTGCCGAGAAGGGCTTGAAAGCCATTCGTGCAACGGAAGACGATCTGCTCGGCAATTATCTGGCCGAAGACATCGTCAATCCGGAAACCGGCGAGATTTTCCTCGAGGCCGGCGACGAGATTGACGAGAAGACACTGAAAGTGCTGCTCGAAACGGGCGCCACAGAAGCCCACTTCCTCGACATCGACCACGTCAATGTGGGTGGCTATATCCGCAACACGCTGGCTGCCGACAAGAACGAGTCGCGCCAGGACGCGCTGTTCGACATCTACCGCGTCATGCGTCCCTGCGAACCGCCGACACTCGAGACCGCCGAAGCGATGTTCCATTCGCTGTTCTTCGACGCCGAACGTTACGACCTGTCGGCCGTCGGTCGTGTGAAGATGAACATGCGTCTTGAGCTTGATGCAGAGGACACCGTTCGCGTCCTGCGTAAGGAAGACATTGTCGCCGTGGTGAAGACGCTGGTCGAACTGCGCGACGGCAAAGGCGAGATCGACGATATTGACAATCTCGGCAACCGTCGCGTGCGTTCTGTCGGCGAGCTGATGGAGAATCAGTACCGCGTCGGTCTTCTGCGCATGGAGCGCGCGATCAAGGAGCGCATGTCGTCGATCGAGATCGACACGGTTATGCCGCAAGACCTGATCAACGCCAAGCCGGCGGCTGCCGCCGTGCGCGAGTTCTTCGGTTCCTCGCAGCTCTCGCAGTTCATGGACCAGACCAACCCGCTCTCCGAGATCACCCACAAGCGTCGCCTTTCGGCGCTTGGACCGGGCGGTCTGACGCGTGAGCGTGCGGGCTTCGAGGTGCGCGACGTGCACCCGACCCACTATGGCCGTATCTGTCCGATCGAAACGCCGGAAGGCCCGAACATCGGTCTGATCAACTCGCTGGCCACCTTCGCCCGCGTCAACAAGTACGGCTTCATCGAGAGCCCGTATCGCAAGATCGTCGACGGCAAGGTCACGCAGGACGTGGTCTATCTCTCCGCCATGGAAGAGGCCAAGCATTACGTTGCGCAGGCCAACGCCACGATCGGCGACGACGGCAGCTTTACCGATGAGTTCGTCATCTGCCGCCATGCCGGCGAGGTGATGATGGCGCCGCGCGAGAATGTCGACCTGATGGACGTGTCGCCGAAGCAGCTCGTTTCGGTGGCCGCGGCGCTCATTCCGTTCCTTGAGAACGATGACGCCAACCGCGCACTGATGGGCTCGAACATGCAGCGTCAGGCCGTGCCATTGGTGCGCGCCGAGGCGCCGTTCGTTGGCACCGGCATGGAGCCGATCGTGGCGCGCGATTCCGGCGCTGCGATTGCTGCCCGCCGCACCGGCGTGGTCGATCAGGTGGATGCGACGCGTATCGTCATCCGCGCCACGGAGGACGTAGACGCATCGCGTTCGGGCGTCGACATCTACCGGTTGATGAAGTTCCAGCGTTCGAACCAGAACACCTGCGTCAACCAGCGTCCGCTGGTGCGCGTGGGCGATCAGGTGAACAAGGGCGACATCATTGCCGACGGTCCGTCGACGGATCTGGGTGATCTGGCCCTGGGCCGCAACGTACTCGTCGCGTTCATGCCCTGGAACGGCTACAACTACGAGGACTCCATCCTTCTGTCTGAGCGCATCGTTCGCGATGACGTTTTCACCTCCATTCACATCGAGGAATTCGAGGTGATGGCGCGTGACACGAAGCTTGGGCCGGAAGAAATTACACGCGACATTCCGAATGTTTCGGAAGAAGCGCTGAAGAACCTCGACGAGGCCGGCATCACCTATATCGGTGCGGAAGTTCAGCCGGGCGATATCCTCGTCGGCAAGATCACGCCGAAGGGTGAAAGCCCAATGACGCCGGAGGAAAAGCTCCTGCGCGCCATCTTCGGCGAGAAGGCGTCGGATGTTCGCGACACCTCCATGCGCATGCCGCCCGGCACGTATGGCACGGTCGTGGAAGTGCGTGTCTTCAACCGCCACGGCGTGGAGAAGGACGAGCGCGCGATGGCGATCGAGCGCGAGGAGATCGAACGCCTCGCCAAGGACCGTGACGACGAGCAGTCGATCCTCGACCGCAACGTCTATGCGCGTCTCGCCGACATGTTGAACGGCAAGCAGGCCATCGCCGGCCCCAAGGGCTTCAAGAAGGGTGGTGCGCTGTCCGCCGAAGTGCTTGACGAATATCCGCGTTCGCAGTGGTGGCAATTCGCCGTCGACGACGAAAAGCTTCAAGAGGCGCTTGAAGCCCTGCGTGCGCAGTACGACGAGTCCAAGAAGGCGCTCGAGCAGCGTTTCATGGACAAGGTCGAAAAGGTGCAGCGCGGCGACGAGATGCCGCCCGGCGTCATGAAGATGGTCAAGGTCTTCGTCGCCGTGAAGCGCAAGATGCAGCCCGGCGACAAGATGGCCGGTCGTCACGGCAACAAGGGTGTCGTGTCGCGCATCGTGCCGGTCGAGGATATGCCGTTCCTGGAAGATGGCCAGCATGTGGACATCGTGCTCAATCCGCTGGGTGTGCCGAGCCGCATGAATGTCGGTCAGATTCTCGAGACGCATCTCGGCTGGGCCTGTGCCGGGATGGGCCAGCAGATCGGCGAGCTGATCGACAGCTACAAGGATAGCGGCGACATCAAACCGCTGCGCCAGACGATCGAGTCCGTCATTCCGGAGAATGATCGCAACGAGCCTGTTCGTCAGTATGACGACGAAAGCGTCGTGCGGCTGGGCGAGCAGATGCGCCGAGGCGTTTCGATCGCCACGCCGGTCTTCGACGGTGCGCATGAGGCCGACGTGAACACCATGTTGGAACAGGCAGGCATGCAGACCAGCGGCCAAGTCACCCTCTACGACGGGCGCACGGGTGAACCGTTCGATCGTCAGGTGACCGTGGGCTACATCTACATGCTGAAGCTGCATCACCTGGTGGACGACAAGATCCACGCCCGTTCGATCGGACCGTACTCGCTCGTTACCCAGCAGCCGCTGGGCGGTAAGGCGCAGTTCGGCGGCCAGCGCTTCGGCGAAATGGAGGTCTGGGCGCTGGAAGCCTATGGCGCGGCCTACACGCTGCAGGAAATGCTGACGGTCAAGTCGGACGACGTGGCCGGCCGCACCAAGGTCTACGAAGCCATCGTGCGCGGCGACGACACGTTCGAGGCGGGCATTCCGGAGAGCTTTAACGTTCTCGTCAAGGAAATGCGCTCTCTCGGCCTCAATGTGGAGCTTGAAAACTCCCGCATTGACCCGGCTGAGGCCGAGCAACTGCCGGATGCGGCGGAATAAGCTTTATCGTGTGTCGCGGGGTTTGCCCGCGACACACAATCGTCGTTCGCAAGGCAGCATTGCGACCGAGCATTTGAACCGGTGAAGCAGGCGGTGGCAATCTTCACCGAAGTTTGAAAAGGGACGATGCGTCCCGAAAAGGAGATCGGCATGAACCAAGAGGTCATGAATCTTTTCAACCCTCAGGCGCCGGCACAGACTTTCGATTCGATCCGGATTTCTCTCGCTAGCCCCGAGAAAATTCTGTCCTGGTCGTATGGCGAGATCAAAAAGCCCGAGACCATCAACTACCGTACGTTCAAACCCGAACGTGACGGCTTGTTCTGCGCGCGCATTTTCGGTCCCATAAAGGATTACGAATGCCTGTGCGGCAAGTACAAGCGCATGAAATACAAGGGCGTTATCTGCGAGAAGTGCGGCGTTGAAGTCACGCTCTCTCGAGTGCGTCGCGAGCGCATGGGCCACATCGAACTGGCCGCGCCCGTCGCTCACATCTGGTTTCTGAAGTCGCTGCCTTCGCGCATCGGCACGCTGCTCGATATGACCCTGAAGGACATCGAGCGGGTTCTCTATTTCGAGAACTACATCGTGACCGAGCCGGGCTTGACGGCACTCAAGGAGAACCAGCTTCTTTCCGAAGAAGAGTATCTGATTGCGGTCGACGAGTATGGCGAAGACCAGTTCACCGCCATGATCGGCGCTGAAGCGATCCATCACCTTCTGCAGGATATGGATCTGGACAAGATCGCGGGCGATCTGCGTTCGGAGCTGGCCTCCACGACCTCCGAACTCAAGCAGAAGAAGCTCTTGAAGCGCCTCAAGGTGGTCGAGAACTTCCTGGAGTCGGGCAATCGTCCGGAATGGATGATTATGAAGATCGTTCCGGTCATTCCGCCGGACCTGCGCCCGTTGGTTCCGCTGGATGGTGGCCGCTTCGCGACGTCCGACCTGAACGACCTCTACCGTCGCGTTATCAATCGTAACAACCGTCTGAAGCGGCTGATCGAGCTGCGCGCGCCGGGCATCATCATTCGCAACGAGAAGCGTATGCTTCAGGAGGCCGTCGACGCGCTGTTCGACAACGGTCGCCGTGGCCGCGTCATCACGGGTGCCAACAAGCGTCCGCTGAAGTCGCTCTCCGACATGCTCAAGGGCAAGCAGGGCCGCTTCCGTCAGAACCTGCTCGGCAAGCGCGTCGACTATTCCGGCCGTTCGGTCATCGTGACCGGTCCGGAACTGAAGCTGCACCAGTGCGGCCTGCCGAAGAAGATGGCGCTGGAGCTTTTCAAGCCGTTTATCTACGCACGTCTCGACGCGAAGGGCTATTCGTCCACCGTCAAGCAGGCGAAGAAGCTGGTCGAGAAGGAAAAGCCGGAAGTCTGGGATATCCTGGATGAGGTGATCCGCGAGCATCCGGTTCTTTTGAACCGCGCGCCGACGCTTCACCGTCTGGGCATTCAGGCGTTCGAGCCCGTGCTGATCGAGGGTAAGGCGATCCAGCTTCATCCGCTGGTCTGTACCGCGTTCAACGCCGACTTCGACGGCGACCAGATGGCCGTTCACGTACCGCTGTCGCTCGAAGCGCAGCTTGAAGCGCGCGTCCTGATGATGTCGACCAACAACATTCTGCATCCGGCCTCCGGCGCGCCGATTATCGTGCCGTCGCAGGATATGGTTCTCGGACTCTACTACCTGTCCATTATGAACCAGAACGAGCCGGGTGAGGGGATGGTGTTTGCCGACATGGGCGAGCTTCATCACGCGCTCGAGACCGGTGTTGTCACGCTGCACACCAAGATCAAGGGCCGGTTCAAGACTGTCGACGCGGAGGGCAACTCCGTATCGCAGATCCATGAGACGACCCCTGGCCGCATGATCGTCGGCGAGCTTCTGCCGAAGAACCACAATGTGCCGTTCGATATCTGCAACCAGGAACTGACCAAGAAGAACATCTCCAAGATGATCGATACGGTCTATCGTCACTGCGGTCAGAAAGAGACGGTTATTTTCTGCGACCGCGTCATGCAGCTTGGCTTCGGACACGCATGCCGTGCCGGTATTTCCTTTGGCAAGGACGACATGGTCATCCCGGACACCAAGGAGAACCTGGTGGCCGAGACCGAAGCGCTCGCCAAGGAATACGAGCAGCAGTACAATGACGGCCTGATCACCCAGGGCGAGAAGT
>NZ_CAJXGF010000151.1 GCF_913053745.1 uncultured Nitratireductor sp.
TGGATGATATAACGGCTGAGCCCGGAAAGCTCGCCGGGATCGAACTTCGCAGCAGATTTCGATGTTGAGGTGGGATCGAACAGCGCGGTCAGCTCCTCCATGGAAGAGGCCGCAGTAACATTTTCCGATGTGCCTATCAGGACAGCCAGCGACGCCACCGCCATCGGTTCAACGCCAGCTTCGCGCAGGCTCGCCACGGAGAGCGCGCCGGTGCGTTTGGAAAGCCCCTCACCGGACACCGTGGTCAGCAGATTGTGGTGTCCAAAGGCCGGCGGTTCTGCGCCCAGCGCCTTGAACAAGGCAATCTGCGCACCGGTGTTGGTAACGTGATCGTCGCCTCGGATGATATGAGTCACGCCGAGGTCGATGTCGTCAACCACGGAAGGCAGGGTGTATAGATAGGTGCCGTCGGCGCGGATGAGAACCGGATCGGACATGGACGCCAGATCCACCGTCTGGGGCCCTCGCACCACATCGTCCCAGTGCACATCGGTGCGGCCGGTTGCGAAGGGATCGCCGGTAAAATTGGGCAGAAGGAAACGCCAGTGCGCTTTGCGCCCCTCAGCTTCGAACGCAGCCTTCTCCTCATCGGTGAGTTTTAGCGCCTCGCGCCCATAAACAGGTGGCAGGCGGCGGGACAGTCGGATCTTGCGCCGGCGCTCCAGTTCTTCCGGCGTCTCGTAACATGGATAAAGAAGGCCGGCCGCTTTCAATTTTTCGGCCGCTGCGTCGTACCGGTCGAAACGTGCCGACTGCGCGACTTTCTGATCGGGAACGACGCCGAGCCAGCTTAAATCCTGAGCGATGCCTTCGGCATATTCGCGGCGCGAACGTTCCACATCCGTGTCGTCGAAGCGCAGGATGAAGCGCCCGCTATGCTTCTTCGCATAGAGCCAGTTGAAGAGCGCGGTGCGCGTGTTGCCGATATGGATGTGGCCGGTTGGAGACGGCGCAAAACGAACGGTAACTGTCATGTTTGCGGGCGTATCCAAAAGCGTTGCATCTGGCAAGAAGAACGTGGCGTCATGCGGTTTGCAGACGCAGACTCAAACCGCGCGAGACAACGAGAAGCATCGCACTTGCGGCAAGGCAATAGAGCCCCATCATGCCGATCTGTAGCGGATAGCTGACACCTCGGTCGATCAGGAAACCGGTGATTCCTGGTCCCATCGCCGTGGCGAAGACCATGATGGCCACCGTCAACGCGCGGATCGAGCCGAGATGTCGGATACCGTAGACCTCCGGCCAGAGCGCTCCGAACAGGGTCGAAGAGAAGCCATAAGAAACGCCCATCAGCCCCATGAAGGCAAAGGCGCTCCACTGGGCCTCGCTGCCAGCAAGAATGAGACAGGCCGCTCCGAGCGGAACAAGGAAGCCCGGCAACAAGGCGACAGCAGAGAAACGGTCGATCAACTGTCCGGAGATCAGCGCAAAGATGACCGTCATGGATGCCATGAAGGTGAAAGAGGATGCAAAAACCTCTAGCGACCAGCCGCGCAATTCCACCAGATAAATCTGGTGGAAGAAGATGGTGGTGCCGATGAACCCCGGCGCCATGACACCGAGCAGCAGCAGGTAGAAAACCGGATCACGCACCACTTCGCCGCGCGTCCAGTCGCGCACCAGGCTTTTGCGCGCCGCCGGATCGCTGGCGCGCGGAGCACGCTCCACCGCTATCAGACCGGAGATGACCGGCAGCGCGAAGATGAGCAGAAGCACGGCGGCGATGATCCAACTGTTGCGCCAGCCGACAAGGGCAGCGACAGCAACGAAGCTCAGCGGCAGGATCGCCTCACCGACATTGTGCCCCAGCGTGGCGACGGAAACGGCACGGCCACGCTGGGCGGAAAACCATCGGCCCATCGCCGTCAGAGAATTGTGCGTCATCATCCCCTGCCCGAACAGGCGCAGCATGTAGATCGTAACCACCAGGACGACGATGGAATGCGACAGCGTCATCGACACACAGGCGAGCGCTAAAAGCGGAATGATGATGAAAGTGACTCTTCGCGCCGAATAACGATCAACGATCTGACCGAGACGCGGCAAGGTGAAAGCGCTGGCCAGTGTCGCCAGCATGTAAAGCGTCCCGAATGCACCGTGTGAAAGACCGTACTCGGCGCGGATATCGCCAGCCGACAACGAGATGAAGAACGTCTGACCGAAGGAAGAAAACAGCGTGAGAAGAAAGCCGCCCGCAAGCCAACGCGCGTTTTCGCGGAGAAAGATCAGATAGGACATGAATGGAACTCTGGTGCTTGTCGGCCCGAGCCACGGAAAGGCCACGGTGGCGGTTTTGTGCATCCTAGACGCCGTTGCAGATATCGCAATGGCCGTAACGGTTTCAGGGATTAATCCAGCGCTCTTGCAAAAAACATAAGAATCGACTTATCTATCAGCATGACTGAATCGGATATTTTCAGAGCCTTGGCAGATCCGACACGGAGGCAGTTGTTGGAGCGCTTGAGTGACGGCGAACGCAATGCGACGGAACTGCGCGAAGGCCTAGCGATGTCGCAGCCAGCGGTCTCACAACACATTGCAGTGCTGCGCAGTGCCGGATTGATCGAGGAAAAAAAAGCCGGACGACAGATGCGCTACAGCATCAGGCCGGACGGAATGGCTCCCGTCGTCGACTGGCTCGCCCGCTACCGCGCCTTCTGGCCCGAACGGGTCGACAAACTCAAAACGCTGCTCAAGGAGATGGACCAATGAGCGACGCCAACGAGAAAAAAACAAGCGAAAACATTGTCCTGGAATACGTTCTGGACTCTTCGCCAGAGAAGGTCTGGCGCGCGCTAACGATTCCTGAGCTCGCGGCGAGCTGGCTGGGCGAATGCGGTGACGGAAAAACCGGCCCAGCTTACGAAATGCTCGACACCGAGCCATACTCACGCGTGCGCTATGCTTGGCGCGATGACGAAACGAATGCGCCGGACACGCTGGTCACCTTCGAGATCGGTCCTATGCCCGACGGCAATACGTGGTTTCGTCTGACCCATAGCGCCGGTACGGTGCCGCCAGCAGCGGCCAACAGCAATGGAGTGCCGATGGCGCGCGCCGCCTGAGGCTCCACAACACGAAAATCGAAGACAAGGAGATCGCGCATGCGCGACACGATGGCGCTCGTCCCCATGGTCGTGGAGCAATCGCCGAGAGGCGAACGTTCCTTCGACATTTACTCAAGGCTCCTGCGGGAGCGGATCATCTTCCTCAATGGCGAGGTGAACGACGATTCGGCTGCGCTTATCTGCGCGCAGCTTCTGTTTCTGGAATCGGAAAATCCCGAGCGTGAGATTTCCTTTTACATCAACTCGCCAGGCGGTGTGGTGTCGAGCGGCTTTGCCATCTACGATACCATGCGCTTCATCAACAGCCCCGTGGCCACAGTCTGTATGGGCACTGCCGGCTCCATGGGGTCCTTTCTGCTGATGTCGGGTGAGCCCGGCCGGCGCGCCGCCCTCGCCAATGCCAGCGTTGTGCTGCATCAGCCTTCTGGAGGCTTCCGCGGACAGGCCTCAGACGTACAGCGTCACGCAGAAGACATATTGAAGCTCAAACGGCGCATGATCCGGCTGTATTCTGAGCATTGCGGGCGCAGCGAAGAAGAAGTGGAACGCACGCTCGATCGCGACTTCTTCATGACCGCGCAGGAAGCCTGCGACTGGGGTCTCGTCGACCGGGTTTATTCAACACGCACTGAACTGGAAAAGGCAAAACCGGCAACCGACCAAGAAGACTGATGCGTTTTGAGGGAGGGTTCGGCCTCCCTCGTCTCTACGCGGTTTGCGAGCGATGGGGCAGAGTCACTGTGAAAAGCACAGCAGCGGCCAGACAAAACAGACTGACGGTTCGAAACGCCGGTTCAATGCCGGTGAGATCGATCAGACGCCCACCGGTATAAGCGCCGAACCGCCCTCGAACCGTTCCGGCGCAGACAATTGCCATCCATCAAAAGCGACTATTATCCCTATTGAACAACACCTTATGACCGGTCCCTGAATCTGTTTGTGATCGGATAACGTCGATCCCGACCGAAATTTTTCCGAGTGATTTTCACGCCAGGCGCGGCCTGTCGGCGCTTGTACTCGGCGATATAAAGCAAATGCTCAACCCGATGCACGGTCTCGCGGTCATGGCCGCGCGCAACAATCGCATCGACGCTCATCTCGCCTTCGACCAAACATTCCAGAATGTCGTCCAGAGCCGGATAAGGCGGTAGCGAATCCTGATCCGTCTGATCAGGGCGCAGTTCAGCAGACGGCGCCTTGTCGATGATGTTTTGCGGAACGACCTCACCCGAAGGCCCCAACGCGCCAGGCGGCACGGTGGTGTTGCGCCAGGCAGACAGGGCATAGACCTGCATTTTGTAGACGTCCTTTATGGGATTGAAGCCACCATTCATATCGCCATAGAGCGTGGCGTAACCCACCGACATCTCCGATTTATTGCCGGTGGTGACGACCATGGAACCAAATTTATTGGAGACTGCCATCAGGATCGTACCACGAGTGCGACTCTGCAGATTCTCCTCCGTTACGCCTTCATCGGTGCCTTCGAAGAGCTGAGCGAGCGCACCAGAAAAACCTTCGACAGGTTCAAAGATCGGGACCATGTCGTAGCGGCAACCGAGAGCACGAGCGCAGGCTTCCGCGTCTTTTAGCGAATCCTGCGAGGTATAACGGTATGGCATCATGATGCAGCGCACCCGCTCTTCGCCCAGCGCATCAACGGCAAGCGCGGCACAAATCGCGGAATCGATTCCGCCGGAGAGCCCGAGAACCACATTCTTAAAGCCGTTCTTGTTCACATAGTCGCGCAGCCCCAGCATACAGGCGCGGTAATCGGCTTCTTCCTTCTCGGGAATCTTCGACATGGGACCGTCATCGCAGCGCCAGCCCTCCCCCTCCCGTTTCCAGGTGGAGACTGAGACGGCCTCCTCGAACTGGCTCATTTGGAACGCCAAAGATTTGTCCGCCTGAATGGCAAAGGATGCACCGTCGAAAACGAGCTCATCCTGTCCGCCAAGTTGATTGGCGTAAAGTATCGGCAGTCCACTTTCGATCACCTGGCGGATGACCACCTGATGACGCACTTCCACCTTGCCGCGATAATAAGGCGAGCCATTGGGCACAAGAAGCAACTCGGCGCCCGATTCGGCCAGCGTCTCGCACACGTCGAGTTCGCCCCAGATGTCTTCACAGACCGGAATGCCGATGCGGACGCCGCGGAAATTAACCGGTCCCGGCATATCCGGTCCCGGTTGGAAAACGCGTTTCTCGTCAAATTCGCCGTAATTGGGCAGATCCAGTTTGAAGCGTTCGGCGATCACCTTGCCGCCATCGAGCACCATGACCGCATTGTGGAGGCCGCTTTCCCGTTTCAAAGGTACACCGATAATGACGCCCGGACCGCCATCTTTCGTATCTTCGGCGAATGCGCGCACAGCCTCTTCGCACGCATTCACAAAGGCGGGTTTCAACACCAGATCTTCCGGTGGATAGCCAGCGATGAAAAGCTCTGTAAACAGAACCAGGTCGGCCCCTTGGCGCGCGGCGTCCGCCCGCGCCTCGCGCGCCTTGGCAAGATTTCCAGCGACATCTCCGACGACCGGATTAAGCTGAGCGGTGGCGATGCGCAGAATGTCGGAGGGGACAGACTTGGAGACCATGACGTTCCTGTTCAGTGAGGCAAGGACTTCTGGGTGCCTAAAGCGTGTAGCCTCTGCATCCCATGCTTGCAACACGCGGTCGGAGATCAGAGACCGACGCCAAGCCCCTCCTCGCTGCGATCCAGAATGAGGGGGATGATCAAATCCTCTTCGTCTTCCAGATGACGCAGAAGCATGTTGAGCAACGCCTCGTTCTCCATGGCATAGGCATCGCCCGCAAAGCGCTGTCGGTCGTGATCCGATTGGAGTGCCTGCAGAAACCGGCTCCCGGTTTCAGCGTTGCGTCCGAGTGCCTCGTGGATGACGTGGTGATCGTTGTCGAGAAGCTCGAATCCGCGCTTCATACGTGTCTCCGCCTTCTCGAAAACGGGGAAATAGTGGAGATCCTCGATCTGATGGTGCCCATGAAGCTGCTGCAGGAAGAAACACAGGCGAGGCGCGAACCAGGCAGCGAAGTCGTGAGGCGCCAGCTTGCCTTCCCGATAGTCGCCCGCACTGGTCTTCAACATCCCGCCAAGCTCACGAAACATATCGTGACGCTGCAACCAAAATTGCGCCATCTCGCCGAGATTGGGATGTTCCCACCACCCCTCGCGCGGGTACTTGTCAACGAGATAGCGCAAATCCGCCGGCAGGCCGGTACGCGTCTCAAGCTTAAGCGCTTCTGGCAGATCGGTCATTCCTGAGCGGCACTCTCCGCGACGACGACATCGGGACTGCTGCGCGCATATTGCGGCAACTCATCGGCGATAGCATAGAAATCGCCTTTATCGGCCACGAAAATATGACTTTCCGCAATCAGACCGGAAGGCAGATCGAATGCGCCGGCGAGGATGGAGATTTTGTCGGCGCCGTTGCGCTTCCAGAACAGCGCGGAACCGCAGGTCCTGCAAAAACCGCGCCGGGCAAAATCGGACGCTGCATACCAGGCAAGACTGTCTTCGCCGTCGATCGTCAAGTTGCAGATATCGACGTCCGTCGCGGCGTAATAAAGTCCGGTCTGTTTCCGGCACTGGGAGCAGTGACAATAGACGACACCGCGAAGCGCCCCCTTGGTGCGAAAACGGACCGTGCCGCATAGACACGATCCGCCTTGTTGTTTCGTCATGGTTTTTCTCCGAGAACGGTTTAGAGGTTTCCGGAACCATGATTACCAGTTGCATGCCGCAAACGACATCAACAATGCCTGAAGCTAAGCCTCAAGCCCGTTTCAGCCATTGGCGACCTTACCAGCCGGCAAAACTTCGCGATCCCGTTTCAGAAGCTCCGCCACCAGGAAAGACAACTCGAGCGCCTGATCGGCATTGAGGCGCGGGTCGCAATGGGTGTGATAACGATCCCGCAGTTCTTCATCGCGTATAGCGCGCGCACCGCCTGTGCATTCGGTGACGTTCTTGCCGGTCATCTCCACATGCAAACCGCCAGGATGTGAGCCTTCGGCGCGGTGCACCTCGAAAAACGTCTGCACCTCCTTGAGGATTCGGTCGAAGGGTCGGGTCTTGTAGCCTGCGGCGGTAACAGTATTGCCGTGCATGGGGTCGCAGGACCAGACGACCTTGCGCCCTTCCTTCTCAACCGCGCGGATGAGTTTGGGCAGGTATTCGCCCACATTTTCCGCACCGAAGCGGGCGATCAGGGTCAGGCGACCAGGCTCGTTCTCCGGGTTGAGAATGTCGATCAATTCGATCAGCCCATCTGGAGAGAGCGAGGGACCGCATTTGAGGCCGAGCGGGTTCTTGATACCCCGACAATATTCCACATGCGCGTGATCGGGCTGACGTGTACGATCACCAATCCAGATCATGTGACCAGACGTGGCATACCAATCGCCGGAGGTGGAATCGACGCGCGTCAGTGCCTCCTCGTAGCCCAGAAGCAGGCCTTCGTGGCTGGTGTAGAAATCCGTCTCGCGCAGCGCATGTGTGCTTTCGCCGGTGATCCCGATGGCGCGCATGAAATCCACTGTTTCGGAAATGCGGTTTGCCAGTTCCTGGTAACGCTCGGCCTGCGGGCTGTCGGACAGGAAGCCCAGCATCCATTTGTGAACATTCTCCAGATTGGCGAAACCGCCTTGCGCGAAAGCGCGCAGAAGGTTCAGCGTCGCAGCCGATTGGCGGTAGACCATTTCCTGACGCGCCGGATCGGGAATGCGCGAGGCCTCGTCAAATTCGATGCCATTGATGATGTCGCCCCGATAGCTCGGCAAGACGACATCGCCCTTGGTCTCGTTGTCGGATGAACGCGGCTTGGCGAACTGGCCGGCAATACGGCCGACCTTCACAACGGGCTGCGAACCAGCATAGGTCAACACCACAGCCATCTGAAGAAAGGCACGGAAAAAGTCGCGTATGTTGTCCGCGCCGTGCTCGGCGAAGCTTTCGGCGCAATCACCACCCTGGAGCAGGAATCCATTGCCCTCTGCAACGGCGGCGAGCTGCTTCTTGAGCTTGCGCGCCTCGCCCGCAAAAACGAGCGGCGGATACGTGGACATGCGCGCCTCGACCTCGGCCAGGGCGGCTGCATCCGGATAAGCCGGAACCTGCAGGATAGGCTTGTTTCTCCACGAATTCGGCGACCACTTCGTCATCTTGCTTACTCGACAGTTGCTACAGGATCATGCCCTCTATCCGCTGAAATCTCCAAGACGGATACCGGAAGGCCGCTTTCTTAACCAAAGGAAGCGATCGATGCTAGCCTGCAATTGTGGCGATGAGGAAACACTAGCGCACGAAAGATGCAAATCCAGCGACTTTTTGCATCAAAAGCGCATCGAAGTAAGCTTCTTCTTCGGCGCCGAGCGTCACCGAACGCGGGTAACTCGGCGTCTTGCGATCAGCAAGAACCGTCGCCGAGAAGCCATCGGTCTCCGCAACAAAACGCTCGACGCCGGCGCGCCCGTATTCGCGCAGGAAGCCCTGGAGAACGGCATCGAGGTAGGACTGGATGATTTCAAGCTGCGCAGGCGCATAAAGCGCGGCGGCTTCGTAAACATGAAGTGGGCAGCCAGCAGGCAATTCGGCGGCCGACAGTTCCAGATCGGTGGATGCAAGCCGCACGCGCCGATAGCGTTCTTCTCGCAAGTCGACAGCCGGCAAATTCTCCGCCCGGTCGATTACCAACAGACCGTCAATAACGGAGGCGGGATCGCGCCGCACGCTCAAAAGCGCCCGGTTGCTTTCCTCGTCCCGACGCACCCATTGGCGCCGCCACCCCTTCAAACGTGCCGGCAGAGCGTCGACAATCTCGGTACGAAGGGTATTGCGATTGACGAGCGACCCGTAGCCGAAATACGCAACCAGACCGCCCTCGCCTGCATTGTTTTGCATCTCAGTCGACCTGCTCGCCCTTCACAACGCGATAGGTGGGTTTGTACATAGTGACTAGTTCCTCGGCAGCGGAAGGATGGACCGCCATGGTTCGATCAAAATCGTCCTTCGACAGGCGCGCCTTCAGAGGAATGCCCAAAAGCTGTGCCATCTCGCCCGCATCCGGGCCCATCACATGCGCACCGAGCACACGCCGGCTCTCACCGTCAACCACCAGTTTCATGAGCATTTTTTCCTGCCGTCCCGAGAGCGTATGCCGCATGGGACGGAAGCTGGCGCGGTAGATCTCCAGTGTATCGAAGCGTTTGGCGGCATCGTCCTCCGAGAGCCCCACCGTGCCGATTTCAGGCTGCGAGAAGACAGCGGTGGCAATCGTGTCGTGATCCACCTCGGTCGGGTTGTTCTTGTATTCGGTCTCGATGAAGCACATGGCCTCGTGGATTGCCACCGGCGTGAGCTGAACGCGGTTCGTGACATCGCCCAAAGCCCAGATATTCTCGACATTGGTGCGCGAATATTGATCGACGACGATCTCACCGGCCTTGCCCGTCTCGACACCGGCAGCCTCTAGGCCCAGACCCTCGGTATTGGGAATGCGACCGATGGCGAGCATGATTTGCCCGGCCTGCAGCGTCTGTCCGGATTTCAGTTGCGCGAGAAGATCACCGTCGCCGCGCTTCTCCACTTTGGTGAGCACATCCTGGCAGAGAATCCTGATGCCCTTGGCTTCCATTGCATTGTGGAGTTCACGGCGCAGATCCTGATCGAAGCGCGAAAGAATTTCCTTGCCGCGATAGACCAGAGTCGTTTCGACCCCGAGACCGTGGAAAATATTGGCGAACTCAACGGCAATATAGCCACCGCCCTCAATAACAATACTTGCCGGCAGATCCGCCAGGTCGAATGCCTCGTTTGAGGAGATGCAATGCTCCTGCCCCGGCAGGGCCACATGCGGATTGGGGCGGCCACCGACAGCGACAACGTCAAGACCCGGCGGGAGGACAACATCGAGTTCCTGCTGGTCGACCTGACCCAGCGCGACCTCGAGGAATACTACAGCGGCTTCGCGAACCGGGCGCTGTGGCCGCTCCTCCACTACCGGCTCGACCTCGTCGACTTCGACCGGCGCGACATCACCGGTTATTTCCGCGTCAACGCCTTCTTTGCCCGGGTGCTGGCTTCGCAGCTCCGGCCCGACGACACGATCTGGGTGCAGGACTACCACCTGATCCCGCTGGCCGCCGAGCTCCGCGCCCGTGGCGTCACCAACAAGATCGGCTTCTTCCTCCACATTCCCTTCCCGCCGCCCGACGTGTTCTTCGCCATGCCGTGGCACCGGCGGCTGCTTGAGGCGTTCACCGCCTACGATCTCGTCGGTTTCCAGATCGACTACGACGCCGAGAACTTCATGAGCTGTCTCGCCCGCGAGGGGCTCGGCCGCGAAACCAGCCGCGGCACGTGCCGGGCCGGTGATCGCGAATTCCGGGTCGGCGCCTTCCCGATCGGCATCG
>NZ_CAJXGF010000152.1 GCF_913053745.1 uncultured Nitratireductor sp.
CTTGCCGCAGGCCTCGCCCTGCCCGCGATCTACACCAATGCGGCCACGGTGGCACCGACCGGGCGCGAGAGCGAAACCGTTGGCATCGTGCTGACGGGTTGGACGCTCAGTCTTATCGCCGGTGTTTCTCTCTCGGCGGTGCTGGCGGACATTCTTCATTGGCGCGCCGTGTTTGCTGCAGTCTGCGTTTTAGCCATCGCCGCCTTTCTGGTCCTGGCTTCCAATGGACGCCGCGACGTGCCGTCCGAAGAACCGGCCATGGCGCCGCTCGCCGCGCTTCGCACACCGGGCCTTCTCCCGCTTCTCCTGGCCTGCGGCACGTTCATGGCGTCGTTCTACGGCGTTTATGCCTATATCGGCGATCATCTCGCCAGCACGCTCGGCAAGCCGGTGAGCGCCAACGGGCTGCTGACACTCGTCTATGGCCTGGGCTTCGGCGGGGCGGTTTTGCTCGACCGGCCGGTCCAACGTCTCGGTGTGCGCAATCTCCTGCCATTCGTCTTCGCGCTTGTAGCGGCGATCTATCTTCTGATGGTCTGGGGCTCACACAACTTTGCGATCTTGCTTGGCGTGGCTTTCGTCTGGGGCCTTGCCAACCATCTCGGTCTCAATATGCTGATCGTTCGATTGAGCGCGATCGCACCTGCGAGACGCGGGGCGATCATGGGGCTCAACAGTGCCACCACCTATATCGCCGCTTTTTCCGGCACCCTGGCTTTCGGGCTGATCTATGCCGGGTTCGGGCTTGCGGTTACGGCCGCGGCCGCGGCCCTCCTGACGCTCGTGTCGGCGTGCGCGGCCGCACGTTGAGCGGTGTGCGGTCACATTACTAGAGCCAGCCTGACTCTAACCTGCCCGCGATAACCCCAGCAGACCCTCGGCCGTAAACAGAACACCAAGCGATGCCGCGAACATGGCGGCAAACACGGCGGTGGCGATTGCAGGCCCCTTGTCGATCGCGGCGTTGGTCAGCCGCCAGGACAAGACCATCGTACAGAGGAAGATCAGGAAAGTTATCAGGTTCGCGAGGTCGGCGGCCTCCGGCAGAAAGAGCCGTATGAGCATGGGCGGCAAGGTGACCCAGGCGAACAGCGCCGACGCCCAGTTGTTGGCCACCACATAATGGACGAAACGGTCGGCGACACCGGCCGGGCGCGCGGCGAGCGCCAGAATGGCATAGGGCAAAACCCAGGTCGCCAGATCTGTGAACATCAGTCGCGTGAAAAGCGAAAACCGGAAAGCGAACACTTCTCCACCCGCCAGCTCGTTGGCGATGGTAACCCAGCCCACCACCATGGGCGGAAAGGCCACGAGAATGGCGAAGAAGGAGTTCCAGAAACCGTCGGCCGACAGATCGAGCAGGCGCATCCCGTCCGAACGCCCCATCATCATGCGCCAAACGCCGGCAAAATATTGCTGGATCTCGGCGAATGACGGCATCGTCAGGCAAACCAGTCTTCGAGAAAACGCAGATAGATCCGCGTCAACGTTTCCAAATCGTCGAGTGCAACGCGTTCGTCGACCATGTGCATGGTCTGCCCGACCAGGCCGAATTCCACCACCGGGCAGTAATCCTTGATGAAACGCGCATCCGAGGTTCCGCCGGAGGTGGAAAGCCCGGGACGGGCGCCCACGACCGTCTCGACCGAGGCCGAAAGCGTTTCGACCAGCCTGTCGTCGCGCGTCAGGAACACCGGGCTCGGCCGCCCGGGCCATTCGATATCGAAATCGACCGCGTGGTCAGTCCCCTTGCGCAACCGGTTCGCTTGGGCGGCGCGATCCAGCCGATTGTGGATCTCGGCTTGCAGGCTTTCCGCGTTCCAGGTGTCGTTGAAGCGGATGTTGAAAACCGCCATCGCCTTCGCCGGGATGACGTTGGTGGCGGGGTTGCCCACATCCACCGTCGTCACCTCCAGATTGCTGAGCTGGAAGTCGGCAGTGCCTTCATCGAATGGCTTTTCGACAAGCGCTTCAAGGAGTTGCAGAAGGCCCGGCACCGGATTGTCGGCACGATGCGGATAGGCCACATGGCCCTGCCGTCCGTTGACGGTGATGCGGCCGGTGAGCGATCCGCGCCGGCCGATCTTGATCATATCGCCGAGTGTTTCGGGATTGGTCGGTTCGCCGACGATCGACGCATCCCACTTTTCGCCGCGCGCGGCAGCCCATTCCAGAAGTTTGATCGTGCCGTTGAGAGCGGGTCCTTCCTCGTCGCCGGTGATGAGAAACGAGACCGAGCCTTTCGGTCGCCCATGCGTCTGCACATAACGTGCGAGCGCGGCCACGAAACATGCGATGCCGCCCTTCATGTCCACCGCGCCGCGCCCGTACATCTGGCCATCGGCGATCTCGGCGGCGAAGGGCGGATGCTTCCATGCGCTCTCGTCGCCCGGCGGCACAACATCCGTGTGGCCGGCGAACATCAGATGCCGACCGTTACCGGCAAGCTTGCCGTAGAGATTTTCGATATCCGGCGTGCCCTCTTCGGAAAAGACCGGACGCTCGACCGTACAGTCCAGCGCTTTCAGCATGCCCTGAAGCACGGAAAGGGCCCGGCCTTCGGCCGGAGTGACGGAAGGACAGCGGATTAGCTCGGCGAGATTCGCGGCGGGATCGGTCGGCAGTGTCATGGGTGAGAGGGATAATCCAACAAGGCGCGGCTGTCACGCGGCAAGACGCATTCGCATTTCGCCTATCGCTTCGGTGCGTTGGTCCGCTCGCCATACTCGTTTGCGCCCTCGTCGCCGGGATAGACGCAGAGCACGACGAACGCGATGATCGACACCATGGGGATGAACAGCGAAACGGCGAAGATGCCCGGCTTTCCGAAATCGTGCAGACGCTTGACGCCCAGCGCCACCGACGAGAAAACGGAGATGAAGAAAAGGCCCCAGAACAACAGAGCCCACATGCCGCTGGCGCCGCTGCCTTCCGGCGCCAGGGTGAAGCGATAGAGCGCGAACGCCTGCAGCACCGCCAGGAGCAAGCCCGCCAGGAAAAAGGCGGCGCGGCTGACCCGTCCGGAAAATCCGAAAAACAGCCAGGTGATCTGTCCCTTGGGCATAGCGCCGCTCCGCCAGTCTGTCAGTCGCGCAGGAGTTCGTTAATCGACGTCTTGGAGCGCGTCTTCTCATCGACGCGCTTGACGATCACGGCGCAGTAGAGGCCCGGGCCCGGTTCGCCATTGCCCATGGGCTTGCCTGGCATAGTGCCGGCCACAACCACCGAATAGGGCGGCACCTCGCCGTAGAAGATTTCGCCCGTGGCACGGTCGACGATCTTGGTCGACTTGCCGATATAGACGCCCATGCCGAGCACCGAACCCTCACGCACGATGCAGCCCTCGACCACTTCCGAGCGCGCGCCGATGAAGCAATGATCCTCGATGATGGTGGGACCGGCCTGCATGGGCTCCAGAACGCCGCCAATGCCGACACCGCCTGAAAGGTGCACATTCTTGCCGATCTGAGCGCAGGAACCGACGGTCGCCCAGGTGTCGACCATGGCGCCCTCGCCGACATAGGCACCGAGATTGACGAAGGACGGCATCAGAACGACGCCGGGAGCCACATAGGCCGAATGGCGCACGACGGCATTGGGCACGGCGCGAAAACCGGCCTTTTCGAACTCGTTGGCGCTCCAGCCATCGAACTTGGAGGCCACCTTGTCCCACCAGACGGCATCGCCCGGTCCGCCCTTGATGACCTGCATCGGGTTCAGCCGGAACGACAGAAGCACCGCTTTCTTGAGCCACTGGTTCACTTTCCAGGAGCCGTCCTCCTGGCGCTCGGCGACGCGCGCCTTGCCGCTGTCGAGCAGATGGAGCGAAGCTTCCACCGCATCGCGAATCTCTCCGCGTGTGTCGGTCGAAACGCCGTCGCGCTCGTCAAATGCCTTTTCGATTGTCGTTTCCAGCGCGGCGACATCCGTATTCGTCATGCTTGCGGCTCCATTGAACAAGCTGTTAAGGGCTCAGCCATAGTTTGGGAGAAGGACCCGGGTCGGCGCGGAAACTATGCGAAGCGCCGTTAAGGGTCAATCTCGGGATCGCGCGGTAAACGCGCCGAAAGACGGATTGAGGATCATGGACTCAAAAGACGAGAACGGCTGGACTCCCCTGCCGCATTCCGACGAGGATTTGCGCCGCGCACGGCAGGTGCCCGACACGCCGCAGACGCGCGCGGAAACCTATCGGCTCGCCTGGGACGACGAAGACTTTATGACCCGGCGCGAACTGCGCCCGGTGCGCCTGCAACTGGAATTGCTGAAGCCGGAAATGGCACTTGCCGAACGCGGGATCCGCTCGACGGTGATCCTGTTCGGTGGCGCGCGTCTGCCCGAACCCGGCGGTGAAGCCTGGGCGGCCAAGAACGAGACGCAGAAGAAGAATCTGGAAAAGAACAGCCGCTACTATCAGGAAGCGCGCAAATTCGCACGGCTTTGCTCTGAAGAATCGGCCAAGTCCTATTACCGCGAATATGTGGTGGTGACGGGCGGCGGCCCCGGCGTGATGGAAGCCGGCAATCGCGGCGCGGCGGATTGCGGCGCGCCCTCCATCGGCCTCAACATCGTGCTGCCGCACGAGCAGGCACCGAACCTCTACGTGACGCCGGAACTCTGCTTCAACTTCCACTATTTCGCCATCCGCAAGATGCATTTCATGATGCGGGCGAAGGCGGTTGCCGTTTTCCCCGGCGGCTTCGGCACCATGGACGAACTGTTCGAGACGCTAACGCTGATCCAGACGGGGCGCATGGAGCGCGTGCCGGTGGTGCTGTTCGGCAAGGATTTCTGGGAAGGCGCGATCGACCTGGCGTTTCTGGCCGAACAGGGAACGATCTCACCCGGCGACGACGAGTTGATCACCTTCGTCGACACCGCAGAGGATGCGTGGGCAAAGATCGCCGAGTTCTACGAACTCTAGCCGTCATGCCGCAGCCCTTGGCACTGGCGGGACCGAGCGTATTCGGCTAGGCATTCGCAGATGAAGGCGTGCCGACGAAACACGAGCTGGTTTGACAGCCTGCGCCATGAAGCGAGACTGTTCGCTGCCGTAGGCTTTCTTTCACTGCTCATGGGATTGTTGCAGCCGCTGGCGGTGGCTGTGGCCGCGCCGGTGTCCTATGGCTTTGTCATCTGCACGACTTACGGAATTGGCAAGGCCCCCGACAGCAGCCGCGAGGGTGCTCGCAAGACCGAATGTCCGCTTTGCCTGAGCGGTCATGCGTGCGGTTTCCAGTTTTCGCCGGCGACGCCGCAGCTCCCCGTTCTGGCTCCCCCGGCATGGGCGCGGGACGGCACCGTTCTGCGCCCATGGGGCGAACAATTCTGGACAACGCCCACCAGCGATACACCGCCCTCCATACGCGCACCCCCTGTCTTCACCTGATCGTTTCGGCCCGGATTTCCAGGCATTCCAAAACTCAGACGTAAAAGGCAGAATCATGCGCTCAAACATCCTTATCGCGGCCGCTGCCGCATTGCCGCTTTTCATTGTCCACGCCAGTGCCGAAGGCACGCACGGGCATCACGGCGCCTCGGAGACGACTGAAAATCAGTCCGGCGAAATGAAGCACGCCGCGCACGCGATCCAGGCCGGCGACCTGAGAATCCGCGACCCGTGGGCGCGGGCGATGCTGCCCGGCCAGCCGGCTGGTGGCGGCTATCTCGTGATCGAAAACACCGGCACAGACGACGACACCCTGGTGTCGTTGGCCTCGCCCCGCGCGGGCAAGGTCGAGGTGCACACGATGGAGATGAACAACGACGTGATGGTGATGCGCCCGGTAGAGGGCGGCCTCGCCATTCCAGCCGGCGAGACGGTAACGCTTGAGCCGGGCGGCCTCCACATCATGTTCATGCAGGTGGAAAAAGGTTTTCAGGAAGGCGAGACGGTGCCGGTCACGCTGGAATTCGAGAGGGCTGGAAAGGTCGATCTCGAACTGAAGGCGGGACCGGCCCGCGGCGGCATGTCCCACTCCGGCCACGATCACTGACCGTCGTCCCGACGATGCCGGACGCGCATTTGCGCGTCCGGCAAAACGCTATACCGCCGTAACCGTTTTGAGGAAGTCAGCAAGATTGTCGGTGACGAAGTCGACGTCGTCCTCCTCGTTTGGATCCTGCTCCCATATTTCCGAGAAGGTCGGCTCGAAATTGTGCGGCACCACCAGAACCGTGGTCATGCCGAGCTTCTTCGGCACGGCCAGATTGCGTGCGAGGTCTTCGAACATGACCGCCTTTTCGCCAACCACCCGATGCAAGGCGAGAAAGCGGTCATAAGTGGCGGCTGCCGGTTTCGGCAAAAGATCGGCGGCCACGATGTCGAAAATATCGTCGAAATGGTCGAGTACGCCGAGCTGGCGCGCCGCGCGTTCGGCATGACCGCGATCGCCATTGGTGAAGATGAACTTGCGGCCCGGAAGGGCGCGGATCGCCTCGCCAAGCTTTGGATCGGGATCGATCCACGAATAATCGATGTCGTGGACCTTTTCGAGAAAATCGTCCGGATCGATGTCGTAGCGCTGCATCAGGCCGTTGAGCGTCGTTCCATGGTCCTTGTAGAGCCGTTTCTGGAGCGTTCTGGCCTCGTCGCGGTCCATCTGGAGGAGTTCGGACACATAGGCCGTCATCTTCACATCGATCTGCGAGAACAGGTTGCTGTGATGCGGATACAGCGTGTTGTCGAGGTCGAACACCCAGTCGGTGACATGAGTGAAACGGTCGGGTGCGGGCTGGTTTTTCATGTTTGCGTTATGACAGAGCCGACCGGCGCGGCGCAATCGGCCAAACGGGTTTTCCCGTTTCTTACAATGGCCACGATGCACGGGAAGTGTCGTCACTTCCGCAAGCTTGGAAAAATTCTCTCATGCGTCGCCTCTTCCGTTTCTGCCCCGCCCTCTCCGCGCTCCTTTGGGCAACTGTTCTACACGCCCAGCCCGAACCGAGTTTCGAGGCAACCTGCGCACAATTGCGCGACAAGCTTTCAACGCTCGGGGCGCAGGAGGAGGAATGGATCACCATAGATGTCGTCGGAGAACTGCGCGCGGTCGAGCATGACGGCACGCTGGGCTATATGCTCGCCTGCGAGGCACCCGACCCGGAAGTGCTGTGCGTGACCTACGAAATCAATGATTATGAGGTTGGCGACAGCGTCGTGCTCAGCGGAACTTTGAACGAGATCGACGCCGACCATGTGAGCCTCGATCCTTGCCTGCACTACCCGGCCGACGCCGAACGCACATCGCCATTACGGTAGCCCGAACTGGTATACCACTTTCCTTTCCCTGCTCCCTTGCGCATTTGACGTGCGAATTGCAAAAGGCGTGGCATGGAATTGTGGATTCCCATCACCATCGCCGCAGCCTTCCTGCAAAACCTGCGATCCGTCGGGCAGAAGCATCTCAAGGGCGTCATGGGCACGACCGGAGCGACCTTTGTACGCTTCGGCTTCGGCATGCCTTTCGTGCTGTTTCTTTGGCTGACACTGCATTTCGCCGCCGGTTACGACTTTCCCAGGTTCCATGGGACGTTTCTGGCCTGGACACTACTTGGCGGGCTGGGACAGATTTCGGCGCAGTTTCTGCTGATCTACCTGTTTTCCTTCCGCAATTTTGCGGTCGGCACCGCCTATTCCCGCACCGAGCCGGCTCAGGCCGCCATCTTTGGCCTCGTCCTGCTCGGCGAAGTGGCCGGCTTGGGCGCGCTTGTCGCGATTGCCGTGACGGTGATCGGCGTGATGCTTATCTCGGTCGCCCGCGTGCCGATGAGCTGGGGCAATCTGTTCCGCTCGCTCGTCAGCCCGACGGCACTGATCGGCCTCGCCTCCGGCACGCTCTTCGGCGTGACGGCGGTCGCCTATCGCGGGGCCTCGCTTTCGCTTGGCGGACCCAACTATCTGATGCAGGCCACCACGACGCTTGCCGTCACGATCACTTTCCAGACCGTCATCATGCTGGCCTGGATGTTGTGGCGCGACCGTGCGGAAGTGGGCAACATCGCAAAAGCGTGGAAGCCTTCGCTGTTCGTCGGTTTTGTCGGCGCTGCCGCCTCGCTCGGCTGGTTCACGGCCATGACGCTGCAACAGGCGGCGGTGGTGAAGGCGCTGGCGCAGATCGAGATGATCTTCACCTTCGCCTCCTCCGTCTTTTTCTTCCGCGAGCATATCAACCGCACGGAAGTGGCCGGATGCCTGCTGATCGTGGCCGGTATCCTGCTGCTGGTTCTGCTTTAAGTGTGGGTTTCAGATTTGACATTCATCGCGAGACCGCGATCGAGTATCGAACGAATTTCAAAACCACGGCATTAGGTTTCGTATTCGTCATGCCGCCGATTCCAGACATAGGGCTCGGTCTGTGGCCATCCGGCAGGCGAATCTTCCCACAATTCCTGTCGGCCATACGGTGTCAGGTCGAGATAGGTCCAGAGACTGCCGAGATACTCGATGCCGCGCCCGCCATTGAAATAGGTGCGATAAATGGAGTCGCCATCGCGCAGGAACACGCTGACGCCGTGGCGCTCACTCATCTTGGCCGGTTCGTCCGGATCGCTCAGTGTCACGCCCATGTCGCTATTGAAATCGCTACCGCCCGAGGAATACCAACCGGGATGCTTCCACCCCATGCGTTCCTGATATCCCCGCAATTTGTCGAGCGACGCACGGGATATCAACACGATTGAGGTGTCGCGTGCATTGAGATGCGCGGGATGGGTCATCGCGTCGACAACCCAGGAACAACCGTCGCAACCGGCCTGCCATTCCGGTGCGAACATGAAATGGTAGACGATCAGCTGTCGACGTCCGCCAAACAGGTCGACAAGGCCAACCGATCCCTCCGGCCCTTCGAATGAATACCGCTTGTCGATCTTCGCCATCGGCAACCGGCGTCGTTGCGCGTTCAGTTCATCGCGCGCGCGGGTGAAGGCTTTCTCCCTGTCGACTTGCTTTTGAAGCGCGGACAGCCACTCGCTCATAGAAACGATCTCAGGCAACATTTTGAACCATACCCTTTTCACGTTGCCGCCTGATCCTCGATACAAGCAGCATTCCATAAACCATATGGTTGAATATCTTTCTCATCTGATAAATGTCAACCATACGGTTTAATAAAGTCAGTCAACGCCTCCATTTTCTATGGCAACAGAAATCATGAAAATCGAGACCGCCATGGCCGAGGTGCAGCGGGGCCGCGAACAATTAGTCGTGTGCAAGCGATAGAAGGAAGCGGATCATGCCTCATCTATTACGACCCGAAGAAACTGTTCGGCAGCAGGCCGGAGGCCAGCGCGGCCCTTTCTGAATGCGCCGGCTACGACAAGAAGTTCAAGGAAAGCGGCTATTTCGTTTCCGCCGAGGCGCTCGAAATTCCGGAGAACGCCATGACCGTCCAGGGGCGCGAGGGCAAGATGTCCACCGTCGACGGCCCGTTCATGGAAACCAAGGACATGCCGGGGGAATCGTCATCATCGAGGCCGCGATCTCAACAAGGCGGCGCGGGTGGCGAGCGGTCATCCGCTGGCGCGCATCGGCTCGCTCGAGGTCCGGCCGGTTGTCGATTTCTCCACCGGTCCGCCACGGATGTGAAACCGTGACGGGCACCGCCCGGCGAAGGGGGCCACCGTCGAGACGGCCTATCGCGGCGAAGGAAGCCTTTCACGAGGCCTTCGCCGCCGCGGCGGAAGCGCTGGCCGATTGTGCACGCTCGCCGAAAAACTCCAGCGCCGCATTGAGACCGTTGATGGCGGCAGGCCAGCCGCCATAGGCGGCCATCTGAAGGATCACCTCGAGAATCTCGCGCTCGTTTGCGCCGGCCGCCAATGCGTGCTCGACATTGACCTTGAGTTGGGGCGCGGTCTGCCCGCCAAGCGCGGTCAGGGCAGCAACCGTGGCAAGCTGGCGCGTCTTAAGATCCAGCCCCTCGCGCGCGTAAAAGTGCCCATAGGCGCCTTCGATAAGAGTCTTCGCAAAGCCCGGCAGAGCCCTGTCGTAGCGCTCGGCAAGGATTCCTTCGAGATCGGGATTGAGCTTTGCGGCAATCGCGCGCCCCTTTTCCAGCGCGGAGGGCGCGCCCTCGGTCTCGGCGTTCGTATCAATCGTCACGGGATGTCACCTTTCTGCCGTCCTCGGCACGATGGCGCGCCTCGATTTCGGCGTAGTTCATGATCTTGTAGTCGAGCAGATCGACGCATTCCCGAAGTTCGGCGATCTTCGCCAGAACCATCGCACGCTGATGCTCCAGCATCTCGCGACGCGCGGCCGAACTACGGTCTCCCTGGCGGCGCAGCCGCGCATAGGTTTCGATGTCGGCGAGCGGCATGCCGGTGGCCTTGAGCATCCTGATAAAGTGGAGCCAGGTGAGGATGCCGTCGTCATAGGCGCGCCGCCCGCCCTGCCGCCATGGCGGATCGATGAGGCCGCGCTTTTCGTAATAGCG
>NZ_CAJXGF010000153.1 GCF_913053745.1 uncultured Nitratireductor sp.
CACCGCAACGTGTGATCGTCCTCACCAATGAAGGAACCGAAGCCTTGCTGGCGCTCGGCGTAAAGCCCGTCGGAGCGGCGAACTCATGGAATGGCGATCCCTGGTACGCGCACATTGCCGCGCAGATGGACGACGTGGAGCCGGTCGGCAAGGAGAGCGCGGTCAATCTGGAACTGATCGCCGCCTTGCAACCCGATCTCATTCTGGGAACCAAGATCCGACACGAAGCGATTTACGAGCAGCTTTCGGCAATTGCGCCGACCGTGATCTCCGAACGGCTGCGCGGCGACTGGCGCGAGAATTTCACGCTCTGGGCCAAAGCGTTGAGCAAAGAGGAAGCGGGCAACAAAATCCTCTCGGATTTCGACGCAAAGGTTGCGGCACTTTCCGACACGCTGGGTGAAAAGGTTAACGAAAAGGTCTCCGTGATCCGTTTCATGCCTGGCCATATCCGCATCTATCAGAAAGACAGTTTTTCGGGCTTCGTTCTCGATAAGGTCGGCTTCGGGCGCCCCGAGAACCAGGATGTGGACAGTTTTGTTTTGAAAGTGGGAAAGGAGAGCATACCGGACATGGATGGGGATAGGATTTTCTACTTCACCTATGAGCCAGGCGATGGCGAGGCAACGAAGCTTTCAGAGGAAATTCTCTCCGACCCGCTGTGGCGGACGCTCTCGGCGGTGAAGGCCGGCAAAGTGCATCAGGTGGACGACACGATCTGGAACACCGCCGGCGGCGTTCTCGCAGCCAATCTGATGCTTGACGACATAGCACGCTTGTACGGCTTGGATTGACCCTTCGATCCCCCACCCTTCCTGCGAGGTTTTCGTTTCCGCTCCCCGCTGCAAAAAGCTATTGTATTACGTTTACGTTCGCGTAAGCTGATACCGCAACATCATTGGGAGGAAGACTGATGATTGGCAGATTTGTTTTGAGCAGCGCGGCGTTCCTGTTGGCTGCCGGCATCGCCATGGCCGATCCGATCGAGGGAAACTGGAAGACGGAATCCGGAGCGACCGCGCAGATCGCTTCCTGTGGCGGATCCTACTGCATCACGCTGAAAAGCGGGAAGCACGCCGGCAAGAAGATTGGCACGTTTCAAGCGGCCGGCGGCAACAAATATACGGGCAAGATCACCGACCCGGCCAACGACAAGACCTATTCCGGTAAGGGCACTCTCTCCGGCAACAGCTTGAAGATGGGCGGTTGCGTTCTTGGTGGGCTGATCTGCCGCAACCAGACCTGGTCACGCATCTGAATTCGAACCCCATCCATATGGCAGAGCTGCGGATGGGGTCGCGGAAACGCAAGACAAGCCGCAACGGACAGGTTCGCATTCAGCCGAGCGGCATCAGACCGGCAAATAGGACAGAGGCAGACGGGTGACCCAAGCCGCCCGTCCGAATGCTGACCGAAATCGCGTTTAGCTTGCGCGCTGGCCGAAGAGGACCTTCTGAGCTTCCTTGTCCTCGGCAAGATTACGTCGATGTTCCTGCCCGACTTCGAGCGCGCGGACGACGGCCGGACGCGCCATCACGGTTTCAAACCAGCGCTTGAGGTTTGGAAAGTCGTTCAGATCCTGTCCCTGTTGCTCATAAGGCTTCACCCAGCCAACACAGGCCATGTCGGCGATGGAATAATCACCGGCGAGGAACTCGCGGTCGGCCAGGCGCTTGTTCATGACACCATAGAGGCGATTGACCTCATTGGTGTATCGATCGATGCCGTAGGGTATCTTTTCGGGCGCGTATTTGCGGAAATGATGCGCCTGCCCGGCCATCGGGCCAAGACCGCCCATCTGCCAGAACAGCCACTGATCGACGTCCACGCGCGTGCGCTCGTCGGCGGGATAGAATTGACCGGTCTTGCGGCCGAGATATTGAAGAATGGCACCGGACTCGAACACGGAAATGGGCGCACCGCCGGGTCCTTCGGGGTCGACAATCGCTGGCATGCGGTTGTTGGGCGCAATCTTGAGGAAAGACGGTTCGAACTGTTCTCCCTTGCCGATGTTCACATAATGCACGTCGTAGGGCAGTCCGGTTTCTTCGAGGAAGATCGTAACTTTCCAGCCATTCGGCGTTGGCCAGTAGTGAAGCTCGATCGGCTTGGTCTGGGTGGTCATGTTTGCTTGCCTCCAAAGTTTAGCACCACGCGGTCGGGGGAGGATCGTGGCGACAATGGGGCACGTAAGCACAGCGCTCAACTATTGCAACAAGTGCGGCGGTAAACGATCCGTCATCGGTCGTTAAACGCCGCATTAACGGTGCTGAATGCCGGATGAATGCCCCCCTCAGTATCGGTTCAGTCGTCGCCTGCCAGATTGGTGCGAAATTGAGGATGAACCGATGTTGATGCGCCGTTTTTCGATTGTCTGCCTGATCACCGCCCTGTTCGGCATGGGGCTTGCGGTTCTGGTCGCGGAAGCCGGCCGCTCTGCCGACCCGTGGGAAGACAATCGGCCGTTCTCCTGCTTCGCAGAGCGCGGTCCGCTTTGCGGCAAGACGGCGTTGCGCTGAGCGCCAAGGGTTGAGGTACGAGATAATGCAGACGATGACGCATATGGCCAAAGGTCTGATGTTCGCCATTCTGGTCGGTTCGCCGCTGCTGGCGGTCCAAAACGTTCGCGCCAGCAATGAAAATATCATCGAAGGACACTACGAACGGTCGAATGGTGCCGGTCTCGTCCTGATGGTCAGCCTGAAGCGCTCGCGCTGAAGCCGTTTCACGCACCCTCGAACGCGGATAGCGTGCACCGCCGACAGACAGCGACACCACGACCGGGCCTTGAGAAGAAAAAGAATATCTATATAAAAGGCCATGGAACATAGAATCTACCCTCAACCCATTCAGACAATTTCGAGTCCCGAGCCGTTTGCCCGCAAAAGCTTCACCGATGCCGGTGAAGCCGTTGCGGCATTGAAAGCGCTCTATGAACGCAACACCGCCTTCCTGCGCGACGCCTTCGCGCAGGTCTCCGAGGCCGGCGAAAGCGACCGACGCTTTCGTGCCTTTTATCCGGAAGTAAGTCTGGCTACCGGTTCCTATGCGCAGATCGACACACGTCTCGCCTACGGCCACGTGGCGGCACCCGGTGTTTACGCAACCACGATCACCCGCCCGGATCTCTTCGACGATTATCTGATCGACCAGCTCAGCCTCGTTATCCGCAATCATGGTGTGCCAGTCACCGTCTCGGAATCGGAAACGCCGATTCCGCTGCACTTTGCTTTCCTCCAGGACACCTATGTTGAGGCCTCGATCGCCGACCGGCTGAAGCGGCCACTACGCGATCTCTTCGACGTGCCGGACCTGAACGCCACGGACGACCACATCGTCAACGGCACCCATGAAGCGCCGGCCGGCGAGCCGCAGCCGCTCGCACCTTTCACCGCGCAGCGCATCGACTATTCGCTACATCGGCTGTCGCACTACACGGCAACCGCGCCGGCGCATTTCCAGAACTTCGTCCTCTTTACCAACTACCAGTTCTACATCGACGAGTTCTGTGCCCTCGCCCGCGAGTTGATGGCCGAAGGCGGAGGCGGCTACGCATCGTTCGTCGAGCCGGGCAACGTGATCACCAAGGCGGGCGAGACCAGCCCTTCCGCGGTGACACCCGCGCGACTGCCGCAAATGCCGGCTTACCACCTGACGCGTGGCGACCATTCCGGCATCACCATGGTGAACATCGGCGTCGGCCCCTCAAACGCCAAGACGATTACCGACCATGTGGCGGTGTTGCGCCCGCATGCCTGGCTGATGCTCGGCCATTGTGCCGGCCTCAGAAACACGCAGGCGCTGGGCGACTATGTGCTCGCGCATGCCTATGTGCGCGAGGATCATGTGCTCGACGACGACCTGCCCGTCTGGGTGCCGCTTCCCGCACTCGCCGAGGTGCAGGTGGCGCTTCAGGAGGCGGTGGCCGAGATCACCGGATTGTCCGGCTATGAGCTAAAGCGGATCATGCGCACCGGCACAGTCGCCACCATCGACAACCGCAACTGGGAACTGCGCGAGCAGCGCGGGCCGGTGCAGAGGCTGTCACAGTCGCGGGCGATCGCACTCGATATGGAATCGGCCACCATCGCCGCCAACGGCTTTCGCTTCCGGGTGCCCTACGGCACTTTGCTATGCGTGTCCGACAAGCCACTGCATGGCGAACTGAAACTGCCGGGCATGGCCACAGAATTCTACAAGCGGCAGGTTTCCCAGCATCTCAAGATCGGTATGCGGGCGGTGGAGAAGCTTGCGTCCATGCCGCCGGAGCGGCTTCATTCGCGTAAGTTGAGAAGCTTTTTCGAGACCGCCTTCCAATAGTCCAAAAGAGCGGCTACGCCCGCCTGTCTCGGAAAACGCATAATTGGGGCATCAAGCGATGACGACAGGCAGAACCGCATCTGCACTGCCAGCAATTCTGGCGATCGGCGCGGTTCTGGTATCGGTGCCTCTCGTCGCGGGCTATTGGGGCCGGCTGCATCCGGCCTTCGATTCCATGGGGCACTTTCGCCTCCACCTGGCGGTTCTGGTCACGCTTCTTTCTGCGCCTCTGGTCTTCGTCAAGGGCTGGCGGCAGATAGGGCTGGCGGGTACGGTGCTCGGCATAGCCGCCGTGAGCGCTACGCTTCTGCCCGGTCACACCGGCGCCGGCGCAGCCAGGGCGGAAGCGACAGAGACATCATCGGCTCGCTACCGGCTTCTTCAATTGAACCTTCGATACGACAACGCGACGCCCAAGCGCGTTTTCTCACTGATCGGCCGGACCAAGCCGGATGTCGTGACCTTGAACGAGGTTTCGCGCATGTGGGTAAAAGAGCTGAAGTTCCTGGAGGCCACCTATCCTTATCGCGTGATCTGCCCGCCGCCGGCCCGCATCGGCGGCGTTGCCATTCTCTCGCGCCGGCCCTTCGCAAATCCCGCTGGCTACGCCTGTTATGATCGCGGTTCGATGGCTGTGGCGACCGTGCGACTGGGTGCGGAAACGGTCGAGATCGGCGCCCTCCACCTCGGTTGGCCGTGGCCCTTCGAACAGGACCGCCAGGTCGGACGTATAACGCCGGTGCTCGACAGGCTTGGCGGGACCGCAATCCTTGCCGGCGATCTGAATGCGGCGCCTTGGAGCGTCACGGCTCACCGTGTCGCCGAAGCGGGACGATTGGACCTTATGCCCGGCATCGGCCCAACCTGGATGAAGCCGATCGTCCCCGAAGGGATCCGCCGAATTGTCGGCCTGCCGATCGACAACATCTTCGCCAAGGGGCGAATCGTGCCGTTGTCTGTCGAGCGTTTGCAGGACGTGGGCTCCGACCACCTGCCGGTGCTGTTCGAATTCGGCATCCGCCCCGCCCCTGAGCCAGCCGAGGTAATCGAGGTGAAACTCGCGGGGAGCGAGGGTTAGTCGACGGCAGTTTTGCGGGCGATGACCAGATGCCCGGGCACCGGCTCGCCCTTCTCATGCCGAACCACGATGTCGCCGATGGCCAGACCGGCAAAACCGTGCACAGCGAGCATTTCAGAGAGATAGGCCTGCGAATGGGCGAAACGCTGATGCGGCCCGACCACGAAGGGTCGACCGGCGAGCGCGTCATCGGGCAAGGTTTCGCTTGAGAAGGCGAAAATCGCACCGTCGACGGCGAGTTCGGCCGCGCCGCAGAAAAAGGCTTCAAGATCGCCGAGATAGGGCAAGACATCTGTCGCGGTGATCAGATCGAAGGGGTCGACATCCGCGTGATGGAGGAAATCGACGACGTCGCCGACATAGAGCGCGTCATAATCCCCTTTTTCATGGGTAATCTCGATCATGTTTTCGGACAGATCGACGCCGGTTATGTGATCTGTCATGCCGCGCAGAACCTCGCCCGCGAGCCCGGTGCCGCAACCGAGATCGAGCATGCGGCGAAAAGGTCCAGGCGCGATTTCTTCCAGAGCCCCCCGGGTCAGCGCCGGCACGTCATAGCCGAGCTGGCCGACCAGAATGCTCTCGAAATCGTTGGCATGCTGATCGAACAAGGTCGCAACATAGGCTTCGGAGGCTCTTGGCGGCGTCTCACCACGCCCCATGCTCGCCAGGCGCACGGCCGCGCCTCCATGATCGGCGGGGTCGATGGCAAGCACGTCCCTGTACGCGGCCGCCGCAGCGTCGAAATCCCCGGCCTTCTCGAGCGCGAGCGCGCGATTGTAGGCCTCCGACAGCGCCTCTTCGTCGATGGCGTTCGCGGCCGCCGTTTCGGGTTCATGGTCAGACAACAGCTTACATCCCGGTGTAAACGGGGCCCTCACCGCCCTGCGGCGGTACCCAGTTGATGTTCTGGTTGGGGTCCTTGATGTCACAGGTCTTGCAGTGGACGCAGTTCTGCGCGTTGATGACAAAACGGGCATCGGCCACATCGCTGCCGTCCGTCAGCGCATTGCCGTCGGCGTCCACCCATTCGTAGACGCCCGCCGGGCAATAACGCGAGGACGGGCCGGCATAGACCGCATATTCCGACGTTTTCTGCAGTTCCATGTCCTTCACCTGCAGATGAACCGGCTGTTCCTCCTCATGATTGGTGTTGGACAGGAAAACCGAAGAAAGCCGGTCGAAAGTGAGAACGCCGTCGGGCTTGGGATAATCGATGGGTGCGTAATTCGCGGCCGGCTCCAGCGCCGCTGCATCGGTCTTGCCATGCTTCAGCGTGCCGAACAGCGAGAAGCCCAGCAGCGAATTCATCCACATGTCGAAACCGCCTATGCCGACCCCTATAAGCGTGCCGAAGCGCGACCAGAGCGGCTTGACATTGCGCACCTTCTTCAAGTCCTTGCCGATATCGGATGCCCGCCACGCCGCATCGTAGCCTTCCAGCGTGTCGTTGCCCCGCCCGGCTCCGAGCGCCTCGGCGACATGCTCGGCAGCGAGCATGCCCGACAGAACCGCGTTGTGCGACCCCTTGATGCGCGGCACATTAACGAAGCCGGCCGAACAACCGATCAGCGCCCCACCGGGAAAAGCCAGCTTGGGAACGGACTGCCAGCCACCCTCCGTTATGGCGCGGGCACCATAGGAAATGCGCTTGGCGCCATCGAAGGTGCCGCGAATGGCAGGATGCGTCTTGAAGCGCTGAAATTCATGAAAGGGCGAGATGAAAGGGTTTTTATAGTTCAGGTGGACAACGAAACCGACAGCCACCTGATTGTCCTCCAGGTGATAGAGGAAGGAGCCGCCACCGGTTTTCATATCGAGCGGCCAACCGAATGAGTGCTGGACCAGACCCGGCTTGTGGTTCTCAGGCTTAACCTCCCAGAGTTCCTTGAGACCGATGCCGAATTTCTGTGGTTCGCGATCTTTTGCGAGGTCGAATTTTTCGATCAACTGCTTGGCGAGCGAGCCGCGCACGCCCTCGCCGATCAGTACATATTTGCCAAGCAGCGCCATACCGGGCTGATAGTTGGGGCCCCGGGTCCCATCGCGCTCTACGCCCATATCGCCGGTCGCCACGCCGATAACGGCCCCCGCTTCGTTGTAAAGCACCTCCGCAGCGGCAAAACCTGGATAGATCTCGACACCTAGAGCCTCCGCATGACCGGCGAGCCAGCGGCATACATTGCCGAGTGAGACCGCGTAATTGCCGTGATTGCTCATGAGCGGCGGCATCATGAAATTGGGTAGCCGGATCGAGCCTGCCGGTCCGAGAACCAGGAAATGATCGTCGGTGACTGGAGTCTTGAACGGATGATCGGGATCCTCGCGCCAATCCGGCAACAACCGGTCGATGCCTATCGGATCCACGACCGCGCCCGAGAGAATGTGCGCGCCGACCTCTCCCCCTTTTTCCAGAACGACGACGGAAAGCTCCGGGTCGAGTTGCTTGAGTTTGATGGACGCCGCCAATCCTGCCGGCCCGGCACGGACGATGACCACATCGAATTCCATGCTTTCGCGTTCCATCTCGCTCATTCCACCCTCCGCAGTCTTTCTCTCTGGCGCGCCTTGCGTCCGGTCCATTCAGAACCCGGCGCGATCTGGATACCCATCAGTCCCGCATAACGGTTTCAACGCCGGGCTATAGCGCATCCGCGCTCCTATCGAAACCGGAGAAGTCGCATCAACCCATTCCCGATCGCTACGGCTTCATATTACCTTGACGTAAACGTCAATAATCGAGAACGTGCGAGCTTGCAATTCCTGTTTGCTAGCCGGTTCGAATCCACGCAGTGTCGCGCAGTTTCATCATGGAGGGCAGTGGCTTGGCCACGATTGATAACCGTCTTCTGGCAGCTTACAGACAAAGGCCCATTGCCGTTACGGCCTTGTGCGTGCTCGTCATCCTGGCGATTCAGGCTTTCTTCCTGAAGTTCATGGGACAGACAACGATCTGCGACTGCGGGACCGTGAAACTTTGGTATTCGAACCCATCAGGTCCGGAAACCTCGCAGCATATCGGCGACTGGTACACCTATTCGCACTTTCTGCATGGACTGCTGTTTTATTCGCTGCTTTGGCTTCTTGCCCCGCGCATGCCCATTGGCCTTCGCCTGGCGCTAGCTGTCGGGCTCGAAGCCGCTTGGGAAATGGCCGAAAACACTCCCATGGTCATCGACCGCTATCGGGAATCGGCCCTGGCGCAAGGGTATTACGGTGACAGCGTAATCAATTCGCTTTCGGATACGCTCACGACAATCGTCGGCTTCTTCGTCGCGCGCGTTTCACCCGTGTGGCTCAGCATTACGCTGGTGGTGGCGACGGAGATCTTCATGGCGGTGATGATCCGCGACAATCTCACGCTCAATATCCTCCAACTTATCTACCCCTCAAAGGCGATTTCCAACTGGCAGGTCGGCGGTTGAGGCCGGAACCTTTCCGGTTTTTCCGGAACGGAAACGGCGCTACAA
Source organism: uncultured Nitratireductor sp. (assembly GCF_913053745.1). Taxonomy (GTDB): domain Bacteria; phylum Pseudomonadota; class Alphaproteobacteria; order Rhizobiales; family Rhizobiaceae; genus Nitratireductor. The sequence goes on from NZ_CAJXGF010000153.1 coordinate 8,869, forward strand.
TGAAGCAGGAAGGGAGGTATCGTCCTGCCTCGCGCCGTATCCATAATCGCCCTCCCCTTACTGGCATGCCTGCTGGGTGCCGGGCCGGGAGATGACGGGCGCTGGCAAGCCGGCCGGTATTCCTTCTCCGACGAGCTCGGAGGGTTTCGCATTCATGCGGTATCGGGATCGGGCTCGCGCAGCGATCCCGTAGTTCTGAAACAGGAGCTTCACTCGGCCTCCGCCGTCGTTCTCGTCATTCGCACAACCGGGCACGTGCCACGCTATGCCTATGACGAACAAGCAGGAGCCGGCTATCTTTTCATGGAGATCGAAACGCTCAACGCGAGTAATCTGCCGTGGGTCGAGTTTGAATTCGAGCTTCAGGAACTGCGTGGTGTATCGAGCGTTTATGGTGACGGATTGTCGTTCGACCAGCGAAATGTCGGCTCGGCCCATATCGACTCCGACACCTTCGCCACCCATGACCGCAAATTCGAGCCCTATGACCGGCTACTGTTTCAATCGGGCACTGTCGACGCCAACCTTTCCGTTTCGTTCCGCCTTCTCATCACCGATCTGACGCCGAAGCCGGTGTTTTATCTGGTGCAGGACCCGCGTATTCCCGCTTCCTGAACTTGCAACGATCGGCAAAGAAAGAGAAAGTGCCTCACCCAAGCACGGGCAAACAATCAGGATTTCGGTCGTTATGGATTCCGCTGGACTAAGGGAGATTCTGGCCTTCTACGCCGATGCCGGTGTGGACGAACCCCTTATGGAGGAAGCGGCGGACCGGTTCGAGGAAACACGCCTTGAGGCGGAAAAGCGGGCGGCGCGCCGGCAGACCGCCCCGCAAAAGGTCGCGCCATCGACACAGAAGCAAACTCCCGTCGCTCCCAGAAGCCAGAAGGCCTCGATCCCCGACGACGCGCAAGCGGCCCGCGCACGGGAGATTGCCAGAAGCGCCCAGACGCTGGATGATTTGCGCAGCCAGCTTGCTGCATTCGATGGCTGCAACCTCAAAACCACGGCGAAGAATACGGTCTTTGCCGATGGCAACCCCGAAGCCAAGGTGATGTTCGTCGGCGAAGCGCCTGGCCGCGACGAGGACATTCAAGGGCTGCCTTTTGTCGGACGCTCGGGTAAGCTGCTTGACCGCATGCTGGAGGCCATCGGGCTCGACCGCACATCGACCTACATTTCCAACGTGATCCCCTGGAGACCGCCCGGCAACCGCGACCCGTCTCCGCTGGAAACGGAAATCTGTCGGCCGTTCATCGAACGCCACATCGAACTGGTTTCGCCAAGCATTCTGGTGACGCTGGGCAATCCGTCGACGAAATTGCTGCTGAACACACAGACAGGCATCATGCGCATGCGTGGCAACTGGG
>NZ_CAJXGF010000154.1 GCF_913053745.1 uncultured Nitratireductor sp.
CGCCGACGCTCGCCAAGATGCTGGCGACGCTGGCCGTCGCCATGATCCTGGTGTTCCGCCCGCAAGGGCTTTTCGGAGCGGCGGCACGATGACCAGACTGACGCCTTCGACAAAATCCATTGCGCTTCATATCGGCGTGGTATTCGCGCTGCTGGCTCTCAATTTTCTCTTGCCGGAATATCACCGTGGTGTGTTTGCACGGGTTCTGGTGCTGGCTGTTTTCGCCATGGGTTACAATCTGGCCTTCGGCTATACGGGCCTGCTCAGCCTCGGGCATGCCATGTTCTTTGCCGCCGGGCTCTATGGTGCGGGCCTGACGATCTATCATCTGGAATGGAGCGTCTGGCCGGCCTTCGGAACGGGGCTTGCCGCCGGTGCTGCGCTGGCGCTGGTTGTCGGCTTTCTGGCGCTGCGCACCACCGGCGTGGCGTTCATGATCGTGACGCTGATGTTCGCGCAGGTCTTCTACCTGATGACCCTCTACTTCACGACCTATACGCGCGGCGAGGAGGGGCTCGTTCTGCCGCAGGAAACGCGGGTTCTAGGCTTTTCCGGCGGGATGCTCGATCTTTCCGATCCCTCGACCCGCTATCTGGTGGCGCTTTCGCTGTTCACGCTGGTGCTGGCGGCGATCCTCTTTCTGGTGCGCGCGCCCTATGGCCGCTCGCTGATCGCCATTCGCGAGAACGAGGAGCGCATGCGCATGCTGGGCTATGACGTTTTCGCCAACAAGCTGGCTTCGGTGGTGATTTCCGGCATTTTCTGCGCCGCTTCGGGCGCTGCTTATGCGGTTCTGTTCGGCTATGTCGGGTCTGGTTTTGCGGCGATCCAGTATTCCATTCTGCCGCTGCTCTGGGTGCTGGTCGGCGGTGCGGCGACGACGCTCGGCCCGCTCATCGGCACGCTGTTCATGTTCTATGTGATCGACACGGCGTCGAGCTACACCACCGCGCATTTGATGGTGGTCGGGCTGGTATTGATCGGTGTTATTCTGTTCTTCCCCAAAGGCATCATCGGCACGGTGCGTGAAAGGTGGTTGCCATGGCTACCGTGAGCCCGCTTCTTGAAACTCATGGGCTTGGCCGGTCTTTCGGCGGTCTGCGTGCGGTCGATGGTGTGGATTTCTCTTTGCCTGAGGGCGAGACGCACGCGATTATTGGCCCGAACGGGGCCGGCAAGACCACTTTTGTAAGCCTTATATGTGGGCGTGTTGCGCCCACCGAGGGACGCGTCGTGTTCGACGGGCAGGACATTTCAAAGATGCCGGCCCACAAGCGCGTGCGCGCCGGCATCGCCTACACGTTCCAGATCACCAGTGTCTTCGCCAATCTGACGGCCTTCGATAATGTGGCGCTGGCGGTACAGAGGCAGTTGATCGACGATCATGAACGCGGCCTGTCCGCGCACGCGCTCACCGAACATGGCCTGGATGCGCTGGAGAAGGTGGGGCTTGCGGAACATGCACACAAGGTGGCCGGCAATCTGTCCTACGGTCATCAGCGGCTGCTCGAAGTCGCGATGGGGCTGGCGCTCCGGCCGCGACTTCTGATCCTCGATGAGCCCACGCAGGGGCTTTCCGACAGCGAGATCGAGAACTTTGTCGCGCTGGTGCGCCAGATCGGCGAGGAGGCGACGGTGCTTCTGATCGAACACAATATGGATGTGGTCATGGCGCTTGCCGAGCGCATCACGGTGATGGAGCAGGGGCGCATTCTCGCGCAGGGCGCACCTGCCGAGATCCGCGCCAACCAAGCCGTCCAGCAGGCCTATCTCGGAGGTTGAGATGACGGCTGCTCTGAAAATGGAGAATGTCGATAGCGCCTATGGCCATGTGCAGGTGCTGCGCGGCTTCGATCTGGAGTTACGCTCTGGCGAGGTGCTCTGCCTGCTTGGCCGCAATGGCGCAGGCAAGACCACGGCGCTGAAGACGATCATGGGGCTGGTGCCGGCAACGGCGGGGCGCATTCTGCTTGGCGATGTGGACCTGACCGGCCTCGCGCCGCACGAGGTCCCGAAAGCCGGTGTCGCCTATGTGCCGCAGGGGCGTCGGCTGTTTTCAGAACTCACGGTGGGTGAGAACATCGAGATCGGGCTGATGACACGGGGCAACGGCGCTGCAACGCGCGACAGCGTGCTCGCGCTCTTTCCGGTTCTGCGCGAGCGGCTGAAGCAACGCTCCGGCACGCTTTCGGGCGGCGAGCAGCAGATGCTGGCCATGGCGCGCGCGCTGTGTCTTGAGCCGCAGGTGCTGCTGCTGGATGAGCCGACCGAGGGGCTGATGCCGTCGATGATCGCACGGATTCGCGAGACGGTGGCGGGGCTGCGCGAGCGCGGAGTTTCCACCATCCTAGTCGAGCAGCGGGTTGATGCCGTTCTGCCCGTGGCGGATCGTGTTGCCTTCATCGAGAATGGCCGCAACCGCGAGACGGTTGATGTGGAACGCCTGCGCGCCGATCCGGATATGGTGCATCGCTATGTAGGGGTAGGGTGATAGGGGCGCCTCACCCCTTTTTCATGCCAGCGTTACGCCAGCCTCTTTCATCTTCGCCGTCATACCAGCCAGTGAGGCGCCAAGGTCAATGGCGCGGCAGCCGTCGAGGACCACGGTGGCCTCGAAACCTTGTCGACATGCGTCTATGGCCGAATAGGCGACGCAGAAATCCGTCGCCAGGCCCGCCAGCGTCACCCTGGTGATGCCGCGTTCGCGCAGATAGCCTGACAGGCCGGTCGGTGTTTCATGATCGTTCTCGAAAAAGGCAGAATAGCTGTCGATTGCCTGGCGGAAGCCTTTGCGGACGACAAGCTCCGCCCTGTTCCAGGCGAGCCCTTCATGAAATGCTGCCCCTTTGGTTCCTTGCACGCAGTGGTCGGGCCACAAGGTTTGCGTGCCATAGGGCATCTCGATCGTCTCGAAGGGGGCTTTGCCGGAATGCGACGAGGCGAAGCTCGAGTGGCCTGCCGGATGCCAGTCCTGCGTCAGCATCACGTGCTCGAAGCGTTCGATCATCCCGTTTATGACTGGAACCACCTCGTCGCCGCCCGCCACGGCGAGCGCCCCGCCGGGGCAGAAATCGTTCTGCACATCGATCACGATCAATGCCTCATCGGCCATCCCTGTCTCCTGTTTGCATGAAATCAGCGCGAAGGTGGACCGAATGTTCCCCTTTGACAAGCACGCTAAGGAGCGTATCATTCGTATACAAATGAATTTAAGCCCTGCCGCAAGAGCATCGAAAAGGGCTTGGGAACGGTGTCGCGATTGGGAAGGCAGGCTGAGCATGGACTATGCCAGACCGACCGAACTGGAGGAAGCGCTCGGGCTCTTATGCACGAAGCGCTGGACGATTCTTGCGGGCGGCACGGATTTCTATCCCGCTCTCGGCGCAGGGCCGATGAAAAGCGACGTGCTTGATATCAACGGCCTGTCGGCCCTTCAGGGAATACACGAAACGGAGACACATATTGTGTTCGGCGCGCGTACAAGCTGGAGTACAGTGATCGATGCGCCCCTGCCGCCCGCTTTCGACATGCTTAAGCGCGCTGCCCGTGAGGTCGGTTCGGTGCAGATTCAGAACACCGGAACGATCGCCGGCAATCTTTGCAATGCGTCGCCGGCCGCCGATGGTGTTCCGCCACTTCTGGCCCTCGATGCGGACGTTGAACTGCGTTCCGCCGAGGGCGTTCGTCATCTGCCGCTCTCGGCTTTCGTTCTCGGCAATCGCGAGACGGCGCGGACACCTGAAGAATTGCTCACTGCGATCCATGTGCCCAGAGCGTCCTCGCGAGGAGCATCAGGCTTTGTGAAGCTGGGAGCAAGACGTTATCTGGTGATCTCGATCGCCATGGCCGCGGCGCGGGTCGTCCGCGACGGCGAGCGCATCGCGGAGGCGGCGATCAGCGTTGGTTCTTGCTCGGCGGTGGCACAGCGTCTTTCCGGTCTCGAGGCACAGCTTAAAGGCGCTATGTGTGCCGACATTCGTCGGGCGATTTCCGATTACGATTTTCCCGAACTCTCGCCCATCGACGATGTGCGGGGTACTGCGGCATATCGTGTGGAGGCGGCTCGGGAGATCGCGGTACGTGCATTGGAACAAGCGTTGGACGGGATGGATTGTCGGGGGGCTGCGGCATGAGCGGCGCGCGTTTTTCGATTTCCTTCGAGGTCAATGGCAAGCCGGTGGTCGCCGAGGTCGCTCCGCTTCAACGGCTTTCTTCCGTTCTGCGGGACGGGTTGGGGCTCACCGGCACGAAGGTCGGCTGCGATGCGGGCGATTGCGGAGCCTGTACCGTTATGGTTGACGGCGCGATGGTGTGCGCATGTCTCGTCCCGGCGGCCAATCTTTCGGGCACCCAGGTGCGCACCGTGGAGGGGCTAGCCAATGGCAGTCTGTCGGCGCTTCAGGAGTCCTTCCTGCGCCACGGGGCGGCCCAGTGCGGGATTTGCACACCGGGCGTTCTGGTGAGCGCGGCAGCACTTCTGGAGCAGAACCCGACACCGTCTGAGACCGAGGTGCAGGACGCGCTGGGCGGGGTTCTGTGCCGCTGCACCGGTTACCGCAAGATCATCGAGGCGGTGATGAACGCCAATCGCTCCGTGGGTGTTGATACCAGCATGGTGGAGCAGGGCCGTGCCGTCGGTGCCTCGCCGATCAGGCTCGATGGCGAGCGCAAGGTGAAGGGAACGGAGATCTTCGGTGCGGATGAGCGACCTGCCGATGCGCTTTCGGTGGCGGTGGTGCGGTCGCCGCATTGGCATGCCGATTTCGAGATCGGTGACACGGAGGCGTTCATCGCCGCGCATCCGGGCGTTGCCGCGGTTTTCACGGCAGCCGATATTCCAGGCGAAAACCGGTTTGGCGTCATCCCGCCTTTCGCCGATCAACCGGCGCTGGCCGAGGGTCGGGCGCGGTTTCGCGGCGAGGCGGTGGCGCTGATTGCGGGCGAGCGTGCCGCAATCGAGGCACTCGAATTGGATGCCTTCCCGATCCGCTGGCAGGAACTGCCCCACGCTCTGACACCCGATGAGGCCCGGCGGGATGGCTTTGCGGATTTGCATGAGGGGCGGACGGGCAATGAGCTGACGCGAGGGTTCGTGGAATGCGGCGACCCGGAAGGCGCGCTTTCCGAGGCCTTTGTCTCGGTCTCTGGTGAGGTCGAGACCTCTTATGTGGAGCACGCCTATATCGAGCCGGAAGCGGGCTATGCGATGATGGAGGGCGAGACGCTCGTCATCAAAGCCTGCACGCAGGCGCCCTATATGGATCGCGACGACACGGCCAAGGTGCTTGGTCTGCCGCCGGAGAAGGTGCGCATCGTGCCGCTGGCGACGGGCGGCGGTTTTGGTTCCAAGCTTGACGTCTCCTTGCAGCCGCTGGTGGGGCTGGTGGCGCTCAAGACCGGGAGACCGGCGGCGATTGTGTATACGCGCGGGGATTCCATGCGCTCCACCACCAAGCGCCACCCGGCAACAATGCGCGCTTCGATTTCGGCGGATGAGGCGGGGCGCGTCACCGGCATGGTGTTTGAAGGGGATTTCAACACTGGCGCCTATGCGAGCTGGGGGCCAACGGTGGCAAACCGCGTGCCGGTTCATGCCTCCGGCCCCTATCGCACGCCGAACTATCGCGCCACAGGCCGAGCCATCCACACCAACGGCCCCGTGTCCGGCGCGTTCCGCGGGTTCGGTGTGCCGCAGGCCACCATCATGCAGGAAACGCTCTACGACCGGCTGGCCGAAAAGCTTGGCCGCGACCGGCTGCAATTTCGCATCGACAATGCGCTTGTCGATGGCGACCGCACCACATGCGGGCAGGCGCTTTCGGGGGTCGGCATTCGCCCGTGTCTCGATGCGCTGAAGCCGCACTGGGCGCGCGCTCAGGCGGAGGCCGACAGTGCCAACGCCGCCGACGGAAGAGTGCGGCGCGGCATCGGCATTGCCTCCTGCTGGTACGGCTGCGGCAACACCGCTCTGCCAAATCCTTCGACGATCCGTGTCGGCATCACGGCCTCCGGCGCGGTGATGCTGCATCAGGGCGCGGTCGATATCGGTCAAGGCTCCAATACGGTCGTGACACAGATATGTGCCGATGCAAGCGGCCTGCCGCTTTCGGCGTTCCGGCTTGTTGACGGCGATACCGCAGTGACGCCCGACGCAGGCAAAACTTCAGCGTCGCGTCAAACCTATGTGACAGGCAAGGCGGCGGAAAAAGCGGGGCGGACGCTTCGTGAAGAGTTGTTGCGGTTTGCCAATGTGTCGGATGGCGCGGCAATCGAACTTGAAGATGGTGCGCTTGTCATTCGTGAGGGTGCCGCGCGCCGGAAGCTGGACCTGTCAGGCATCGAGCCCGACGCGAATGGTTATGTGTTTTCGGCAGAGGAAACCTACGATCCGCCGACCACGGCGCTGGACGAGAAAGGACAGGGTGTTCCCTATGCCGTATATGGCTACGGCGCTCAGCTTGTGGAGTTGGAGGTCGACACCACGCTTGGCACCGTGCGGCTCTTGCGGATCACTGCCGCCCATGATGTAGGCCGTGCCATTAACCCGCTCCTGGTGGAAGGGCAGATCGAGGGCGGCATAGCGCAGGGTATCGGTCTCGCTCTCATGGAGGAGTATGTGCCGGGCCGCACAGAAAACCTGCACGATTATCTGATCCCCACCGTGGGTGATGTGCCTCCGATCGAGACGATTTTGTTGGAAATACCGGATCCGGAAGGACCATTCGGCGCCAAAGGACTGGGCGAGCATGTGCTTATTCCCACCGCGCCGGCAATTCTCAATGCGATCCGCCATGCCGTGGGAGTCGAAGTGACCAAGGTGCCTGCCACGCCGAGCCGCATTCTGGCGGCTATCCGGGCGCGGGAGGGTAGAGGATGAACGAGCTTACAGAACGTTTTGAGGCGGCTCCGCCCAAGCAGCCGGCGGGCGACAAGCTGCGCTGCGATGCCTGCCCCGTCATGTGCTACATCGCCGAGGGACGCACCGGCGCTTGTGACCGTTATGGAAACTTCGGTGGGCGCATCACGCGCTGCGATCCGGTCGCCATTCTCGAACACGCGGCTGAAGAAGGCGACATGGTTGTCCCATTCGAGGGGGAAGCTCCATGGGATGGCGCGCTGGTCAACACAAAGCGCCGGTTCGTGAGCGCGATCGGAGCAGGGACCACTTATCCCGATTACAAGCCGGCCCCCTTTATCGTTTCCCAGGAGGTCGAGGGCGTCGATCTCGTCACGGTGGTCACGGAGGGAATTTTCTCTTATTGCGGCGTCAAGGTGAAGATCGACACTGACCGGCATCTCGGTTCCGAAGCCGCAATGGTGCGGGCGGATGGCGAGGCGATCGGTCATGTTACCACCGCCGAATACGGCAGCCAGATGCTATCGCTCGGCGGGGTTCATCACCTGACCGGCGGTTCGAAGGTCGAGGGTCGGATTACCTGCCGGGCGCTGATGGACCTTTGCAACAAGAAGCCGGTGGAATTGTCCATCGACGGCGGCGCCAGCGTCGTCGTGCAGGCCGGAAAGCCGCCGGTCATCGACGGCACCCGCGAGGAACGCATGCGGGTCGGTTGCGGCTCGGCCACCATCGGCATGTTTGCCTCGCAATGGAAGGGTCTGGTGGATGAGGTCGTGGTTGTGGACGATCACATAACCGGAGTCGTTTCCGAGCATCAGGCCGGCAAGGTAATCGGTTGGGAGGACACCGGCATCAAGATCATCGGCCGCCGTTCAACGCCGGGGCGCTATTTCAAGGTGTCCGAACCGGGGCTCGGCTGGGGCGGTACGACGATCGACGATCCGCTGGAAATACTCGGCCCATTCAACGAAAAGAAGGGTGCGCGGCCGGGCCTCTCCCTGCTTATGGTGTCTACGACCGGCGAGCAGTTTGCCTATTACGAACTGGATATGGCGCTCAAACCGGTGAAGAAACCTTTTCCCGACGCTTTGCGTAAGTCGGTGGCGCTGATCGAAGAAAACTGCGAGCCGGCGCTTTGCACGGTCCTGTTCATGGGCGGGGCGGGTGGTAGCCTTCGCGCCGGAGTGACCGAGAACCCCGTTAATCTGACACGCTCTGTTCAGGGGTTGAATACCTATGTCACGGTGGGTGGCGCTCCGGTCTATGTGTGGCCGGGCGGGGGCATCACCATCATGGTTGATGTGATGCGTACACCCGAAAACGCTTTCGGTTATGTGCCGACGCCGGCGCTGGTGGCGCCCATCGAATTTACGCTCAGACGTGAGGATTACGTTCGCCTTGGCGGCTACGGAAACGAGGTCCGAAGTGTCGAGGACGTTTTGGAAAAGGGCGGCGAGTATTTCAATCCGCGGAAGACACAAGTGGCTGCCGTTTCCAATCCCTGGCCGCCGCTCCAGCAATTGCGACGGGAGCCGAAACGATGAACGGCCCCGCTGTCAGTTGGCTCGCCGATGGCCGCCGCTTGCATCTGAACCATGGTCCAATCGACCTGATCGTCGAGGCGTTCGGGGAGGAACGGGAACGGCTCGCCGCTTATCGGCAGGCCGTGAGGCGCTTCGAAACGATTCTTGATGAACTGGTGGCGGAACTGCCGGCGCTGCGCAGACCGGCGGGTGCGAAGGCCCGCCCTTTTACCTCCTCCACCGCGCTTCGGATGGAGACGGCCGTTCATGCATATGTGCCTGCCTTTGTCACCCCGATGGCGGCGGTGGCCGGCAGCGTCGCTGACGAGATTCTGGCAGCGCTCGTCGAAGGCCGAACGCTCGCGCGCGCCTATGTGAACAATGGCGGGGACGTTGCCTTTCATCTGACCGAGGGCGAAAGCATCGACGTTGCCATCGCCGGGACCGACCGCGGCTTTGCCGATCGACTGGCGATCCGCTTTACCGATCCTGTCCGCGGCATTGCCACGAGTGGTTGGCGTGGGCGCAGCCATTCGCTCGGCATCGCCGATGCCGTAACGGTGCTCGCCCGTTCCGCCGCTGCTGCCGACACTGCCGCAACGCTGATTGCCAATGCCGTGGACCTGCCCGGGCACCCGGGTGTCACGCGTGTTCCGGCAAATGGGATCGACCCCGACAGCGATTTGCGGGGCCGGCTGGTAACAAAAGCGGTCGGGCAGCTTGCGTCCGCCGACATCGCGGAAGCGCTCGAAAACGGGGTTGCCACAGCCAATAGCATGCTGGCGCGTGATCTTATCGAAGCAGCGGCTCTCTTTTTGTGTGGTGAATCGCGTGAATGCGGTTCCATTATTTCTGGTGCGCAGGCAGACACGCCTGCGCTGGTTATCTTGCCGGCCCCCTCCATACGCAAAGGTTCGATCCATGCCTGAATTCGCCCTGCGCAAAATCGCGCTCGTGACAGAAGAAATTTTTCATGAGGGTGGAACGGCCCCGGGGGTTCCGCGCCGCCGCGCCGCCGCGCTTGCATTGGTGCAAAACCCCTTTGCGGGTGGGTATGCGGACGAACTGGAAAGCGCGATGGACGATCTGAAGCCGCTCGGGCTTGACATGACAGACCGCCTGATCTCTGCACTCGGCGGCGATATCGCGGTCATAGACGGTTTCGGCAAAGGCGCGATTGTCGGCACGGCGGGCGAGTTGGAGCACGGGGCGCTCTGGCATGTGCCGGGCGGCTATGCCATGCGCGAACGGCTCGGCGATTCCAAGGCCATCGTGCCGTCTTCGAAAAAGGTCGGGGCTTTCGGCGCACGCATCGACATCCCGCTTGGTCATATCAATGCCGCCTATGTACGCAGTCATTTCGATGCGATGGAGGTCGGGATGGCCGATGGCCCGCGCCCCGACGAGATTTTGTTTGTGCTTGCCATGGCTTGCGGCCCGCGTATCCATGCCCGTATGGGAGGCCTCAAGGCCGAAGACGTGAAGGGCGAGGACGGCCTGCGCTGAGCGGCCCGGTGAGGAAGAGCCCGCAGAGGAAGAGGAGGTCTTGAAGTGACGGAATCCCGCATGACCACCGATGTCGTGATCATCGGCGCCGGCCCGGTCGGCCTCTTCGCGATCTTCGAGCTGGGCCTGCTGGGCCTGAAGGCGCATCTGGTCGATATCCTCGACAAGCCCGGCGGCCAGTGCGCCGAGCTCTATCCGGAAAAGCCGATCTACGACATTCCGGCCCTGCCGGTGGTGACCGGCGGCGAGC
>NZ_CAJXGF010000155.1 GCF_913053745.1 uncultured Nitratireductor sp.
CGAACGCGAAGCCGGCTCGGTTTACCGCATCAACGGGAAGGAAGCGCGCGCCCGCGACGTGCAACTCCTGTTCGCCGATCAGTCGACCGGTGCGCGCTCGCCTTCCATGGTCGGGCAGGGGCGCATCGGCGAGCTGATCCAGGCAAAGCCCCAGGCACGCCGGGCGCTTCTGGAAGAGGCCGCTGGCATTTCCGGCCTTCATTCGCGGCGCCACGAGGCGGAACTCAGACTGCGCGCCGCGGAACAGAACCTGGAGCGGCTCGACGATGTGGTAAGCGAGCTCGACAGCCAGATCGAAAGCCTGAAACGGCAGGCACGCCAGGCATCGCGTTTCAAAAAGCTTTCGGCGGAGGTGCGCAAAGCGGAGGCGATCCTGCTGCATCTGCGCTGGTCTTCGGCCAAAGCCCAGGAGGCCGAGGCGCAAAGCGCGCTCTCGCAGGCGACCGCGCTGGTGGGCGAGAACGCCAGTGGCCAGATGGAAGCAGCGAAGGAACAGGCTGTCGGCGCGCATAAGCTGCCGGCACTCCGCGACGCCGAAGCGGCTGCCGCTGCCGCTCTGCAACGCCTCACCATCGCCCGCACACAGGTTGAGGAAGAGGCCAAGCGCATCGAGGCGCGCACGCAGGAACTGAAGAAACGCATCGACCAGCTCAATGCGGATGTGGCGCGCGAAGAGCAGATGGTGCGCGACAATGCTGACGCCCTGGCGCGGCTGGCGGAAGAAGAAGAAACGCTGAAAGAGAGCGAGGAAGGCGCCGAGGGGCGCGAAGCCGAACTGCAGAACGCGTTCGAGACGGTTTCCTCCGAGCTTTCGGCCGCCGAAGATTTTCTCTCCCGGCTGACGGCGGAGAAAGCGGAGGCTTCGGCAACGCGGCATCAGGCCGAACGCGCCATCCGGGATCAGGCCGAGCGCCGGGACCGGCTAGCGCGGCAGATTGCCAATAAGGACGCCGAATTGCAGGAAATCGCCAACCGGATCGCCGAGCTACCGGACCCTGCAGAGAAGCGATTGCTTGTCGACGAGGCAGTCGAGAGGCTGGAAATGGCCGAAGCCAGCGCCGCCGAAGGCGAGGAACGCGTTGCCGCGGCGCGGGAAGCCGAGCAGGCGGCCCGACCGCCCCTCCAGGAGGCGCGTTCGGAGCTTGGCCGAGTGGAAACGGAAGCGCAGACGCTGCGCAAAATCCTGAATGCCGGGGGCAGCGATCTCTTCCCGGCGGTTCTGGAGCAATTGCGCGTTGAGCGCGGTTTCGAAACGGCGCTGGGTGCTGCTCTGGGCGAAGATCTGGATGTGCCGCTCGACAGCGCCGCGCCGGTCTATTGGGGGCCTTCGCAGGTGGCCGCGGACGATCCTGCCCTGCCGGATGGTGTGATGGCGCTTTCCTCGGTGGTCAAGGCGCCCGCCCAGCTTGCACGCCGGCTGGCACAGATCGGCATCGTGGATGCCGAGGACGGGCCGCGACTGCAGAAGATGTTGAAACCCGGCCAACGTCTCGTGGCGCGGGACGGTGCGTTGTGGCGCTGGGACGGGTATCGCGCCAGCGCGGACGCGCCGACGGCGGCTGCGCAGCGGCTTGCGCAGAAGAACCGTTTGGCGGAGCTCGATGGCGAGGTGATCGAAGCGTCTGCGCGATTGCATGCTGCAGAGACGGCGCTTGCCGATGCGGAACTCGCGGTGAAGACCGCCGTAGAGGCGGAGCGGCGTGCGCGCGAAGCAGCGCGGGAGGCGCAGATCGCAGTCGGACGGGCACGCGATGCGCTGGCCAGCGCGGAAAAGGCGGCGGGTGAGTTGTCGAGCCGGCGGGTGAGCGTGGAAGAGTCGCGCAGCCGCGTTATCGAGGATCACGAAGAGGCCGTAGCAGCAACCATGGCTGCCGAGGAGGCGCTGGAAGGCGCACCCGATCTGTCCGAACTACAGACGCGGCTCGATCATCAGTCGGCCGAGGTTTCGGCCAAACGTGCGGCTGTGGCTGAGGCACGGGCAGCCTATGAGGGATTGCGGCGCGACGCGGATGCGCGCCGGCGCAGGCTCGAAGCGATCGCCGGGGAGCGGCGCAACTGGCAGTCGCGCGTGGAAAACGCGGACCGGCATACCGCCGCGCTTTTGCAGCGGCGCGCCGACACGGAGGCCGAGCTTGAGGAATTGGCCGAAGCCCCCGAAGAGGTCGAAGCGCGGGGCCGCTCGCTGCTTTCGGAGATTTCCAAGGCTGAAGTTGTGCGCAGGGATGCGGCCGACAAGCTTCAGGAAGCTGAAAACCGCCAGGCGGAGCTGGACAAGAAGGCCACGGAAAGCATCCAGTCGCTTTCCTCGGCACGTGAAGGCCGGGCTCGCGCCGAAGAGCGCGTGACAGCTGCGGAAGAGCGGCGCAAGGAGGCCGAGGCGCGCATTCAGGAGGTGCTGAACGTGCCGCCGCACAAGGTTCTGGCGCTGGCGGAGATGGAACCAGACGCGCCGATGCCGGACATCGCCGATGTGGAACGCCGGCTGGAGCGTTTCAAGATGGAGCGCGAGCGGCTCGGCGCGGTCAATCTGCGTGCCGAGGAAGAACAGACCGAGCTCAGCGAACGGCATGGCAATATCGTCTCCGAGCGCGAGGATGTCATCGAAGCTATCCGCAAGCTGCGCCACGCGATCCAGAACCTGAACAAGGAAGGCCGCGAGCGATTGCTGGCCGCTTTCGATGTGGTCAACGCGCAGTTCCAGCGTCTGTTTACCCATCTGTTCGGTGGCGGCACGGCGGAACTGCAATTGATCGAATCGGACGATCCGCTGGAAGCGGGGCTCGAAATTCTGGCTCGCCCGCCGGGAAAGCGCCCGCAAACGATGACGCTGCTGTCCGGCGGCGAACAAGCCCTCACGGCGATGGCGCTTATCTTCGCCGTCTTCCTGACCAATCCGGCACCCATCTGCGTTCTGGACGAGGTGGATGCGCCGCTCGACGATCACAATGTCGAGCGCTTTTGCAATCTGATGGACGAGATGGCCGCGTCAACCGAGACACGGTTCGTGGTGATCACCCACAATCCCATCACCATGGCGCGCATGAGCCGGCTTTTCGGCGTGACCATGGCCGAGCAGGGCGTCAGCCAACTCGTCTCGGTCGATCTGCAGACCGCCGAGCGCTTGCGCGAAGCGGTTTAGCATTTCCTCCCTGTCGGACCGGTCGACTGCTCTTCCGCCACAATGATGGGCGGCCGACTTGGGCGCTGGCACGCTCACGTCTCGCTCCATACGGCCAACTCGTTGCCGGCAGGATCGGTGAAATGAAAACGGCGGCCGCCGGGAAAGGAAAAAATCGGTTTCACGATCTTTCCGCCAGCTTCCTCGATCACCGCAAGCGTGGTTTCCAGTTCGTCCGAGTAAAGAACCGGAAGCGGTTTTGCGTTTCCTTCCGGATTGCCGTCGAAACCGCCGTCCAGACCTTCGCTGAAGGCCGAATAGCCGGGACCGTAATCCGTGAAAGACCAGGAAAAGGCGTGCGCGTAAAATGCCTTCACCCTGTCGATGCTCGCGCCGCCGGCAGGCATTTCGAGATAGTCGAGTTTTCCCGTCTTGCGCATGATCGTCTCCAGTGTTCTTTTTTTGTTCTAATTATTTTCTTCTATGGCGGCAAGATGGAAAAAGAGTTCATCCTCAACAACTGTCGATGCGGAGGTGCTTGAAAGAAGCGTTTCCGGTTACGATTGCCCACACCGGAGAAGGTCTATGACACAGGATCCGTTTGCGCTTCAGCGTTTCGTGGATGCACAGTCGGGATGCTTCGATGAGGCTATCAGCGAGTTGCGGACCGGACATAAGCGGACGCACTGGATGTGGTTCGTGTTTCCGCAATTGCGGGGACTTGGCCGTTCGCCGACTGCAATGTTTTACGGGCTTGCATCCCTCGATGAGGCCCGCGCCTATCTGGCGCACCCGTTGCTGGGGCCGCGGTTGCGAGAGGCGACGAACGCGCTGCTGAGCGCTCCCGGCCATTCCCTCAAAGCGATCCTCGGCGCGCCCGACGACTTGAAATTCCGTTCGTGCATGACGCTTTTCGCGCTTGCGGCCGAAGAGAACGACACGCTCTTTTCGGATGCGCTGCGGCAGCGATGCGGCGGACGCGCCGACGAGGCGACACTTGCGCTTATCGAATCTCTCGGGCGCGGGCGGAGGCCTCCTCATCCGTAACGATGGGACCCGCAGAGCGCGGTGTCACCGTTCGCATCGCTCCAGGTGGGCGACCGATAATGCGCTTGAATGCGCGGCTGAAGGCAGCTTGCGAGCCATAGCCCAGTCGTTGCGCCGCCGTTTCTATCGGCAGACCCTCACGGCCGATCCATTGGGCGGCAAGCCGCATTCTTAACTCCGTCAGATAACGGACGGGCGTCATGCCCGTAACGGTGTGAAATCGGTCGGCGAAGACGGAGCGGGAACTGCCCATGCGCGCGGCCAGTTCGGCAACGGTCCAGTTGCGGCCGGGGTCGCGGTGGAGGGCGGCGATGACGCGGCCGAGGCGCGGATCGCGCAGCGCCGCCACCCAGCCGCTCGAGCCGCCGCAGCCGCATTCCACCCAAGCGCGTACGATAAAGGCCGAAACCACATCGGCGAGTCTGGCGAGAATGCCGGCAAAACCGGCGCGATCCTCCTTCGTTTCGCGCTCCATGGCGTCGAGGATAGGCAGAATTTCCGGGTAGCGTTTCAGGAGCGTGTTGACGCGCATCACATCCGGCATGAGCGCGACGAGCGGATGCATGCTGCCCAGGTCGAACTCCATGCAGCCCGAAAAAACGAGCATATCGGACACGCGGCCCGATGCGTTCGAGCAGGCAACGATTTCGCTGACGTCGCGGCAAAGCGGCTTCGATTGGAAATCGGCGGCGCGATTGCATCGCAATTCCGGATCGGAAACCAGGGCATGCTCGCCGCCGCGCGGCAGAAGAACGGCGTCTCCGGCGTTCAGGGGATGAAGCGTGTCGCCGGGGCCGCGCAAGAACACCGGCCCACGGCCCACAAAGTGGAATTGAGCGCGCCCCTCGACAGTTCCGAAGCGAATGCCGAAAGGCGGCGAGACCTGGGTGCGCTGGTACTCCAGCCCATAGAGCCGCATGCCCATGAGCAATTCGCTTACCAGATCCGGATTGGGGTGAGACGATGAATTTTCAGCGTTTCGATCAAGCATTCCGGATTTTATGACATGGTGCGTCCGAAAAGTCCAACCTATCTCTGTCGCACTGCAAAACAGATTGCATGTGAAAGGACAGACAGATGGACGAAGTCCCGCAGTGGACAAACGCGCAGGCAAGCCGGCAGCCGGCATGGGGCGCGGTGATTTCGATGTCGCTCGGCGTGTTCGGACTGGTGACGGCGGAGTTTCTGCCGGCAAGCCTTCTGACGCCAATGGCGCTCGATCTCGATATTTCCGAAGGCATGGCCGGGCAGGCGGTGACGGCCACGGCGGTCGTGGCGCTGGTGACGAGCCTGCTGGTTTCCGCTGCCACGCGCAGCATCGATCGCCGGCATGTGTTGCTTGGATTCACGCTGCTTCTGATCGGCTCGAACCTGATGGTGGCATTCGCGCCGAACATGTCGGTGCTGCTCACGGGGCGGGTTCTGCTCGGAATCGGGCTGGGTGGTTTCTGGACCATGTCGACGGCAGTCGCCATGCGTCTTGTGCCCGATGCGCTGGTGCCGCGTGCGCTTTCGATGATCGTGAGCGGGGTGGCGGCAGCAACCATCGTTGCTGCGCCTATCGGCAGCTATGTGGGCGATATGTTCGGCTGGCGCAGTGTCTTTCTCCTCGGCACCGCTCTTGGGGTGATCACGTTCGTGGTCCAGTTTGCGACCCTGCCGCGAATGGCTCCCAACGCGGCGACCCGACTGCGTACGCTGATCGACGTTCTGGTACGACCGGGCGTGGGATTGGGTTTGCTGGCGGCTATGCTTGTGTTCGCCGGCCATTTCGCCTTCTTCACCTATATCAGACCGCATCTGGAAAACGTCACGGATGCGAGCATCACCGCGGTTTCGGGTATCCTATTGGGCTTCGGTCTCGCCAATTTCCTCGGCTCGCTGTTCGCTGGCCTTCTGGTTGAGCGCAGCCTGCGCCGCACACTGATGACCGTGCCCCTTGTAATGGGCATTCTGGGATTTGGGCTGGTCTCGACCGGATCGATGCCGGCGACGAGCGCAGTCATGATCGCCTTGTGGGGATTCGCGTTCGGCGCGGTTCCAGTGAGTTGGTCCACCTGGCTCGCGCGTACCGTACCCGATCAGGCCGAGAGTGCCGGCGGATTGCTGGTTGCCGCCATTCAGCTCGCCATCGCCATTGGGGCAGCCGGCGGCGGATTGATCTTCGACGCCAGCGGAGCGCAGGGTGTGTTCAGCGTCGCGAGCGTTGTTCTGGTGCTGGCATCGGCGATGATTTTCCTCGGGGTCCGCCCGCGCGCTGTTGCAGCCGCAGCCTGAAGAAAAACCTCTGCGAGACGGGGTTCCGGCTCCGTCTCGTCTGTCATATCCACGGATACCCCAGCCGTGAGCGAGCGCCATCGGTGTTCCGGTATAAAAATCTTCTCTTCAATCGATAAAGAGGCAGATGAGGCGTTTGCCGGCCTTGCCTTGGCGCGCGGCGCCGCTTAACGCTGCCTCCCATGGCCGGTGCATTATGGTTCCAGTCGCCGGCAAATCGACCGGAAGGGGAATGCAGCATGACCAAGTGGGTCTATGTGTTTGGCGATGGACGTGCCGAAGGCAGCGCGGGCGACAAGAATCTGCTCGGTGGCAAGGGCGCGAATCTGGCTGAGATGTGCAGCCTCGGACTGCCGGTGCCGCCCGGCTTTACGATCACAACCGACCTTTGCTCCCACTACTATGCCAATGATCGTACCTATCCGGACGAACTGAAAACGCAGCTCGAAGCCGCCCTCGAAGACGTGGGCCGGGTTGCCGAACGCCGTTTCGGCGATGCCCAGCGACCGCTCCTGGTTTCCGTGCGCTCGGGCGCGCGCGCGTCCATGCCCGGCATGATGGATACCGTGCTCAATCTTGGCCTCAATGACGAGACGGTCGAGGCGATCGCGGCGGAGGCGGACGATGCACGTTTCGCCTATGACAGCTACCGCCGTTTCATCCAGATGTACTCCAACGTCGTGCTTGGCCTCGATCACGATCTGTTTGAGGAGATTCTCGAAGAGGAGAAGGCGCGGCTTGGCTACGAGGTCGATACCGAGTTTTCGGCCGAGGACTGGCAGAAGGTGATCGCGCTCTACAAGGGACGGATCGAGAACGAACTCGGTTCGCCTTTTCCGCAAAACCCGCATGAGCAGCTCTGGGGAGCGGTGGGCGCAGTGTTTTCCTCGTGGATGAACCCGCGCGCGGTGACCTATCGCCGACTGCACGACATTCCAGAAAGCTGGGGCACGGCAGTCAATGTGCAGGCGATGGTGTTCGGCAATCGCGGCGAAGATTCGGCGACCGGCGTCGCATTTACGCGCGATCCTTCGACCGGCGAGAAGGCGCTTTACGGCGAATTCCTCGTCAATGCGCAGGGCGAGGACGTGGTGGCTGGTATCCGCACGCCGCAAAACATCACCGAAGCGGCGCGACTGGGGGCTGGGTCCGACAAGCCGTCGCTGGAAAAACTGATGCCGGAGGCGTTCGCGTCCTTCATTCAGATCGCCGATACGCTGGAGCGGCATTACCGCGACATGCAGGATCTCGAGTTCACGATCGAGCGCGGCAAGCTTTGGATGTTGCAGACGCGTTCGGGCAAGCGCACGGCAAGCGCTGCTCTCAAAGTGGCGGTGGACATGGCCAATGAAGGGCTTATCTCGCAGAACGAAGCGGTGGCGCGCATCGACGCGGCGTCGCTCGACCAGCTTCTGCATCCGACCATCGACCCGTCCGCACCGCGCGACATTATCGGCATGGGCCTGCCTGCGTCGCCCGGCGCTGCGACGGGCGAAATCGTGTTTTCTTCGGAAGCTGCCGAAGAGGCGAAGGCGGAAGGACGCCGGGCAATCCTGGTGCGGGTGGAGACGAGCCCGGAGGACATTCACGGCATGCACGCCGCCGAAGGCATTCTGACGACCCGCGGCGGCATGACAAGCCACGCGGCGGTGGTGGCGCGCGGGATGGGAAAACCCTGCGTTTCGGGCGCGGGTTCTCTTCGTGTCGATCATCGCAAGGGCGTGCTTCTCGCCATGGGGCAGACGCTCAAGGCGGGCGACACGATCACCATCGACGGTGCCACGGGGCAGGTGCTCAAGGGCGCGGTGCCGATGCTGCAGCCGGAACTTTCGGGCGATTTCTCTACCATTATGGGCTGGGCCGACGAGGCGCGGCGCATGAAGGTGCGCGCCAATGCCGAAACGCCGGCGGACGCCCGCACGGCGCGTTCCTTCGGTGCGGAGGGCATCGGGCTTTGCCGCACCGAACACATGTTTTTCGACGATGGCCGCATCCTCGCCATGCGCGAGATGATCCTGGCCGACACCGAAGGCGACCGACGCAAGGCGCTCGCCAAGCTTCTGCCCATGCAGCGCTCCGATTTCGTCGAAATTTTCGAAGTGATGGCGGGGCTTCCAGTCACGATTCGCCTTCTCGATCCACCACTGCACGAGTTCCTGCCCAAGACGGAGGAGGAGATCGCCGAGGTGGCGGCAGCGATGGGCGTTTCAGCGGAGAAGTTGCGCCAGCGTACGGAGGCCTTGCACGAGTTCAACCCAATGCTCGGTCATCGCGGCTGCCGTCTGGCCATCTCCTATCCGGAAATCGCCGAAATGCAGGCGCGGGCCATTTTCGAGGCGGCCGCCGAAGCGGCCGAGAAGGCCGGTAAGCCGGTGGTGCCAGAGGTGATGGTACCGCTGGTGGGCATCTCGGCCGAACTGACCTTCGTGAAGAACCGCATCGACGCCGTGGCCAAAAGGGTGATGGAAGAGCGCAGCGCCGCGTTCGACTATCTGGTGGGCACGATGATCGAACTGCCGCGCGCAGCGCTGCGGGCGGACGAAATCGCAGCGAGCGCGGAGTTTTTCTCCTTCGGCACCAACGACCTCACGCAAACCGCTTTCGGCATTTCCCGCGACGATGCGGCCTCTTTCCTGGAGACCTACCGCGCCCGCGGCATCATCGAGCAGGATCCGTTCGTTTCCCTGGACGTCGACGGGGTCGGAGAGTTGGTACGGATCGCATCGCAGAAGGGGCGCGATTCGCGGCCTGAGATCAAACTCGGCATTTGCGGCGAGCATGGCGGGGATCCAGCGTCGATCCGATTTTGCGAAAGCGTGGGCCTCGACTATGTCTCCTGTTCGCCGTTCCGGGTGCCCATCGCCCGGCTCGCGGCGGCGCAAGCGGCCATCAGCAACGTCGATGCGAGCCCTTAACTCTCTTCGAATTCAACGCGTTCCGCGAAGAATGCCCCGTGCTCCTTGATGTCGAGCGCTTCGTCGAAAGGCGCCTCGTAAGCCCACATAATGTCGCTGCCCGGCTCTCCGGCGCCGGTCAGCCGCCAGTAAGTCGCATCTCCCTTGTAGGGACAGTGGGTTCTCGTCTGGGTCCGCTCAAGACTGGCAAAGTTGATGTCTTCGAAAGGAATGTAGATCACATCCGGCAAACCGCTCTCGCGAAGGCGTTTTGCCGACTCCGTCACGGCAATATCGATGCCGTTCGCCCTGACGCAAACTTTCTTGCCATGCGGCCTTATGACAATGCTTTTGTCGGGATTGCGCTCGAAGCCGGGGGCCGGGTTACGGTTGTCATTCATGACGTTCACTCCATTTCAGGAAGAACGCGGGCCGTTCCGGCAAGTTCCCTGTTGCGGTGACGGACGGGTTTATTGGACGCGATCGAGCGTGGTGATGAGTCCGGCGTAGGCATTTACGATCCGTGCCACCGGCAATTCGCTGCCCTCGATGCTTTCCACATCGAGAGAACCGCTCTCGACCCTTTGAGCCACGAGCGCGTAGATTGGCTCGTCCCGATCCTCGAGCATCACGGCT
>NZ_CAJXGF010000156.1 GCF_913053745.1 uncultured Nitratireductor sp.
CTTCAGGCAAAGGCATCGGGCATCGATTCCTTGCGTCTTGCAATGAAATCCACAAGCCCCTCCTCGATCCCCGGATCGAGTGGCGGGGCCTGATAGGTTTCAAGCCAGTTTCGGGCGAGCTGGTTGGCGCGTTGGGCTGCCGTTTTCTCGCCTTCCGCCGCCCATTGTTCGTAGGAATTGTTGTCGGCAATGGACGAGCGGTAGAAGGCCGTCTGGAAATTGGCCTGGGTGTGGGCGCAGCCGAGGTAATGGCTTCCCGGCCCCACCTCGCGGATGGCATCCATCGCCTGCCCGTTTTCCGAAACGTCCAAGGGCTCGCATGTCCGCTGCTGCATGCCGAGCTGATCGATATCCATCATGAATTTTTCATAGGAGGACACCAACCCACCTTCCAGCCAGCCAGCCGAATGCAACACGAAATTGGTTCCGGCCAGCACTGTCGAGTTCAGCGTGTTTGCGCTTTCATAGGCGGCCTGCGCGTCGGGAATCTTCGATCCCGTCAGCGATCCGCCGGTGCGGAACGGCAATCCGAGGCGCCGGGCCAGTTGAGCCGCCCCGTAGGACACGAGCGACGGTTCGGGTGTGCCGAAGGTCGGCGCCCCCGACTGCATGGAGATCGACGAGGCGAAAGTGCCGAACAGAACCGGCGCACCGGGCCGCACGAGTTGCGTGAAGGCCGCGCCAGCCATGACTTCAGCCAGCACTTGCGTCAGCGTGCCGATCACCGTGACCGGGCTCATGGCACCGGCAAGAATAAAGGGAGTGACGATGCACGCCTGATTGGCGCGTGCATAGACCTTCGCCGCGCCGAGCATGGTCTCGTCGAAAACCATGGGCGAATTGGCGTTGATCAGATTGACGACCACGGTGTTCTGGTCGACGAATTCCTCGCCGAACAGAATTCTCGCCATCGACACCGTGTCCTCGGCCCGGTCTGGCGCTGTGACCGAGCCCATAAAGGGCTTGTCGGAATAGCGCATGTGCGAGAACACCATATCGAGATGGCGTTTGTTGACCGGAACGTCGACCGGTTCGCAGACGGTGCCACCCGAGTGATGAATTGACGGCGCCATATAGGCGAGTTTCACGAAATTGCGGAAATCCTCGATGGTCGCATAGCGGCGCGTCCCGTCGAGATCGCGCACGAAGGGCGGCCCGTAGACGGGCGCGAAGACCGTCGCGTTGCCGCCGATCTCCACCGACCGCTCGGGATTGCGCGCATGCTGTGTAAACACCGAGGGCGCCGTCTTCAAAAGCTGCCGGCACAATCCCCTTGGAAAATGCACACGGTCGCCCCGCACATCGGCGCCTGCTTCCTTCCAAAGGGTGAGCGCTTCCGGGTCGTCGCGAAACTCGATGCCGATTTCTTCCAGCACGGTATCGGCATTCGCCTCGATCAGCGCCAGCGCTTCGTCGTCCAGAACCTCGAACGGTTTGAGCACACGGCGGATATAGGTCAGTTGCAGCCCCGGCCCAGCGCCTGCGCGCGCCGCCCTACGGGCGGCCGCGCCGCCACGCTCGCCGCGCCCGGACCGTCCCCGGCGCGGCCGATCGTCCGTTTCGTCGTCACCGGCCATCATCGTCATGGCGAAAACTCCACGCTAGGGTCATCAAGCAAGACTCGCTACGAGCCTAGCGTTTGCAACAACAAGCTCCGTCCCGCAAGCGGCAGATAGTGTCGCAACTGGCGTTCTGATGAGACTGGCAGCGACACCATCGCAGCGTTCTGCCACCACATTCCTTTGCAAGAATAGCCGATGGCACCACGTCGATCACAAGCGATACGCGATGAATTTTCCGCAGATCTGGGCTTTCATGCCAACGCCCTTGCCGGGAAAGGGAGCACTCTCGGTGCAAATGCGCACCCGTCGCTCGCGCGCTCCGTCAAAATTGAGGACGACCAGCACTGACCGGGAGTCGCCAGCACCGAGCGAAAAGTCCGATGGCGATATGCTTGCGTCGATCGGCCTGAAATCCGCGTCATAAGCGCGAATGATCACGCCTATGCGATGTTTGTACGGATTTCGGGGGTGAACCCGCACAGCAAAACTGTCAGTGAAACTGCGAACAACCCCCCGCATCGGCGACATGGATTGCGACGATGCGGGCGTTGCTGCGGCACAGACGGCGACCAAAGCCGCCAGGGTCAGTTTACGCATCGTGCACCTATTCACAGGTCACTGTAACAAAGGCTTCATATGCGCCCTTTTGAAAGATTGCATTATCCGCTACCGCGCGCAGATCAACCGAAAGGTTGCTCGCACCAACTCCCAGGGAGGTTAATGTCGCCCCCGGCACCTTTGCCGTGCTTGTGGCGCCCGTCGAGCTGTAGGTGGCCCTGAACGTAGCGGCGCCCGTGCCAGTCGGTGCTGTTGTGAAAGTCTCGGGCGCTTTGAGCGACGCCTGAAATCCCGCACCTGTCGTATAAATTGTAGCCACACCAGCACTGCCGCCGGCTGCTTCAGAGTCCAGAACATCCAGGCCATCCCGCACGAGTAACCCGTCTGACCGGATTTCGATGGTGCAGCTCTCCTCCAGATTGGCGCGAAAAGGAAGATCTGACTGGGCTCCAAGGGACTGGCTCGAACCAAGCAGCAACAAAACACAAGAGTAGATATACTTCATGACAAAACCCTAGGTTGAAAATCAGGGCGCCATGTAGATACGCGAAGTACCTCCGTCAACAAAAAAGAGATACCTGTTGCAAACAGTTATTGCAGAGAACAGGAGGGTTCGTCGCCTGCCGGACCGCTGATAAGAATCCAGCGGAGCCCCAATCTCCCGACTTGTCGGACGTCACAGATTCAAACCCGGAACAGGCATGAATCAATACCGCTTGTTTTCGGTTTCTGCCAAAATGGAGGTGCGTTGGTCTATCCGGCAGGCGCACTCAGCGCCTGCCTTCGTTGCTCCATGACGCATCGCTCGCCCAGTCACCCGAAGCGTTGGAACGCATGCGTGGATCGAGCCCACGCCGCATGAGCTCGACTTCGAGTTCAAGGCGCTTGAGCTCGAGCTGATACAGTTTGTCGCAATCCAGCCGGGTCGGCTTTTTTCCAAGGGGAACAACGAGCCGCCCGTAAGCGGAAATGCGATGCGAACTGTTGTCGCCGATCACGCCTGAGTCGAGATAGGCCCCGGATCCAGCCATGGATGCGCGACACGTGGTACCGTCGGCAGCTCTGATTTCATCAAACCCGTTCGGCATGACGACGCCGGGAAGCGTCACACCCGTCTGGTTCTGATTGATGACGTACTGGTCGCTGTCTCCGTACACTATGGAAACACTCAGAAACAAAAAAACGCAGGCCCCCATCAATCGATACGATAAGCTATGAAACGTCCGCATACTTGAGCCTTAATCTTTGTCTGCCGGCCAGGAAAAGGAACGCTTTCCGCGCAAATCCTGACCCGCCTTACGTTTTTGCTGCCGAACCCGATCGAAACAAGAACGGACCGCGAGGTTCTGCTGCCCATCATTGTCTCCGAGGGAAATACCTCCGCTGCTATTGGCCGGAAATCCCGATCGTAAGCCTTGACCGCCATCCGGATCCTGTGCGGATAGGGGTTGTAAGGGGACACCCGCACCGTGAACGTATCGCCGAAACTTGTTATTTCACCGCGCATCGGCGTGAGGGACTGGGCAGCGCTCGTGCCGCAACCGGCAGTGAAAGCGGCTGCCCATAGGAGTTTTCTCCAAGCACAGCTATTATTCACAGGTCAGAGTGACCTCAGCCGTGTACGAGCCGGCGGGAAACGTGCCGGTCGATTTCGTCGCGCTCATGTCCACATCGACATTGGTCAACCCCAGTCCGAGCGGGGAAGTAACCGAACCGACGACGTCGAGAAGCGTCGTGACGCCCGACGCGCTGTAGCTGGAGGCGAATGTGACGTTGTCGTCTCCGCCCGTCGGCGCGGCAATGAATGCGGCAGGCGTGGAGGTCGAAACGCTGAAACTCGTGCCGGTGGTCAGAATCGTCGCGGAGCCTGAAGCTCCTCCGGCTTCCGTCGACGACAGGACGGAAAAATCGCCATTGGAGGCAAGAATTCCCGGCGTCCCAAGCGTTATCAGGCAGGTCGACAAGACATTGCCGTTGAAAATCACGGTGTCGGTAATGGCAGCGGCGGGGGAAGTAAAAACGATTGCGAGAAAAAATGCGGTTAAAGAGGTTCTACGCATGACCCTGCTCCTCATGGGTAAGCAGACAAGCCCCCTCTTACAAGGCATGATTGAACCTCAATCGGATTAACAACTTGTTAAGCAAGACGTTCGGTTTTGTATCCATTGTGAAGACAAGCCTATTCAAACCGGGCGCAAAGCCTCTCGCCGGCATCGCTCTAACCGTCGCTTTCCTGACGTCGCGAGTCGCAAATCAGCTATGTAAACGGCGAATTCGCGCCTTATTCTGGTGACATCGCATGATTGCGGCCAACCATTAGCGCGGTTCGGGGTGCCCTGCCCGCGTGTCGTGAGCAGCAGGAGCCAGAGCATGTCCGACGACGAAATCATACTCTCGGAGCTTCCGGACGATGAACTCGTGCAGCAGATGCACGACGATCTCTATGACGGGCTCAAGGAGGAAATCGAGGAAGGCACGCACATCCTTTTGAAGCGCGGTTGGCAGCCCTATGAGGTCCTGACGGAAGCTTTGGTCGAGGGCATGCGGATCGTCGGCGAGGATTTCCGCGACGGTATCCTGTTCGTTCCGGAAGTACTTTTGTCGGCCAATGCGATGAAGGCCGGAATGTCGATCCTGCGACCGCTTCTGGCCGAAACCGGCGCTCCCAAACAAGGCAAAATGGTCATCGGTACCGTGAAGGGCGACATCCATGACATTGGCAAAAACCTGGTCGGCATGATGATGGAAGGCGCCGGCTTCGATGTGATCGACATCGGCATCAACAATCCAGTGGAGAATTACCTGGAAGCGATAGAAGAACATCAGCCCGACATTGTCGGCATGTCGGCACTGCTGACGACAACCATGCCCTATATGAAGGTCGTGATCGACACGATGAAGGAAAAGGGCATTCGAGAAGACTATATCGTCCTCGTTGGCGGGGCACCGCTCAACGAGGAATTCGGCAAGGCCGTCGGCGCCGACGCTTATTGTCGCGACGCCGCCGTGACGGTTGAAACGGCCAAGGAACTGATCAAGCGCAAGCACAATTTAACGGCGAGCGCCTGATCGTGGCCAAAACCCAGGAGCGGCGGGCGGGTTAATAGGTGGAGCGCGAAATGTCGCGTCCGGCACTCTGTGTGGCGTCGACCGCATTTGCAGTATCCTGGCCAACGCCGCGGATCGTGTTTGCGCAACCGGCAGCCGAACCGGCAACGAGAACGAGGATCGCCAGACGGGAAAGAACGGAAAGTCTCATGGTTTGTCTCCCTCACAGATAGACCGCCCGCACAAACGGGGCCGTTACGATGCATGAACGCATGAAGCCGCAAAAAGTTCTCGTCCCCGAGAAAGTTCTTGTCATTGCCTGCGGAATGATCGCGCGCGAGGTTCTAGCCGTGCGCGAAACGCAGGGTTTTGCACATCTCGAGCTGACCTGTCTTCCTGCCGATTTCCATTACCGGCCCGACCGCATCGCGCCGGCCATGGACATTGCGATCTCGAACGCGCGCGCGCAGGGCTATCGCAACATCTTCGTCGGCTATGCCGATTGCGGTAGCGGCGGAGCTCTCGACCGGGTCTGCGAGAAACACGGCGTGGAGCGGATCGAGGGGCCCCACTGCTTCGCCTTCTACCAGGGGCTCTCCGCATTCGAACGCGTGGCCGAAGACGACATGCTCTCTTTCTATATGACCGATTTTCTTTGCCGCCAGTTCGATGCCTTCTTCATGAAGCCTCTGGGCCTCGACCGACATCCGGAGTTGATCCAGGATTTCTTCGGCAATTATCAGAAGCTGGTTTATCTGGCACAGACGGTCGATCCGCAACTCGAAACCGTGGCGCGGGATGCCGCCCGCCTGCTCGGGCTCGCTTACGAAAAGCGGCAGACCGGCTATGGCGACCTGACGGATGCGCTGGCCAAGGCTGCACAGAATCGCTGACCCTTCGGAAAGCGCCATGAAATGGTTACATTGGCGGTGCTTTCCTCAGGAGCATTTCGGAGATTCTTTCATGCACCGCTTTATCGTGACATTTCTGGCGCTTGGCCTCGCTGCGGGTGCGGCTAACGCACAATCGCTGGTTCAACAGAAACTCGATATGGAGCGAGCAGGCATCGAGAAGGACACGGTGATGCTGGACATCACCTATCGCGATGCCGCACGCCTTGACGCTTACGAGCGGATGCGCACCGAAGCCTTCGAACAGGCCGAATCCGGCGGCACGGAAGCGGACATTGCGCTTCTCGACGAGATCGACGAGCGACCCAAAATGACATTCGGGGACTTCGACCTTTCCGGGCAATGGCAATGCCGAACCATAAAATTGGGCGGTCCGGCACCACTGGTCGTCTATGACTGGTTCGAATGCTCTGTCAGCGACGATGGATCCGGCTGGTTCCTCGAGAAGCGCACCGGCTCGCAGCGCACACAAGGGCGCTTCTTCACCGACAGCGATTCGCGATTGATCTATCTGGGCAGCTATTTCGTGAACGGCGACGAGGCGCCGCGCTACGGCGCAGGCCGGGAAAGCGATCAGGTGGGGTACGTTTTCCGTGACAGAGACGATGGCTGGCGCGTGGAATTCCCCGCGCCGCAGCGGGAATCCGTGCTCGATATCCTGGAATTTCAACGTCCCCGATGACACCTGAGACGTTGTCGGATGCTTGCGGCTTCTGTCATGAAGGCTTAACGCCATCAGGACAAAACTGTACGCCACCCCGGTCGAGATTCGAACGGCTGGCAAAAAGAGCGCAATGAAGGCGGAGGGAACGGACTTGGACACGGTGTTGGGCGCACCGCCGGCTCACCTGCCGCCGCGCCGGCTCTCGCGTATTTTCCGCGACCTGGCGCGACATGCCGAAGACCGGGTGACCATCGGAGAAATTCGCCAGGCGCTTGGCGACCGCAGCTTTGCGACGCTCCTGGTCTTTTTTGCCAGTCTCAATCTTCTCCCCTTCCCGCCCGGCAGCACGCTCGTCCTGGGGCCGCCGCTCGTGCTTATCGCCCTGCAGATGGTTATGGGAAACAGAACGGTCTGGCTGCCAGGTTTCCTGCTCAACAAGGCGATCGGCGCCGACAAGTTCCGCCATATGAGCGAACGGCTCATCCCCCGGCTGATCTGGATCGAACGGCTCATCAAGCCACGCTACTGGCCGTTTGCACGCGATCATGCGGACCGGATTATCGGGCTTGCCGCCTTGATCCTGTCCATTGCCGTCACGCTACCCATTCCACTCGGCAACTGGTTTCCGGCATTTTCCTGCGCGCTCGTCGGGCTGGCACTTTCCGAGCGGGACGGCGTCCTGCTCGGCATCGCCATTGCCTGCGGCGTGCTCTCCTTGCTGGTGATCGTCGGCGTGGTGGTGGGCGCCAGCATGATGGCCGGCGCTGTCATGCACTGAAGCCACAAGCCGTCCCTCTCCTCCGTTCACGTCGCATTTGAATGCACGCGCGTCGCCTTGCAGCAAGCGGGCGCGCAGCAATGCGGCAATTCTGAAAATCGAGGAAGGAACAGGCGCTTATGGCCCAGCTCATTGTCGTATACTGGCGGGACATTCCCGCCCAGGTGATCGTCAAGAAAGGACGGCAGGCCGCCAAGCGCGAACTGCCCCTGCGCTTCACCGAGGCAATCGACATGTGCGCGATGCGCGTGGGCGCACGCGATACGGACGCCTATCTCGCAGAATGGCGGCGCGGCGATCCCGTCGCCGTTGGCGATGACCTGGAGGCCGAAGCCGACAAAGAGCTGGAAGCGATCGAGCGCGACTATGACAAGCAACGCCTTGTCGCGCTGGTCAAGGCGGATGGCCATGACGGAACCTAGCAATGCAAAGGCAGTCACCGTCACTCAGGCGACGCTGGTGAAGAAGGCGCGCGACCAGCTTGCCTACAAGCCGGCCGACGTTTCCCCCGATCGCCGGGTTCAGCGGCGCTACACGATGCGGCGCTGGTCGGTGCGCCACGCGCGGCTTCTCGAATGGGTCTATGCACGGTTCTCAAGCTTTTTCCTGACGCTTCACCCATTCTGGAACGCCGTCGGCTACGCGCGGGCGGAAAAGCCGGTCAAATTCGTGGAACGCCACGTGAAAGGCATGATGTTCGATTGCCGCATGTGCGGCCAGTGCATCCTTTCTTCCACCGGTATGTCGTGCCCGATGAACTGTCCCAAGCAATTGCGCAACGGCCCCTGCGGGGGTGTGCGCGCCAACGGCAATTGCGAGGTTGAACCGGACATGCCCTGTGTATGGGTTAAGGCGTGGGAAGGCGCGCAGGCGATGCGGCACAGAGACGCGATCTTCGAGGTGCAAAAACCTGTCGACCAGTCGCTCAGAGAGAGCTCCGCCTGGTTGCGGGTAACGGCACGGGCCGCGCGCGAACGCAACAACGCCCGGAGCAACGCCGCATGACCAGACGTCCGCCGCAGATCGACGAGAACCCCGACGGTGTCGACCTGCCGCTGGAATCCCTGCCCGGTCACGTTTCGCGTGGCCGTCTCGAACGTGTCTTGCGGCGCGGCGAATTCGCGGTAACGGCGGAACTGAATCCGCCCGACAGCGCCAACGCCCAGGACGTTTACGAACGGGCGGCCATTTTCGACGGCTGGGTGGACGGCATCAACGCGGTCGACGCTTCGGGCGCCAATTGTCACATGTCGTCCATGGGAATATGCGCGCTGCTGACACGCATGGGCTATGCCACGATCATGCAGATCGCCTGCCGCGATCGCAACCGGATCGCCATTCAGGGTGACGTGCTGGGTGCGGCGGCGATGGGGGTGGGCAACATCATGTGCCTGACGGGCGACGGCGTGCAGGCCGGCGATCAGCCGGGCGCAAAACCGGTTTTCGATCTCGATTGCATGTCGCTTCTGGAAACCGTGCGCACGATGCGCGACGAAGAAAAATTCCTGTCGGGGCGCAAGCTCACCACGCCGCCGGCGGTGTTTCTCGGCGCCGCCATCAACCCCTTCGCCCCTCCTCACGATTTCCGCCCGCACCGGCTTGCCAAAAAGATCGTCGCCGGCGCGCAATTCGTGCAAAGCCAGTATTGCTACGATGTGCCGATGCTCAAGGATTATATGAAACGGGTGCGCGACATGGGCCTCGACGAAAAATGCTTCATTCTCGTGAGCGTCGGCCCGCTCGCCTCCGCAAAGACCGCGCGCTGGATCCGTTCCAACGTGCCTGGGGTCCACATTCCAGATTCGATCATCACACGGCTCGAAGGAGCGGAGAAGCAGAAAGAGGAAGGCAAGCGCCTGTGCATCGACATCATCAATGAAGTGAAAGAAATCGAGGGCGTTTCCGGCATTCACGTCATGGCCTACCGGCAGGAAGAGTTCGTGGCCGAAATCGTGCACGATTCCGGTGTCTTGAAAGGCCGCAGGCCGTGGAAGCGAGAGCCCGGTCTCGACGATGCGCTGGTCGCCGAACGGCTCGACCACATTCTGCATGACAATCCGAACGAGAGACCCGTGGATATGGTGAAGGATGCAAGCGAGGCATCGGCAGAATGACGATCGAACCAGCGCCTGCACGGTCCAACCTCACGGCCGGAATCGAGACCATAAACCAGCGATATGACGCCGTTCATATCCCAGGAGGACATTGAATGACCCGCACCATCGTTGCCTCGGCAAAGAAGGAAGTCGTGATCGGCTTCGACCAGCCTTTCTGCGTGATCGGCGAGCGCATCAACCCGACCGGGCGCAAGAAGCTCGCCGCGGAGATGGGCGCCGGAAACTTCGAGACGG
>NZ_CAJXGF010000157.1 GCF_913053745.1 uncultured Nitratireductor sp.
GGCTATCCGCATCCGCCTGAAGCCTGCCTGATCAATTTCTACGACGACACGGCTAAGATGGGCCTGCACCAGGACCGCGACGAGGAGGATTTCGACGCGCCGGTGCTGTCGGTCTCGCTCGGCGACACATGCCTTTTCCGTATCGGCGAGACGACTCGGTCGGGGCGAACAGTCTCGCTGAAGCTGGTCAGCGGCGACGTGCTGGTGCTCGGCGGCGCGGGGCGGCTTTGCTTTCACGGGGTCGACCGGATCTACCCTGCAACCTCGGCATTGCTGAAGAACGGCGGACGGATCAATCTGACGCTGCGCCGGGTGACGAAACCGTAGCGTTTGCCGCCTGCCAGGCCGGCAAAAGGTCGACCCTGAGCGCGATCCTCACCCGCTCGTCCTCGAAGACGGTGTCGTAGTTCTCGAGCAGCTGCGCCAGATCCGGGTTCTCCAGCAAGGCAGCGATACTTCTGATCGGGTCAATATCGAGGAATACGATGTCGGGCGGCGACGCCTTCCAGTCCGCGACCTTGCGCGCGACGGCTTCGTCCATTCGCATCTCTATGCGTTGACGGTCGGCGGCAGGCAGCTGTGGATCGCGAAGCGCATATTCGCCGCCCATGATCAGCCATTCCGAGCACATCTGCTCGATCCAGGTTCCGCCAAGGCTGCGCGCCCAGGGATGGCCGGTTCCGATGTCATGCGAAACGGATGCGACCACCGGTTTTTCGACGACGGCGTTCAGCTTCGAAACCATAGCCGCCGGCGGCTTGTAGACGCTCCAGGACAGGGCCGTTTGCGAAACGGCCATGCCCGCGGCGACGATCACGGCGATGAAAGCGGCGTTGACCGGGATTTCGCCGTTTTTCTCGATCTCCGCCAAGGCCCAGCGCGCCCCGGCGATCGCGATCGCGATCAGGGTGAGCACAAGGCCGGGCATGGAGTGATAGGGCCAGCCCTTGCCGATAAGCAGAAAGGCGCAGAAGAATCCGAAGGCGCCGGCGCCGAGAGCATATGCCAGCGTGTTCTCGCGCCTCGGCGCGACGGTCATGAAAAGCACCGCCAGCGCGCCGCCGAGAACGAGCTGCTCCCAGTCCAGCGCGAATATCAGGACCGGAAGCGACCGGCGGAAGGCGTAGACGTCCAGCAGGAGCGGAACCATCTGCGTCAGGTAGAGCGGGTGGAACACCCATACCGCCGCGCCATAGGCGATCACTACAACTGCGGCGGCGATCACCTCCAAGGCGAACACAACGCGCAAGGAACGCGCGGACCACGCGGCAAGCAGATAGGGCAACAGGAATACCAGCGCGTAATGCGGTTTCACCATCATCGTGGCGGCTGCGCCGATACCGGCGAGAAGGATCCAGCCAACACGCAATCGTCCGGGGCTTCCGGCGGTCATCCGCCAGCCGGCAAGAACCAGCATGGGGAGCGCGCTTGCGGCCGCGAAATGCTCGCGTTGCGAGAAGGTGTAGGGCGAAAGCAGCAGGAACGCGTATATGCCGACAGGCACGAGGATCGCCGCTTCGGACGCGCCGAGCAGGCGAAGGCGCCGTGCCGTGTGCAAGGCCGCAGCGCCGAAGAACAGAATCCAGATATAGGTCGCGATTTTGGTCCAGAGTTCCGCGGAAAGCGGGGTCACTGTGCCGAGCCAGACCATCGGCAGGTAGAGATAAACCGAAAAGGGCGGATTCGTCTCGATCACGTCGGCATAGAGCTTCTGTCCGGACAGAAGCTTCTCGCCGACCGTCAGGAGCCAGCTGACGTCCTGATGCGTGCCGTTGTTGAGAAAAATGTTCCAGGCGGAGACCGCCAGGATGGCGATCGACAGGACCGCGGAAACGGCCCGGAGCCTCACTCCGGCAACCAAACCGGAGGGCCGGACAGGAGACCGCGCCGCAGTCTCCTCGATTGTCATGACAGACCGTCCCGCCCGGCAGCCGCGCGGTCGAAAACGAACCAGCGCAGGGCGACGAAGTTCATCATGGGCACCAGCACCGCGGTCAGCAGGACCGGGATCGCAAGCGACAGGCCCATCATGTCATGCAGGACGAACGGCAGAAGCGCGGCAAGGCCGAATCCGGCGGCGCTTACAAGCATGAAGCGCGGCGCCTCGCGGCCGTGACTGCCTTCCGAGGCGAATGTGAAGAGCTTGTGGGCGAGATAGGAAAACAGGCCGGCGACAAGATAGGCGCCGAATGCGCTGGCCGCCGAAGGCCACTGGTCGAACGCCCTCGCGAAGGAGAACGCAAGGATCACATAAAGGACGGTCGCCGACAGTCCCACGAAGCCGAAGCGAAGGATCTGCGCGAACTGGCGCGGCGGCCAGCGTTTGTCGTCGAGCCCTTCGGCCTGGATGATCTGCTTCAAGAGGCGGATCTGGTCGTCGGTGTCGAGAATGGTGAATGAGCTTTTCAAGCCCGCCAGTTCCGCATGCCTGCGCAGGATCTTCACGCCGATGGAGTGGAACGTGCCGAGCCAGGGCATGCCCTCGATGGCTTCACCGACCAGCGTGCCGATGCGCGCTTTCATCTCGCGCGCGGCCTTGTTGGTGAAGGTCACGGCGAGAATTTGCGAGGGATAGGCGCGGCCGGAGGCCAGAATATGCGCGATGCGCGTGGTCAGAACGCGGGTCTTGCCGGTGCCGGCGCCGGCAAGCACCAGAACCGGTCCCTCGATGGTTTCCACCGCGAGGCGCTGCTCGGGATTGAGCGCGTCGAGATAACGCGTATCGGGACCGCCCGTACGGGCCGCCATGGCGCGCGCGGCTATGCCGGAAGGTTTTTGCGCAGCCGGAGGGGTGGGAGCGGGATCGTCTTCATCGAAGAACGGAATATCGTCAGGAAAGCCGGACATCGCACCTGCATATGGTGATTCGGGGGGCAAAGCCCAAGGATGTTTTCCATTTGTACCGGTTTGCGCTCCTTGAACCAAGAGGTGCTGAACCGGCAAAGTAGCAGATGCAGAACCCATTGACGTTTCATGACCGTCGCGTCAGGGTGCAATCAGGTCGAACGCAGCCTGCAGTCCGCGCCCGCAAAGGGTATGGCGAATGCGTTCTGATTGTCTCCTTGGTTCCTTTCACGGACGGCGAGGACATCGGCAATGCGGACACTGGTGGATTGTTCGCCGCGATGAAGGACCTTGGACATGCGTGAGTTTTCCAACGCAAAAGCCATGGCGAAAGCCATGCGCTCAGCGCTTGCCGACAAAGACGTTCACATTTCGCACAGCGAGGCGCTGGAGATCGTTGCCCGACAATTCGGCTTCGATAACTGGAATATCCTTGCTTCCAAAATCGCCGAACCCGCGGGAGAAGAAATAATTCTCCAGCCGGCAATCCCGATTATGCGGATTTTCGATGAAGCGAAAGCGCGCGAATTTTATCTCGATTTCCTGGGCTTTGCGGTCGATTGGGAGCACCGCTTCGCTCCCAATATGCCGCTTTACATGCAGGTTTCACGCGGTGACCTCAGCCTGCATCTGAGCGAACATTCCGGCGATGCGACACCCGGCGGCAATGCCGTGGTCTTCATGACCGGCATCAAGGCGCTGCACGCGGAGCTGCATGAACGGCATTACAAATACAATCGTCCGGGTCTCGAAAAGGCGGAATGGGGACTGGAACTCGGCGTAATCGATCCATTCAGCAATCGACTTCGCTTCATTGAAAAGAGCAAAGACTGATTGCAGCGATCAGGCCCCGTCAGTGCTCGCTTTCGCATAGCGAATGGTCGGAGAGCGCGCGCAGAACATAGCAATCGCACATTGCGCCGCTGTCGCAGTTCTCGACAATGCGTTGCAATTCTTGCTCGAGCCTCTGGAGGCGCGCGATGCGTTCGCGCACCTCCGTCAGGTGCTCGCGCGCGATGCTGTCGGCTGCTTCGCAGGGCTTTTCAGGATGGCCGCTCAGGTCAATCAGAGAACGAATGGCTTCGATGCCCAGGCCGAGGTCGCGAGCGTGCCTGATGAAGGTGAGGCGCTCCATCGCTTGTCTGCCATAGCGTCGCTGATTGCCGGAGGAACGCTCGGGCGGCTCGATCAGTCCGGTTTCTTCGTAATACCGGATCGTCGGCACTTTTACGCCCACCCGTTTCGACAATTCTCCGATGGACCACATGGGCACGGCTCCTTTCGCGTTCGCCGTGAATATAGGCATTGCCAGCCGCGGGCAAAAGGATCGCCGCCGCTCACGTGGCTGTGAATGGACCTTTGCGCCGCCGGCTCTAACTTGGAGTCCGGCGGGAACCAACCGACAAATGGGAGTGGAATTCATGCAGGATCAGCCGAAGATCACCCAGGCGATGATCGATGCCTATGACGAGTACACGCACCTGACGCTCGATCGCCGCGCTTTCATGAACAAATTGACCAAACTGGCGGGCTCGGGCGCCGCGGCGGCGGCAATCGTCCCCATGCTTGCCGCAAGCACAGCCCGCGCGGCCATGGTCGCGGAGGACGACGCACGCGTGGTGGCAGAAGACATCACGTATCCCGGTGATGGCGGGGACATGATGGGATACCTCGTTCGTCCGGCCGAAGCGGATGGAAAACTGCCCGCCGTGATCGTCATTCACGAAAACCGTGGGCTCAACTCGCATATTCGCGACGTGGCGCGGCGGATGGCGCTGGAAGGTTTCGTGGCCCTGGCGCCCGATTTTCTCTCGCCCTCCGGTGGCACGCCTGAAGACGAAGACAAGGCGCGCGAGATGATCGGCGCGCTCGACAGCGGCCAGACTGTGCGCAACGCGACGTTGACGCAGGCGTTCCTTGCCGGGCACGATGCGTCGAATGGCAATGTCGGCGCGATCGGCTTCTGCTGGGGGGGAGGCCTCGTCAATCAGCTTGCAGTAAACGATCCGGAACTCGATGCGGGCGTGGCTTATTACGGTCGGCAGGCCGACGCCGCACAGGTTTCGAAAATCGAGGCACCGCTGCTTCTTCATTATGCGGGGCTGGATGAGCGCATCAACGCCGGTATCGATGCCTATCGCGGCGCGCTCGAAGAGGCCGGCAAGAGCTTCACCATCCATGTCTATGAGGGGGTGAACCACGCTTTCAACAATGACACGTCGGAAGCGCGCTACGACAAGGAAGCTGCCGACCTGGCCTGGGAAAGAACGGTTGCCTTCCTGAAGGAAAACCTGGCCTGATTGTCAAATGGCGCCGAAAGGCGAGGGGTCATAATCCAGGCACAGACGCTTCTGGCGCGCGGAGCGGACGATGGCGCGGACATAGATCAGGTCGATGGGAATCGGCCGGTGTTTGCGTTGAAGCCAATAGAGTTCGTCCTCGATCGACTTCAAAGCGCGCCAGAAGTCATAATCGGAGATCTCGTGCGAGTGCGCGAGACTGTTCGACAGGGCTTTGGCTTCCTCGTTCAACACCTGGCTTCTCGCAACCGGCGAATCGACTGTGTTCGTTCGAGATGGTCGGCGCGGGGTGAGGGCGCTTCAAGCCGGCTGCATGGTTAAACTTGTGCAAAGATCCGGCCCGTCTGATCATGGTTAATGAAGTGTTCGTTGCCAGAAAAACTCGGTAAACCTTTGGAAATTAAGATTTATCTGTGTTCTTCCTCACTCATATCCACGAGAGCGCGATTGAAGAAGCGCAGTGCCCTGACATGACTTGCGAAGGCGATGACCCTGGTGGAATCCTTCGGGTCGACGACCGGCAGACGGTCATGCCCTCCCTTGTCGAAAGCCCGTAGCGATGCTTCCAGCGTGTCGGTGGGCCTGAGCGAGGGAGCGCCGGTTTCGGGGTCGTAGCTGACGGGGGCGTCCTCATCTTCCAAGGGCTCCATGAAATCCATCACGCGAATGACGTGGCCGAGCGCCTTATGCGGTCCTTCCACAAGAAACAGGCCGCGCATCTCCAACTGCCACTGGAACCAGGAATGACCGTGGATGGTCTGCGTGATGCCGTGGGCGACGGCGACGGTCAGCAGCAGCGCAATGGAGAGTTCGTAACCGCCGGTCAACTCGAAGACGATGACAGTCGTGGAAATCGGGGCGCCAAGAACGGCTCCGGCGACGGCGCCCATGCCGAGAATTGCGTAAAGTCCTTCGCTCGACGCCATGGTGGGAAAGACGGACGCGGCGATGATGCCGAATGCCCCGCCGGTCAGGGCCCCCAGGAACAGGGCCGGCGAGAAGATGCCGCCGCCGAAGCGCATGGCCAGCGTGATCGAGGTCGCCGCCGTCTTTACGACAATGAGCGCCAGCATGGTGACGAGGGGCAGACGGTTCCAAAGCGCCATGTCGGTGATTTCGTAGCCGACGCCTAGAACATGAGGGAAGGCCACGGCAATGCCGCCGACGATCACGCCGCCGACCAATGGTCGTGTCCAAAGAGGAATGCGCACACCACGGGCGGCGTAATCCGAGACGAACAGGGAGAACTGGAACAGGATGGCCACCAGCGCGGCCGTGACGCCAAGCAAGGCAAAGGCGGGGAACTCCCAGAAAGAAGTGATCTGGTGTGTCGGAACGAGAAAGGCCGCGGCGCTGCCGAACCACAATCGCGATGCCACCGCGCCCGCCGCCGATGCAATGACGATGGGCACGAAAGAGCGCATGGCGTAGTGCCCGAGAATAACCTCGTGGGCGAACAAAACGCCGGCGATGGGGGCGTTGAACGAAGCGGAGATGGCGCTTGCGACGCCCGCTCCCAGGAGGGTGCGCCGGCACCATTCGGGCAGATCGGCGCGCCAGGCAATCGCGGTGGCAAGCACCGCACCCAGATGCACCACCGGGCCTTCGCGTCCGGCGCTTGCACCCGAACCCAGAGACATCGCCGTCACGAAGGCCGAGAGCAAACCGTCGCGCAGCCGAAGTTTGCGGCCCGACAGCGCCCGCGCTTCTATCACGTCCGCCACAGCGCCTGTGCGCCGCGCTTCAAGCCGGGTAAGCAACAGACCGACCAACAAACCGCCCACCACCGGTCCGGCCATGATCCAGTACCAGGGCAGCGAAAGAGCCGCGGTGAAGACCCGTTCCGAACGCGTGCCCAGCCAGAACAACTGAAACACACCGATCAATTCGCGAAAGACGATTGCGGCGATAGCCACACCCAGCCCGAGGAACAGCGACAGAACCCACACCAGCGGAAGACGCGCCTTAAGAAAGGCGCTGACATTCGGCTCTATCCATGTCCGCAGAATCTGCGGTAGACGCTTTATAAGCTTGAACGAGGCCAGCATAACCGACCCTAGCCCCTTCGCCGCCGGATTGCGATGGACCGTCCAGCGCGTTCGGGCCGCGACAGGTTTTTGTGCACGGCATGCACCGCCTCGATCCGTTCGACCACATCATCGGGGAAGGGGGTGACCCTGGGGCCGGCCATGTCGATGTGAAGCGTAAGCGTTTCGCAGGTCGCCGCCAGCCAACCCTCTTCGGCATGGCGCAACTCCTGATAGGAATGCAGGCGCTTCTCGTCGTGGTCGAGGAGTTGATAAGTGCCTTGGACGCGGTCGCTGAGATGCAGTTCGCGCACATAGCAAAGATGGATTTCGGCGGTATAGGTGGTCAGGCGCCGCGTCTGCGCATACTTGGCTCCCATGCCGAAGCGCTCGGAAGTCTCTTCGTATGCGCGGTCGAAAAGAACGGTATAATACGCCATGTTCAGATGGCCGTTGAAGTCGATCCAGTCCTTTTGCAGTTCGAATATGCTGGAGCGATGGGGCGCTTCATCTTGCATTGTTTTGGGTATTCCTAGCCTGTGGACTGTTGTTCGACTTGCGGCATTTGTTTTGAAGACAACGATCGCAATTGTCATCAAAACTGCTTTATTGCGGCAGATTCGGATAGAAACGAAAACGCCCCTGCGCGGCAAGGGTTGGACCATCTGATTGGAGAATGTGAATGGCGCTGGCGGAGTTAGAGAAGGTGGAACGCAACGAGGACGGCATTGCACTGGTCCTGGATCTCTTGCGCCAGCGATACGGGGATCGTCTCGTTACAGGGCAATCCGTGCGCGAACAGCATGCCCACTCCACGAGCTACATACCGCCGCAATTGCCTGACGCGGTGTTCGCCCCCAACAACGCGGAGGAGGTGCAGGACGCGGTGCGCATCTGCGCCGAGCATCGCGTGCCGGTCATTCCTTTCGGCACCGGCTCTTCGCTGGAAGGGCATGTCAACGCGCCTGCCGGGGGTATCTCGCTCGATCTGATGAACATGAATCGCATTCTTTCGGTCAACGCGGAAGATCTCGATTGCACGGTCGAACCCGGCGTGACGCGCGAGGACCTGAACCATTATCTGCGCGACACCGGCCTTTTCTTTCCTATCGACCCGGGCGCCAATGCGAGTCTGGGCGGCATGGCCTCGACGCGCGCATCGGGCACCAATGCCGTGCGCTACGGAACGATGCGCGACAATGTGGTGAACCTGCAGGCGGTGATGCCGGATGGACGATTGATCACCACGGCGCGGCGTGCCCGCAAAACCTCGGCCGGCTACGATTTGACGCGGCTTCTGATCGGCGCGGAGGGCACGTTGGGCGTGATTACCGCGATGACCTTGAAGCTCTACGGCATTCCGCAGGCGATTTCCGGTGGCGTCTGCCCGTTTCCGGATGTGGAATCGGCCTGCCAGGCAGTCATCACGACGATCCAGATGGGGGTGCCGGTGGCACGCATCGAATTTGTCAACGCACTCGCGATGAAGGCGATCAACGCCTATGCCGACCTCGACTATCCCGAAAGTCCGTGCCTGTTTCTGGAATTCCATGGCAGCGACGCCGGCGTGAAGGAACAGGCCGAGACGTTTGGCGAGATTGCCGAGGAGTTCGGGGGCGGACCGTTTCAATGGACCAGCATAGCCGAAGAGCGCACAAAGCTCTGGAAGGCGCGCCACAATGCCTATTGGGCCTGCGTGGCGCTTCGTCCGGGCACACGCGGACTTTCAACCGACGTTTGCGTGCCCATTTCGCGGCTTGCCGAGTGTATCGTCGAGACCGAGGCGGACATTGCCGAGACGGGTCTTCTCGCGACGGTGCTCGGCCATGTGGGCGACGGCAATTTTCACGTTCTGGTCCTCATGGATATGGACGATCCGGAGGAGATCGAGCAGGCGGAGGCTTTTGTGACGCGCCTCAACCGCCGTGCGCTTTCCATGGACGGAACCTGCACTGGCGAGCATGGAATAGGCCAGGGCAAGATGCGGTTTTTGGAAGAGGAACTCGGCGATGCGGTGGATGTGATGCGCGCGGTGAAGCGCGCCGTCGATCCGCTGAACATCATGAATCCCGGCAAGATTGTCGGCACAAGGCGCACATAAGCGCGGATTGTGAGAGCATCGGCCGGCCTGCCCCTTTAACGCCACTGAAATCGGACTAGTGTAGAGCGGCAGGCGGCGAACTCCAGGGAGACAGATAGAACTGGCCCGGCTTTTTGTATTCTTCGGTGGACTCGTGGTGCTGGCGCTGACCTCGGCGCTGGTCGCGCCCTATTTCATCGACTGGAATCACTACCGCTCCGCGTTCGAGCGCGAAGCGGGGCGGGTGCTGGGCCGCGAAGTGCGGGTGGAAGGCACGGCGCGCGCACGTCTGCTGCCGTTTCCCTCGCTCACATTCACCGATGTCGTGGTGGCCGGCGAAACGCCGGAGGCCCCCGGCATGACCGTTGACGAATTTTCCATGCATGCAGAGCTTGCGCCTTTCCTGCGTGGCGAGGTGCTGATTTTCGACATGCAACTCACCCGTCCCCGGGCGCGTATTGCGATCGCTGCGGATGGGGGCATC
>NZ_CAJXGF010000158.1 GCF_913053745.1 uncultured Nitratireductor sp.
TGTCGAGCACCGCCGCCGCCATGGCGCGCGGATCCGCCAGCCGCACGCAGCCATGACTGAATGCACGGGTGTCACGCTGAAACAGGCTCTTGGACGGCGTATCGTGCATGTAGATCGCATGGCGGTTGGGAAACAGAATCTTCAGCTCCCCGAGCGCATTGTTGCGACCGGGTTTCTGGCGCACGCTGTATGGGATGTTGCTGCCATACCGGCCCCAATTGACGGCCGATGAAGACACCTGCCGTCCCTGTCGGTTAACAACCTCATAGCCATTGCGATCGAGATAGCTGGGATCTCGCCAGAGCTTCGGCAGCATTTCGTTGACGAGTATGGAGCGGGGAACGCCCCAATAGGGATTGAATTCCACCGTCTCCAGCTTATCGAAAAAAAAGCTCGTCTGGTTGGCATTGCGCCCCACCACCGTGCGCATCGAAATGCGCGGTTTTCCGTCCTCGAAGAAATCGACGTTGAAAGCAGCCGCATTGATGACCACACGCGTATCGCCGAGCTCCGAGGGATGCCAGCGCAGGCGCTCCAGAGCGAAAAGCACTTTTTCGATGCGCGCCACCTTGGAAACGCCGGCAATCGCCGCGACCGTGCGCGGACCGATAATACCGTCCGGCTTGAGGTCGTGGCTCTCCTGTGTCGCCTTCACGACCGGCACCAGCGCCTGGGAATAGACTTCGCTTCCCTCGTGCTCTTTCAAGATTGACCCATGAGCCTCGATAAAGGCGGCATCGGCATCGCGTTCGATGATCTTAAGCAGCTTGGCAAGCTCGGGATTCCTTCCGCCGGGGCGCACAAAGGTTTTGGGGTCGACGACGATTTCACGCTCGGCAGTCCCTCGAAGCAATTCCAATTCGGCCCGAAGCTTGCGATAGATGTCGTTGCGCGGATGCAAGCCTTCGAGATAGCGATCCGCTTTTGTCATGTTCGCCATGAAACCGATGGTCTGCACCAGGTTCATCGGTTTATCGGGAAAATCGTGATAGCCGGACAGCTTGTTCGGATCGACACGGCCAGCGTGCGCATCGCGTGCATAGCGCAGGGCGCGTGCCGTCAGCGTCATCTCGAACCGGATCAGCTCCTTCTGACGGGCCGCAATATCGTCATAGGAAAAATCGCTGCCGGGCACCCCCACCGTGTAGTCGACATCCGAAAGGCCATAACCGGACGCCTCCGAAAGCACGCGCAGCACACCCTTGGCGCGATCATTTACCTGATAACCTGAGACCCAGACGAAATCCGGGTTCCTTTCGTAAAACGTGACAATCGCCTCAGCGATGTCCTTCTCGGCGTATAATTCCACTCCCTCCAGCATCGGCAGCGCCTCGCGGAAGGAAACCCCTTCAAGCATTGGCTCGAATACGTTTTCAGGCACAGGAACCGAAATTTCGGAAAACGCCACATGAGCGAGCGGTGCCGGTTTGTAATTGTAGTAGGAGGGCCCCGAGATTTTGGGCGCCTTTACCGGTTTGCGCCTCACCGGAGCAGGTTTTACGGTCCGCGGCGGTTCACTACGCACGCGGCTGGTTGGGCGGTTGCCTCCACCGAACAGCATGTCGAAAAGGTTGTCCGACTGCGCATGGGCCTGGCCTACGCCACCTGCGAACAACATTCCCGCCACACAGGCCAGTCCGCTTTTGCGCATGGACTTCAACATGATCGATCACCCCGCCGCGTTCCCGGCTCATTGCCACAACTGCGTTATTCTGAATCACAACCAAAATAACAGTTATTGGGCGAACGGTCGCGCGAAGATCGATAAAATTGTCATGAATGGCACGGTCAATCGACGTTTGGTAAACAATCTTCTAATGTTCTCGCTGTCTCGCCCTCCAAACGCCTTTCCTGGCGTGTGGAGACGAAAGCGGCAACA
This sequence comes from uncultured Nitratireductor sp., assembly GCF_913053745.1. Lineage (GTDB taxonomy): Bacteria > Pseudomonadota > Alphaproteobacteria > Rhizobiales > Rhizobiaceae > Nitratireductor. The sequence goes on from NZ_CAJXGF010000158.1 coordinate 1,880, forward strand.
CGCGCGGCGATGCCCGGATCAGCGAGAATGCGGCGGTGTCCAAAACCAGGTGCCCACACCAGGGAGACATGGGCGCCGGAGCCCGCCAGTGCCCTTGCATCCGATGCCGAAACCTCCTTGTCTTCCGGTGCGTGGACGACGAGCGTTGGGATTTCGAGATCCTGCAACTGTTGCGCGCCGACGAAAGCATTAACCGGCGCCCCGGCAATCTTCTCGACGCATCCCTCGAACGCCTTTTGGCTGGCTGGGCCGAGCCCAGCGAAACGGCCGAACCGCGAAAAGAGATCGGGGAGAGCGTTGGGCGCGGCGATGCTCACAAGCCGCCGCGCCGGCACCGGCGGGACACCGGCAACGGACCCGGCGATCGCATTAACGGCGACGGCACCGCCGAAAGAATGCCCAACCATGGCGTCAAAAGGTCCAAACCATTGCGCCACGGCGTTCACGGCCGCAACCGCCTTGGGAATATTCAGGGTGCGCCCGCCCGAAGCTCCATGACCGGGAAGATCGAGTGACACCACGCGGAAACCGCGCTTAAGCAGGGCTTCGACGATAACGCGCATATGTTCGGTGCGGGAACGCCATCCATGCAGCACGAGAACCGCAGGCCCATCGCGGCGCCCTCCCCAGTTTGTGAATTCATAAGCCACGACGTCGCCATGCTCGGTCGTGAGCGGGTGTTTGCGCGCGCCTCTCATAAAGTCGCGAGACAGGGCAAGAACGCGCTTTTCCTTATCCGTCAGCCGCGCCGGGTTCGGCGTCCGGCAGAACAGCCGAAAAGCCATACTGCCGGCGAGGCTTGGCGCGACATATTCGAGTGTGCCAAAAAGGCCTTTCAGGATCCGCAAGCTGAAACGAGTCATGGTGGGAACCGATATAATGTTCAAGCATGAACAAAGTTAGTTCAAACATGAACAAAAAACAAGAACTCCCCTGGGACAATCCGCGTTTTCGTACATGGATCGCCGTGGCGCGTGCGGAAAAAGCAATCGTGCGCGCGCTCAGCAAGGCGCTGGAACCGCTCGGGCTCAAGATCGCGCAACTCGACATGCTGATGAACCTCTACCGCCATCCCGGACAATCCCAGCACGATCTGGCGCGGCGTCTTCTGGTCGGGCGCTCGAACATCACCATGCTCTTGCCGCAACTGGAAACGCAGGGATTGGTGCGCCGCGAGAGTGATGCTAACGACCGTCGCGTTCTAAGACTCTATCTGACGCAGGATGGTGAGGAACGGTTAATGCAGGCGCTGGCCGTATACACCAAGCTGATCGACCGTGTGATGGCGCAATCGACACCGGCGCAATGCGAGGCTATGGGCGAACAAATGCGTCGAATCAGCGAAGCGTTGGCCGACGACTGATCGCCAATCCTACCAGTGTTTGGGTGTCCGTGTCAGTTCACCTCGCCCGGGTCAGGAATCCTGAGATAGTTGCGCGGCGAAGCGCCCAGCATCCTCTTGAACATCGTCGTGAAAGCAGCAACGCTGTCATAGCCAAGATCGAGCGCCACGGTTGTGACCGCTTCACCGCTGGCCAGCCTCGGCAGGGCGGCAAACAGGCTGGCCTGCTGGCGCCAGAGCGACAGGCTGACGCCCGCCTCCTGCTTGAAGCGACGAGTGAAGGTGCGTCGGCTCATACCGGCGGCGCGCGCCCACTGATCGATCGTGACACGGCTTTCCGGGGCCTCAAGAAACGAGCGACACATGCGTGCAAGCCTCGGATCAGCGGGAAAAGGCAGTCCCAGAGGCAATTCGGGCAACCGCGGAATCTCATGCATGATGAGCTTATAGAGCAAACCGTTTCGACCTGTCGGTTGCGCGACATGCGGCAAGGGAGCCACCTCTTCCAGAAGACTGCGCATCAAAGCGGTAATACCAACGACACGCGGTCTGGCCGGAAGACCTGAAATCGCTTCCGGCAGAACATAGACCGACTGCATGCGCACATCGGTCATCATTTCAACCGCGTGTTCGATACCGGGGGGAATCCAGATCGCCTGCCCCGTGGGCACCATCCAATGTCCAAAACCGGTTTTGACCAGAACGACCCCGCTGCTGACATGGAGAAGCTGGCCACGAGTGTGACGGTGCACCGGCACGTGAACGAAAGCCGATTGCGCAACCTCGCCGACGACAAGGTCACCCTCAACGTCCTCAAGCCAGGATCGGCGCTTTTCGTCGTTAATCGGACGATCCTTATTGACGATCACCGTATTGGGGCTGTCAGCTGAATTCATTTGGCCCACTTGCGAAAAAACTAGACCAAATCACCAAGGAAGGTCATTTGCAAGAGGCGTATAAGCGGCTGCCGCTTCGATGGTGGCCTCTTTCCATGGAGTATCCACGTGACTGACACCGCCGCCAACCGCGCCTCCGCGCCGGCAGAACGGACTGCCGTTGCAGTACTGCTTGCCGTCAGCTTCTGCCACATGCTGAACGATATCATGCAGTCGATGCTCGCGGCGATCTACCCTATGCTGAAAAGCGATTACGGACTGGATTTCTGGCAGATCGGTCTTCTGACCATGGCGTTTCAGGTAACAGCTTCGCTGTTACAACCGGCCATTGGGCTGACCACCGACAAGAAACCCATGCCCTATTCGCTCCCGGTCGGCATGGGCTCCACCTTTATCGGGCTCCTGCTTTTGGCGACAGCGGCCAATTATTCACTGCTCCTCACAGGTGCGATGTTCGTCGGCCTCGGATCGGCGATCTTCCATCCGGAATCCTCGCGCGTAGCCCGGCTCGCATCGGGCGGCCGATATGGATTGGCGCAAGCGGTATTCCAGGTTGGCGGCAATGCGGGCACTGCCATAGGACCGCTGCTCGCCGCCTTCATCGTCGTGCCGCGGGGACAGGGCAGCGTCGCCTGGTTTTCGCTCGCCGCGCTTTTGGGCATGATCGTTCTTTGGCGTGTGAGCGCATGGTATTCGGGTTACCGCCGGCGCGCCGCTTCGCGTCCAGCGTCGACACCCGCACTCATCCTGCCGCGTGGCAAGGTTGCCATGTCCTTGGCGATCCTGGTGTCACTGGTCTTCGCCAAGAACGTCTATATGGCCGGTATTTCCAGCTACTATACCTTCTTCCTGATCGAAAAATTCGGTGTCAGCGTTCAACAATCGCAGATTATGCTTTTCATCTTCCTGGGTTCCGTTGCCGCCGGCACAGTGTTGGGCGGACTCATTGGAGATCGTATCGGTTCCAAGACCGTCATCTGGTTCTCGATCCTCGGCGTGCTGCCCTTCACGCTGGCGCTGCCCTATGCGAATTTTTTCTGGACCCCGATCCTGACCGTGGCCATCGGCCTGATCCTCGCCTCCGCCTTCCCTCAAATCGTTGTATTCGCGCAGGAATTGCTGCCAGGCCGCGTGGGCATGGTCGCCGGCATGTTCTTCGGCTTTGCCTTCGGGCTCGGCGGACTGGGTGCTGCCGTGCTCGGTATCATCGCCGACAGCACAGGCATCGAGTTCGTTTACAAGATCTGCTCCTACCTGCCGCTGCTCGGTCTGTTGACAGTGTTCCTCCCCAACCTCAAAAGGGCGGGATGAAGCAGGAGGAAACACGCCATGAAGGTTAAACGCATCGTCAGCAACATCGCCTCTGACAATCAGAAGGAGGCAAAACGCTTTTACGGCGAGGTGCTCGGGTTAGACACGCTGATGGATTTGGGTTGGATCGTGACCTACGGCGCGGACGATCGGATGAGCTTGCAGATCAGCGTGATGTCGGAAGGTGGATCGGGCACGCCCGTGCCCGACCTCTCCATCGAGGTGGACGATCTCGACGATGCTCTGCAACGCGTTCAGACTGCGGGCTATCCAATCGAATACGGTCCGGTGGACGAGCCTTGGGGCGTGCGCCGATTCTACACGCGCGATCCGCTTGGCAAACTCGTCAACATTCTGGTTCACCGATAAGGTGTTTTTCTACCACATGGTTTTTTGCGCGCGGCCGGACCATTCCCTGTCATAAGACACGCCGTCGATCTCCTTACGACTCGTCGCTTGGAGAATCTGGCCGGGCGTGGGCAGGCTCTTCGGATCGACGTGCTTTTCGCCGTTCCAGAGATCGGAGCGAACGATCGCTCGCGCACACTGGAAATAGACTTCATCCACCGCAAGCACGATGACGGACCGCGGGGGCGCATCGTCAACGGCAAAGGAAGCGCACAATTTCGGATCGATCGAGAGTTTCGCGCGTCCGTTGACACGCAGGGTGGTGCCGGATCCCGGGATCAGAAATAGAAATGCAACCCGATCGTCACGAACGATGTTCCGCAATGAATCGGTCCGGTTGTTGCCGCGTCGGTCGGGCATCATCAGCGTCTTGTCGTCATGAATGCGCACGAAACCAGGCTTGTCGCCGCGCGGCGAACAATCGATCCCCTCCGGGCCGATGGTGGCCAGCGCCACGAACGGCGAAGCGTCAATCAACTTCGCATATTCGGGAATCACGCAGTCCGACACTTTGACGAGCGATGCCTGCCCGGGCGTTCCGTAGAGCGCCTCCAGCGCTTCAACCGACGTGATACAATGTTCATTCGCGTCAAGCGTCACGGCTTAGTCCCTTCTCCTGCAATTCATCGAGATAGCCCTGCCATTTGGCATCTTTTTGCGCAACAAGTTCGTGAAGATAGGCCCAGGTGAAAATGCCGCTTTGATGCGCGTCGCTAAACACGATTCGCACCGCATAATTGCCCACCGGCTCGATACGACTGATCGTGACATGCCGCTTGCCGGGCACTGTAACGCGCTGCTCCGGCGCATGCCCCTGCACCTCAGCCGAAGGTGAAAGAACCCGAAGCATCTCGGCGGTCAACTCCACCGGTTCGGCCTGCGGGAACAGAACCGTCATGATTGAACGATCCTTGGAAACGCGCAACTCCCTAGGAGATCTCATCGTGCACCGCCTTTCCTCGACAGACCTATTCAGCTTTGGCCCAAGTGAAAAGCCCCTTCCTCCAATTGCCCCTACAAACATAGAAATGCTAGCTTGCGGTGCTTGAACGATCTGCCGTTCATGACGACATGATTGGGTAACATCCTGATGAACCATGCCAGCGGAAGCGAGCCAATGACGCAGAGCACGATGATCGATCCTTTCGGCCGCGCGATAGACTATCTGCGCGTTTCGGTGACCGATCGCTGCGATTTCCGGTGCGTCTACTGTATGGCTGAAGACATGACGTTTCTTCCCAAGCGCGACCTTTTGAGCCTCGAGGAACTGGATCGGCTTTGCACGGTGTTCATCGAAAAGGGCGTGCGACGCCTGCGATTGACCGGCGGAGAACCGCTGGTGCGCAAAAACATAATGCATTTGGTGCGACAGCTTTCACGTCATCTGAAAACCGGAGCCCTTGAAGAACTCACGCTAACCAGCAACGGCTCGCAGCTCGAACGCTTCGCCGACGAGCTCGCCGACTGCGGCGTAAAGCGCATCAACGTTTCCATCGACACGCTCGACCCCGAAAAATTCCATGCCATTACTCGCTGGGGCCGGCTCGAAAAGGTGATGCGCGGTATCGAGGCCGCCGAGAAGGCGGGCCTGAAAATCAAGCTTAACACGGTGGCACTGAGAGGCTTTAACGAGGACGAGATCCCCGAAATGCTGCGCTGGGCGCACGGGCGCGGAATGGATATGACCGTGATCGAAACAATGCCGATGGGCGAAATCGACGGAGACCGGACAGACCAGTATCTGCCACTGTCCCTTCTCCGCGCGCAGCTCGAAAGACAGTTCACGCTCACGGACATTCCTTTCAAGACCGGCGGCCCGGCGCGCTACGTTCGGATTGCTGAGACGGGTGGCAAACTCGGCTTCATCACCCCGATGACGCATAATTTCTGCGAAAGCTGCAATCGCGTGCGCATCACCTGTACGGGTATGCTTTACATGTGCCTTGGCCAGGATGCCTCTGCCGATCTGCGCGCGTCCCTGCGTGCATCCGAAGGCAATGAAACGCTCGCAAGCGCGATCGACAGAGCCATAGCCCGCAAGCCCAAGGGGCACGATTTCGTCATCGACCGCCGTACCAATCGCCCCTCCGTTTCCCGGCATATGAGTGTTACAGGCGGCTGAAACTGGTCCGTTCCTTTTCGCTAGCTGACCGATTGCCAAATCCATAAGGTATACTTAGCATCGTCTTTGATTGCGAAATCGGGATTCGTTTTCGCAAAAGGTCGTTGAAGTTGCTCCGAAGTGGGAGCGCTGTTTCGATGGGCGGCATGCTTGCCCATGAAGCGTGCATCGCGAGGTGGTCGTGTCGTTTTCGCCGAATGCGCGCGGTGCGCTTTTCATGTCCATTGCCATGGCTGGCTTTACCGTCAATGATGGACTGACCAAAATCGTTGCGGAAGCCATGAACATGGGCCAGGTAATGCTGGTACGCGGGGTCATGGCCACTCTCCTCATGCTCTTCTTCGCTTGGCGCTGGAAGGCGTTGAGGAATCCGCGAGCTATCCTCCATCCCATGGTGGGGCTGCGCGTGGCGGGAGAAACCGGTGCGACGGTCTGTTTTCTCTCGGCACTGGCACACATGCCGATCGCCAATCTGACCTCGGTCATGCAGGTTCTACCCCTTACAGTGACAATGGGGGCGGCTTTTTTTCTTGGCGAACCCGTCGGCTGGCGGCGCTGGAGCGCTATCCTGGTCGGCTTTCTTGGCATTGTGATCATCATTAGGCCGGGTTTCGAAGCCTTCAACGCCTATTCGCTCTACGGCATTGCCGCCGTTGCATGCGCTACCATGCGCGACTTGACCACACGCCGGATACCCAAGGATATCCCCTCGCCGCTGATCTCGACCGCCACCGCCGCCGCAGTGACGGTTGCCGGTGCGGTGCTCATCGTACCTTACGGCGGCTGGTCGCCAATAAATGGAACGGATTTCACGATCTTAGTCGGTGCGACGCTGTGCATTGTCTGCGGTTATCACTTCATCGTTCTGTCGCTACGGTCCGGCGATCTCTCCTTCATCGCACCGTTCCGCTATACGGCACTCCTTTGGGCAATCGCGATCGGCATTGCCCTGTTCGGCGACTGGCCGGACTGGGCGATGATCGAGGGTGCATCGCTCGTCATCTCATCCGGCCTCTATACTCTGTATCGCGAGCAGATTGTCGACAAAGTCGTTCCGGCCGCGAAAAGCACGAGCCCAAGCATGGCAACGGAAGGCACATGAGAAGCCGAGCGAAAGCCTTCATCAAACTCGAATGGAAGAGAATTCCAGCTTCAAGATTCAGTGGAAAGATTTGATCGCGCAAGGTTTTCAGGACGTTATGGAAAAGTTCTTATCTCGCTCCACCACGCCTCCTCATATTGTCACGCTGGTGCTCGCGACCGCCACGGCTGCGGTCTCTATGAACGTTTTCCTGCCTTCCCTGCCGGGAATGGCCGTCTATTTCCAAGCGGATTACGGAATCGTCCAATTGGCGGTTTCGCTTTATCTGGCCGCCACCGCCGTGTTGCAACTCGGCATCGGGCCGGCCTCGGACCGTTTCGGTCGCCGCCCGGTTATGCTCACCTGCTTCTGCATCTTCATTCTGGCCACCATCGCCGCGCTGATGGCGCCCAACATCACGGTTTTCCTCGCCTGCCGGGTGATGCAGGCGTTCGCCGCCGCCGGCATGGTGCTGTCACGCGCAATTGTACGCGACACGGTCGGCGCCGACGAAGCAGCCAGCCGCATCGGCTACATCACCATGGGCATGACATTGGCACCAATGCTCGGCCCACTGGTCGGCGGTTTTCTCGACGAACTCTACGGCTGGAAGGCGACGTTCTACCTGGTTCTGGGATTCGGCCTGATCTCCGTCATGATCGTCTATCTCGATCTCGGCGAGACA
>NZ_CAJXGF010000159.1 GCF_913053745.1 uncultured Nitratireductor sp.
CCGGCACGATTTCCTGCGTTTGCGCCTCCGCCGACCAGGCAAGGCGAAACCCTTTCCCGCTCGCCCTGCTCAGAAAATCGGAATCGCCGCCGCCCATGAAGTTGAAGCGGAGGTCGAGGAAGGGACGTGGCATCGTCTCCAGAACGCGCCTCGTCAGAAGCAGGTTGCCGGAGGAATACAAGGCCGGAACACGAGCCGTTTCATCGTAGGGTGGAGCGAAAACGGGATGGGTCGCCCAGCGCTCATGGGCAGGCTTCGCAAAGACCGGTACCTGTGGGCCGCCGACGATATCGGCGTCGAAACGCTCGGCCGTGGCGCAGAGATTCTCGAGCCAGTGCGGAGAGGCCAGCTCGTCATCGTCGATGACGGCAAGGTAGCGAAAATCGGGAAACTCGCTCAGCGCGGTTTCCCAACCGGCATTGTATGCGCAACAATTGCCCCGCTTGTGGGCGACGATGACAAGACCGTTGAAGGTTCCATCGGCAAACAGCGGGGAGACAGCCTTGGCGCCGGCGCGCTCTTCGGCCTCGTTTTCCATCACGATCACCGCGAAGCGGCGCTCGGTGGCCTGTGAAGCAAGCGAATGCAGCGTGTTCAACAGTTGGTCGGGCCGCTTGAAGGTCGGGACGGTGATGACACACGCTATGGCTTGCGCGGCAAGCGAGGGCGTGCGCGCGACAATTGAAACCGTTTTATCTGTCTTGCTTTCCGCCACGATTCCGCCGAGGACCCAATTTGCGCTCTATAAGTGACGGCGCCAATTAAGGCGGCGTTAAATACGGTGGGTTTTTTGCAGGAAGGAAATAGTATTATTCCATTAAGGAGTGTTCCGTCGCCTCACTCCTTAATGAAGAGTTCATCGCTGTTTGAAAGAACAATCCAAACAGGAAAAATGCATGCATTTGGTCTTTGCGACTTCCATCGTTCCCGACGGTGTGCCCAGAAGCGGTTACGAGATCGCCAATGCGGCCATTCTCGACGCGCTGAGGCGCGCCGGTTGCCGGATATCGGTGATGGGGTTTGCCTGGAAGGGACGCAAGGAGCAGGGAACCGGCGGGCGGGAAATCGGCGGCGACACGGTCGTGCTGGGGGAACTCGATCCGCGCACGGAGGCCGCCGGCGGGCTGGTCAAGCTTGGCTGGCTTGCCAAGGCGATGATCCGGGGCATGACGTTCTCGTCGGCCAAGATGCTGCTCGCCTCGCCAGCACAGGTGCGTGCTGCGCTCGACGCGCTCGGGCCGGTCGATGGCGTTATCTTCAATTCCGTGCAGTTCGCCGGTGCGTTCCGACAAATTTTCGCGGACAAGCCGACTGTTTATGTGGCGCACAATGTCGAACATCTCTCCGCCGAACAGAGCGCGGCCGCCGCGCGCGGTATCGTCGCGCGCTTCATGTTTCGCCGCGAGGCCCGGCTGCTGAAGGCGCTGGAGGAGAAACTGTGCGCACAGGCGCGTTTCATCTACACCCTATCGGAAGAAGACCGGCAGGTGCTGGGTGTGGCGGATGACGATCGCTCCGCGGTTTTGCCGCTGGTGGCGCATGCGCCCTCCGCTCACACGGCCGGCCCGCGCGAGAGCGTCTATGATGCTGCGTTGATCGGCACCTGGAGCTGGGCGCCCAACCGGATCGGCCTCGACTGGTTCCTGGAACAGGTGGTGCCGCACCTTCCTCAGGATTTCCGCATCGCGGTTGCGGGCGATGCGCCGGAACGCCTTGCGCAAACGCATCCGCGCGTGGCCTTTGTGGGACGTGTCCCGGATGCGGTCGCGTTTGTGCGTAGCGGAAAGGTGGTGCCGCTGATCAGTCGGGCGGGGACGGGCGTACAGCTCAAAACCATCGAGACGTTCGAGCTCGGATTGCCGAGCGTGGCAACGCCAAGCGCGCTGCGCGGCATCTCGCATAAGCCGGATAACTGTACGATTGCCGACGAACCGCGCGATTTTGCCGCCGCGCTTGTTCGCGCGGCCAGGACGCCGGTCGACCTCGACGGCCGCGAATTTCATGAGGCGCAGCGCAACGCACTGGATAGCGCGGTGCGCCGCGGGCTTCACGAGGCCGGCTTCGCCCGGCGAAACGAGGCTGCATGAACATGGACGCGCCAGGCAGTGACCGCGCCGCCCACCCGCAGCGCAATATCCTGGGAACGGATGTTACGGTTATCGGCCGGGATGCCGCGATAGCCGCGCTCGGGCGCGACATCGCCGCGGGTCGTTTCACGCGGGTGACGTTTCTCAACGCGCATAACGCCAATATCGCGTTTGCCGATGCACGCTTTCGCAACGTCCTGCCGGGATTTCTGGTGCTGGCGGATGGCGTCGGTGTCGATATCGCCTCGAAGATGCTTTACGGCGAGCCCTTTCCCGACAATCTCAACGGCACGGATTTCGTGCCGGCGTTTCTCAAGCGGCACACGGCAAAGCTGACCGTCGCATTGCTCGGCGCGCAGCGTGGAAACGCTCTGGTCGCCGCCGAAAGACTGTCCGAACAGGCGCCTCAGCACGAATTCATCTTTCTGCATGACGGGTATTTCGGCGCGCAGGAAGAAACCGACATCCTGGCCCGGCTGAAAGAGATGCGACCGGACGTGCTGCTCGTCGCCATGGGGGTGCCGCGGCAGGAACTCTGGATCGCGGACAAGATCGGAACCGAGCATTGCACGATGCCGATTGCCGTGGGGGCATTGCTCGATTTCCTGAGCGGAGCCGTGCCGCGCGCGCCGCTCTGGATGCGCCGATTGCGGCTTGAATGGCTGTTTCGGCTGGGGCTCGAGCCACGTCGCCTGTGGCGGCGCTACGTGGTGGGCAATCCTCTGTTTCTCTTGCGCGTGCTTGGCCAGAAGTATCGGGTCAAACGGGGCGGCCCGTAGCCATGAGCGCGCAGGGCAAGGCAGCGATCGTTACACCGAGCTATGCAGGCGATTTCGAACGCTGCAGGCTGCTATGCGAAACGATGGACCGTTTCGTGACAGGCTTCGACCGTCACTATCTCCTGGTGGCGGGGCACGACGTGGGGCGTTTCCGCGCGCTGGAATCGGACCGTCGCATCGTGGTGGACGAGCGCGATCTTCTACCCTCGTGGCTGCGTGCGGTGCGGGATCCCACGGTGTTGTTCCGGCGCCATGTGTGGTTGAGCACAAAGCTTGCCCCGTTGCGCGGCTGGCACGTGCAGCAATTGCGGCGTATCGCCTTTGCGCAGACGGCCACGGAAGACACGCTCATCTATTGCGATTCCGATGTGGTGTTCCTGAAGCCGTTCGATTGCGGGGCATTCCGCCAGGATGGGCTGACGCGGCTTTACCGCCGGAACGGGGGGATGCATTCGCTGGTCGATCTCGGGCACCGGGAGTGGTCGGCGAATGCGGCGCGGGCGCTCGGGCTTCCGGCGGAACAGACATCGGAGCACGACTACATCACCACGCTGATCGCCTGGCGGCGCGAGAGCGTTCTTGGCATGCTCGGGCATATCGAGACGGTCCACGGCAAACCATGGATCGAGACGGTGGCCGCCGACCGGCGCTTCTCCGAGTGCATCCTTTACGGCCGATATGTGGACGAGGTCCTCAAGGGCGAAGGGCATTTCCACGACGACCGCGCGCTGTGCCACGTCCTGTGGTTCGGACGTGCGCTCGATACGGCGGGAATGGAGGACTTCATCGCCGAGATGGAGCCCTATCAGGTGGCGATCGGCATCCAGTCCTTCATCGAGACCGATCTGGAGCCGCTGCGACGGCTTATCGGTTGACCGGTTGGCCTGGATCAGACCCGCTTGGCGGGCATGGCGAGCGCGCGATAGGTCAGAACCATCGAAAGCAGATAAAGCGCCGCGAAAACCGGATTCAGCGACAGAACGATGTCGCGGGCGGTTTCGAACGATGTCAGAACCAGTGAGAGAAGTGCGGCCTTCGCGAAGGCAAGGGCGGCGAGATTGATCGCGCGAAGGAGGGTCTGGCCACGCGCGAACAGAAGATCGGCCTGGTATTCGGTCAGATTGCGCAATCCGGGAACGGCAAGCGCCAGGATGACCAGGGGCGTCGCCTCGGCCACGTTGCCGCCGAGCAGCGTGGGATAGAACAGGAGGATGACCGCCAGCGTCGCCAGCGCCAGTGTGGAGACGGCGAAAATCGCGCCTTCGATGCCAAGACGCAGTTTCCAGCGGTTGAGCATTTCGGGAGCCCGCATCATGCGCTGGACCAGCAGCATGGAGAACGAGCGGATCGGGATTGCGGTCAGATCGACCAGTCGCATGATGATGGCGTAGATGCCCGCCAGCGTCGGATTGCCGAGCGCCAGAACGAGAAGCTTGTCGAGCTCCATCTGCAGGTAAAAAAGCACTTCCGCACCGGCCACGTAAAGCGCGTCGGGCAGGCGGCGCCAGTAGAGCGCGGATCTGAAGCGCAGGCGATTGCGCGGGCAATAGAACGCCAGCGCGAAGACCAGCGCCGCGCCGTTGGCGGTCAGATAGAACACGGTCCAACTAAGAAGATCGTGACTTTCGCGAAACGTGAAGAGAAAGGCCGCCAGCGCCCGTATCGCGATGCTGACGATGAGGATCGTCGCGGCGCGGCCGAAGCGGTTCAGCCCGTTGTTGACGACAATCACGGTTTCGGTGAGGCGCCATGCGATCGCTTCCGACGCGACCACCAGGGCGAAGGGAAGCACCGGCATATCGCCGGCAAAGAAAATCAGATAGAGGACCGCGCTCACAAGCGCGATGAGCGGCAGGGAAGCAAGCGCCAGAAGCAGGAAGCCGGCGGCATAGGTTCCCAGAAGTCGAGGTTTTACGGTAGCGATACGGTAGAGCGTGGCCGTGAACCCCAGTGCAAGAATGCGGCCCACCATGACGGCGGCGGCAGATGCCGTTGCAAAGAGGCCGAAATCGGCAATCGAGAGGCTGTTTGCCAGGATCACGAAATAGGCGAGCGAAAAGACGAGCCGCCCCGCCGAACCGCTGATCGTGGTAAGATAGTCCCGCAGCACCTGACGCTGGGCGGTTATGATGTTGCGTAGCGAGATGAGCGGCCCCTGAATTCTTTAGGCACGGTGGTTCCGGATAGCTGTTTCAAGACAAGACTATCCGGTAAAGCTTAATGTGCTGTTCCGCCGACCTGTAACCGGAAAAAGACGTTACGTGGCATTTACCGTTAACTCTTTGTTACCCGTGCCTGTTTAGCTTGAGTTAACATAATCGCGGGTTTATGCGCCCGCTTCCTGTCATAAGCGAAAGCTGCACGCACGATGTTCGACGCCGAAAACCCTAGGAAGAAGAGGTCTCGGGACGGCGCGCGTTCGTTGTTGTCGATAGAGGCGCCACGCGAGGAGACGGCGCCGGCGAACCGCGAAGCGCGGGCCGGATCGCTGCTTTCGGATTCGGAGAAAAGGCAAGAAGCCCGGGAAACGCGGCGCGCGCGGGCCGCTTCCGCGGACGCCTATCTGCGCAGGGCCGAGACGGGGAAACGGGACCGCGCCGAATCCCCCGTTCACACCCCATCTTCACGCGCCGGAGGGATGCCGGCTGAGCCGGCGGTGCCAAATCCGGAGAAGCCATCGTTCAAAAAGCGCCTGTTCGACCGGCTGTTTCCGCTGCCCGAGCCGAGAGAGAAGCGGGACGCCTCCAGATCCGCCCCGCCGCAACGGCCGCCGGCGGAACGCGCATCTTTGGAACGGCCCCTCTTGCGCAGACGAACCGAGCCGGAAGAACAGCCGCACGAAACGCCGGACGACGAAGACTTCTACCGCTCGCCCGTCCGCGCCGGGCGAACCCGGTCCGCCAATTCGAGGCCGGAAGGCAAGACATGGCGACCGCTCATCGATCCCGTAGAGGTGATCGGCGGTATATTTCGCGCCAAATGGCTGATCCTGCTGACGACAATCATCGGCGCTGTGCTTGGCGTTATCGTCGCTCTGTCGACGCCGAAAATGTACTACGCGGCCACGCAGATCGTGTTCGATCCGCGCAATCTGCAACTGGTCGAGCGCGATCTGACGCCGGGCGCTCTGCCTTCGGATGCGACCCTTGCGCTTATCGAAAACCAGGTCGCCATCATGACCTCGGGCAATGTGCTGGCACGGGTGGTCGACGATCTCGACCTGGCCGACGATCCCGAATTCAACGGTACGGGTGGCGGCAGCCTGTTGAGCACGTTGCTCAGCCCCCGCGCGCTCATCTCCGCGCTGATCAATGGCGGCGACGACGACGGCGGCACGGCGCGTCACGCCATCGCGGTCGAGAATCTCGCAGAGGCCCTGGATGTGGGGCGCAACGCGAAAACCTTCATCATCACCATCGGTGCCATCACAAAGGATCCCGAAAAATCGTCGCTGATCGCGACAACCACGCGGGATGTGTTTCTTTCCACTTACGGAGAATTGCAATCGGCCACAGCCGGTCGTGCGAACCGGGAGATTACCGACCAACTGGCGACGCTGCGCGCGGAAGTGGAACAGGCCGAGCGCGCCGTGGCGGACTTCAAGGCCAAGAACGACATCGTCGACGCACAGGGGCGCCTGATCACCGATGAGGAGATTCTGCGCCTGAACGAACAGCTCTCCACGGCGCGGGCGCGTACGTCGGAATTGAACGCACGCGCGGCGGCCGCACGCACGCTGGATGTGGAAACGGTACTGGGCGGGGCGCTTCCGGAGCAGATCGCCTCTCCCGTGATGACCGAACTCCTGGCGCAGTATTCAAGCCTCAGGCAACAGGCGGGGCGGCTGGCCGTGCGTCTCGGGCCGCGCCACCCGGACCGGCTTTCGGTCGAGGCCGAATTGTCCGGAGCGCGCGAGGAGATCGCGCGGGAGCTGCGCCGGGTTGTGGCTTCCAATCAGGTGGAACTGCAACGCGCCGTGCAACTCGAGCAGGATCTGTCGGGACAGCTTGCGCGGCTCAAGGTGGAAAAGGGCGACATGGAGGGTGAGCGTGTGACGCTTCGCGAACTGGAACGCGAAGCGAATGCGAAACGCTCGGTCTACGAATCGCTGCTTTTGAGAGCGCGCGAAACAGGGCAGCAGGAGCGCCTGAACACAGCCAATGTGAGCGTGATTTCGCAGGCCGTGCCGCCGCTCAAGCCCATCGGTCCCTCGCGTTCGTCGATCGCCATGGCGGGCACGATTCTCGGTTTTCTGTTGGGGGTCGGTCTCGGGGCCACCGGCGGTGCGATCCGGAGCCTGCGCGAGAACATGGCAGAACGGCAGGCCGGTGAAGACGACAATGGCGGAGGCAATTCAGGGTTCGACGGGTACGATCCCGAACCGGATCCGGCACCGACCGGTGGCGGTGCCCGGCGACGTGCGTCCGACGACAGGCTGCGCGCCGGGATACCGGAGGGGCGGTCCGGTGCGTGGAAACCGCGTTCGGGCGAACGCTACGCGATGACACGGGCCGGGGGCGATCTTGACGACGAGGATGGTCTCGACGACGCGTTCGCGTCGCATATGCACGACGAGACCGATGGCATTGCGGAGGATGATCCGGTGCGCTACCGGGCTTGGACCTCCGCCGAGCCGCAAACCGCGCAAGCGGCGCAGCCCGTATTCGAGCCTCAGCCGATGTGGCAGGCGCGGCAGGCGGGCATGTACCCCGGCACGATGCCGGCCATGGCGCCGATGCAGCGGGCGATGGGCATGCCGACCACGCCCGATCATCGAATGCCGATCCCTACGCCGGTTGCACCGGCGGGGCCCGGGGGAGGATCGTGGTTCGCCGCTGACCGGGACGATGGAAACACCAATGCCGACGAGCGCTTCAGCGACATTCGACACCGGCTCAAGGCCGTGCGCCGGGAGGTCGATGCGTTGACGGCACGCAGGTCCAACCGGCACCGTTACTGACATGCGAAATCGCTATCTTTTCCAATAACGTCAAAGAACGGCGTTATGGTGGGATTGCGGTTCGGCGTTTTCCCCATTATGCGGGCTGATGTGCGATCCCGACGCGACGCTTTCGCATGAGCCGGGAACTGCATCCGTTGAAGCCTACCGGGGAAAGACATGGCCGATATCATCGACGGAAAAGCCCTCGCAGAAGATGTTGTCGCGAAGGTCAAGGTTGAGACCGCGACACTCGCCAAAAGCGATGTGACGCCCGGGCTGGCCGTGGTGATCGTCGGCGAGGACCCGGCGAGCCAGGTTTATGTGGCGTCCAAATCGCGGCGCGCCAAGGAATGCGGTTTCCATTCGGTGCAGCACTCGCTGCCGGTCGAGACTTCGGAACACGCGCTTGTCTCGCTGGTCGAGGACCTGAACGCCGACCCGGCGATTCACGGCATACTGGTGCAACTGCCCTTGCCCGAACATATCGACGAAACGCGCATCATCCAGGCGATCGACCCGGAGAAGGATGTTGACGGTTTCCATTTCATCAATGTCGGCCGGCTCGGTACGGGTGCGCTGGACAGCGCCTTTGTGCCTTGCACGCCAGCGGGGGCAATGTTGATGCTGGAGCGCGTGCGCGGCAAGGACCTTTCCGGCCTCTCCGCTGTGGTGATCGGACGTTCCAACATTGTCGGCAAGCCGATGGCGAACCTGCTTCTGGCCGCAAACGCGACGGTGACCATCGCCCACAGCCGCACCAAAGACCTGCCGGCGCTGGCCAGAACGGCGGATATTCTGGTTGCTGCTGTCGGACGCCCCGAAATGATCAGGGGCGACTGGGTGAAGCTTGGCGCGACCGTGATCGATGTGGGTATCAACCGCATACCCGCGCCGGAAAAGGGCGAGGGAAAGACGCGGCTGGTCGGGGACGTCGCCTTTGCGGAAGCGAAGGAAAGCGCCGGTGCGATCACTCCGGTGCCCGGCGGCGTGGGCCCGATGACCATCGCCATGCTGATGGCCAACACGCTTACCTCAGCGTTCCGCACCGCGGGGCTTGAGCCACCGGCTTTCTAATCTGGACCATTTGCCATGTCTTTCCTGTCGGACAAGCCTGTTTTAGAACAATCGACCATGGGCGAGGCGAGGCAGGACAGCCGGCAGTTCGCTTTTCTGCTGGTCGACAAGTTTTCGATGTTTTCGCTGGCGGCGGCCATCGACACGGTTCGCTCGGCCAATCGTCTTCTTGGGCACGATGTCTATAGCTGGGTTACCGTTTCGGCCGATGGCGAGGCGGTGATCGCGTCCAACGGGCTGCCGATCAAGATCGATTACGCGGTCGCCGATCTTCCGCCCGTCGATATTCTGTTCGTCTGTGTCGGGCTGACGACCGAGTTTCCGGGCAAGAGCACGGTGCTTGCCGGCCTGCGATCGCTGGGCCGGCGGGGGGCAGCCCTTGGCGCGCTGGCGGCCGGCTCCCATCTGCTCGCCGAGGCCGGTCAGCTCGAAGGCCATCGCTGCACGATCCACTGGGAGAACCGTGCCTCCTTCATGGAGCGCTTTCCAGACATCGAATGCACCGGCAATGTCTACGAAATCGACCGCAAGCGCTACACCTGCGCGGGCGTGACCACGTCCATCGACCTTATGCTCGAGATCGTGCGCAACGATCTGGGCGTGGAACTCGCAAACGAGGTGGCGAACCAGTTTCAGCACGAGCGTATCCGCTCGCCCGGCGACCGGCAGCGCACGGGGCCGGAGCGCGACCTCACCGGGAAATCGGAAAAGTTGAAGAAGATTGTCGAGCTGATGGCCGACAATCTGGACGAACCGTATTCGGCGGTGCAGCTCGCCAAGTCTGCGAGCCTTTCGGTGCGGCAGGTGGAACGCCTTTTCC
>NZ_CAJXGF010000160.1 GCF_913053745.1 uncultured Nitratireductor sp.
GGAGAGGAAATGGTTTCGTCGGCTGCCCGCTTCCCATCTTGACCGCCGTCGATGCAACCGAATAGCTTGCTCAATGTTCGTTTCCGTACTTATATGATGTAAACGAAAATTGAGACGAAGATGAACAACGCATTTCTGACGCCGAGGCTTTCCGAGATCCTCGAACACGCAAAAGAACACGGTCGCGTGTTGGTCGACGATCTCGCCACGCATTTCGACGTTACGCCACAGACGATCCGGCGTGATCTGAACGAACTTTGCGAGCGGCGTCTGCTCACCCGCATCCATGGAGGTGCGTTGCTGCCTTCGGGCATCGAAAACATGGAGTATGAAGCCCGGCGGAAAATTGCGTCGGATGAAAAGCGTGCCATCGGCCGCGCCGCTGCAAGACTTATTCCCGACAGAGCATCGCTTTTCGTCAATATCGGGACAACCACCGAAGCCGTGAGCGACGCGCTTCTGGATCACGAAGGGCTGATGGTAATCACCAATAATATTAATGTTGCCAATAGGATGCGCGTTTATCCTTCTTTGGAAGTTATCATAGCGGGTGGGGTGGTTCGCGGTTCGGATGGAGGCATTGTCGGGGAGGCTGCTGTCGATTTCATTCGGCAGTTCAAGGTCGATTATGCGGTGATCGGTGTCTCGTCGATTGATCCCGATGGTGCGCTTTACGATTTCGATTTCCGCGAAGTGAAGGTCGCTCAGGCGATCATCGCCAACGCCCGGCATGTAATCCTGGTGTCCGATTCGACCAAGTTCGAACGTGGCGCACCGGTGCGGATCGGACATTTGTCGCAGGTCAATACTTTTATCACCGATCGCTGTTCGTTTCCGGCCATGCGAGCCTTGTGCGATGAGGCAGGAGTGCGGCTCATCGAGACGGGTTCTTAACATCCGATTTATTTTCGTTTGACATTCGTTCTGTTTTCAAAATAATTCCTTTGTCTCAATCTCAAAGCGATGGCCCTTCATCTGAGAGACAAGGGAGGATTGCGTGCCCAGTTTCGAAACCGCCAGTCCTGCGATTTTCGACGTGTTTGTCGTCGGTGGCGGTATCAACGGTTGCGGCATTGCACGCGATGCGGTCGGCCGGGGCTATTCGGTCTTTCTTGCGGAAATGAACGATCTGGCAAGCGGCACGTCCTCCGGTTCCACCAAGCTGATTCATGGCGGTCTGCGCTATCTTGAGCATTACGAATTCCGTCTGGTGCGTGAGGCGTTGATGGAGCGCGAGGTGCTTTGGCTCAATGCGCCGCACATCGTCTGGCCCATGCGTTTCGTGTTGCCGTTGCACAAGGGCCTGCGCCCGGCCTGGCTTATCCGTCTTGGCCTTTTCATCTACGATCATATCGGTGGGCGAAAGCGCTTGCCCAAAACGCGTACGCTCGACATGCGAACCGATCCGGCCGGTGACCCCTTGAAGGCGTCTTATCGGCGAGCCTTCGAATATTCCGATTGTTGGGTGAACGATGCGCGGTTCGTCGTTCTGAACGCGCGCGATGCAGCCGACAGGGGCGCGGAAGTGCGGGTGCGCACGCGCGTGCTGTCGGCCGAAGACGAGAACGGCATCTGGAAGATTCGCATAAAGAACCTGTTGACCGGCGAAAGCGAAACCGTTCACGCCCGCTATCTCGTGAATGCAGCTGGTCCTTGGGTGGATCACGTCATTTCGGGTGTGCTCGGACAGAACGACGTGCACAATGTACGCTTGGTAAAGGGCAGTCATATTGTCATCGATCGGAAGTTCGACGATCCCCGCGCCTATTTCTTCCAGAATGCCGACGGACGGATCATTTTCGCCATTCCCTACGAAGAAGATTTTACCCTGATTGGCACCACCGACCAGGACTACGATGGCGATCCCAGGGATGTGGCCATCAGCGATGACGAGATTGACTATCTGTGCGCGGCCGCAAGCGAGTATTTTACCGAACCGGTGACGCGCAAGGATATGGTCTGGACCTATTCTGGCGTTCGGCCGCTTTTCGATGACGGCGCCTCCAAGGCCCAGGAGGCTACACGCGACTATGTGCTGAAATCGGAGACAGCCAAAGATGGCGCACCGATGGTGCACGTGTTCGGTGGCAAGATAACGACCTATCGCAAGCTCGCGGAATCGGTGCTGGAAAAGATCGGCGAGGCGCTCGGCGATAAGGGCGTGTCTTGGACGCACGCGGCGACGCTGCCGGGTGGCGATTTCCCCTGCGACGGCTATGAGGCGCAGGTGGAATCGCTGATGCGCGATTACGCCTTCCTCGACCGCCACCATGCGGCTCGGCTTGTCAGGCTTTACGGCCTGCGTGCCCGCGATCTTCTCGGCGAGGCGCGGTCGATGGCTGATCTCGGAAAGCATTTCGGCCTCGATCTCTACGAAGCCGAATTGCGCTACCTGGCCACCTACGAATGGGCGGTCAGCGGTGAAGACGTTCTTTGGCGTAGAACCAAACGCGGGTTACGTTTGTCGCAGGGAGAAGCGGCAGCCGTCGACACGTTCATGCGTAAAGTTTCTGGAATGCATAACCAAGCGGAAAACGCTGGGGGAGGACATGCTTGAACTGCGCGATGTTTCAAAGGTGGTTTCCGGCGAAACGCATATAGACGACGTTTCGCTCAGGCTTGAGCCGGGTTCGCTGAATGTGCTGCTCGGGCCGACGCTCGCGGGAAAAACCAGCCTGATGCGGCTGATGGCTGGATTGGACCGACCGACTGGTGGGAGCGTCTGGATGGACGGTGCCGATGTGACTGGCGTGCCGGTGCAAAAACGCAGTGTCGCCATGGTCTACCAGCAGTTCATCAATTATCCCGCGATGACGGTCTATGAGAATATCGCTTCGCCGCTGCGCGTTGCCGGCGTAGAAAAACGCGTTATCGAGGAAAAGGTGGAGAAAGCGGCGGACTTGCTGCATCTGACGCCGCATCTGAAGCGCACGCCGCTGGAACTCTCCGGTGGACAGCAGCAGCGTACGGCATTGGCACGTGCCATGGTCAAGGAGGCTCGTCTGGTGCTGCTCGACGAGCCACTCGCCAATCTGGACTACAAGCTGCGCGAGGAACTGCGTGCCGAACTGCCGAAGATATTTGCCGCTTCGGGAGCGATTTTCGTCTACGCCACCACGGAGCCGAGCGAGGCGTTGCTTCTTGGTGGCAATACTGCAGCACTCAGCCAGGGGCGCGTGACACAGTTCGGTCCCACAATCGGCGTATTCAGGGAGCCAGTCGATCTCGTGACGGCGCGCACCTTTTCCGATCCGCCATTGAACACGGTGCCGGCACAGAAGCGTGAGGGCGAATTTGCGCTCGATGAGCATGTTCGGCTTCCGGTCCGGCGGCGCCTCGAAGGCGCCCCCGACGGAAAATACACACTCGGCTTCCAACCTCATCATCTTTCTCTCAACGCGCGAGAGCCCGACGCGGTCTCCGTCCGGGCAAACGTTTCTGTGACCGAGATAACGGGTTCGGAAAGCTTCGTTCATCTCGATTTCGCGGGGCATCGCTGGGTGATGCTCGAAGAAGGTATTCATCGGCTGGAAGCGGGGGAAACCGTCGACGTGTTCATCGACACCCGCCACATGCTGGTTTTCGATGACGCAAACCGGCGGGTGACAGCCGAAAGCGGCGAAGCGGTTTAGGAGGCGGGAATGGCGCGAATTGATCTCAACAACATCCGCCACGCCTACATGCCCAACCCCTTGAGCGAAGACGATTTTGCGCTGAAGCGTGTGCACCATACGTTCGACGATGGGGGCGCTTATGCGTTGCTGGGACCTTCGGGCTGCGGCAAGACAACGCTTTTGAACATCATTTCAGGATTGCTGCCGCCCACCGAGGGTGAAATTCTTTTCGACGGGCGGGACGTCACGGACCTGTCGACGGAAGACCGCAACATTGCGCAGGTTTTCCAGTTTCCTGTCGTTTACGACACGATGACGGTCTACCAAAATCTTGCCTTTCCCCTGCGCAACCGTGGCGTGCCCGCCGAGGAGATCGAGCGGCGCGTGCGCGAAACGCTTGTGATGATCGATTTGGCCGGCCGAGCCGAACAAAAGGCGAGAGGTCTGACTGCCGATGACAAGCAGAAAATCGCGCTCGGGCGCGGACTGGTGCGCTCGGATGTGAGCGCGATCCTTTTCGATGAGCCGCTGACGGTCATCGATCCACACATGAAATGGGTGCTGCGCTCTCAATTGAAGGAACTGCACCGGCGTTTCGCCTTCACCATGGTCTATGTGACCCATGACCAGACTGAAGCACTCACCTTCGCCGACCAGGTGGTGGTGATGAATGAAGGCGAAATCGTCCAGATCGGTACGCCGGAAGAATTGTTCGAACGTCCCAACCACACTTTTGTCGGATACTTCATCGG
This sequence comes from uncultured Nitratireductor sp., assembly GCF_913053745.1. GTDB lineage: Bacteria > Pseudomonadota > Alphaproteobacteria > Rhizobiales > Rhizobiaceae > Nitratireductor. The sequence goes on from NZ_CAJXGF010000160.1 coordinate 4,367, forward strand.
GTCTCCGGGCATGAACGTTTTGCCGGTTCAAATCGATGGTGGAGATATTCACATCGGCAGTCACGCGGTCCGCCTTGCCGAACCGGTCGCTACAAACAGTGGCGCACTGACGGAGCTTGGCGTGCGTCCGGAATACGTACGAATAGGCGAGAAGGGCATGCCCGCTCAGATCGTCCGCGTTGAGGATACGGGGCGGCGCAAGATCGTTCACGCGACAATAGACGGACATCCGGTTGCGGCGATCGTTTCCGAAGATTGCGTCATCCCAAGCGATCCCCGCATCAGTTTCGATCCCGCAGGCACCAACATCTATGCGGATTCGTGGCGTGTCGATCCGGTGCGGGACGCCCGGGGAGGCGCGATATGACCAAGACATGGAACAACCGGGCCTGGTTTCTCGTCTTGCCGGTTCTGCTGTTGGTGGCATTCAACGCCATCATTCCGCTGATGACAGTTGTGAATTACTCGGTGCAGGAGACTTTCGGCAACAACCTGTTCTTCTTCGAGGGCGTCAAATGGTACGAGGATGTGCTTACATCGGAGCGCTTCCACGACTCGCTCTTCAGGCAGTTCCTCTTCACCGGGATCATTCTTCTGATCGAGGTGCCGCTCGGCGTGGCCATCGCCCTGACCATGCCCCGCTCGGGACCTTGGGTATCCGTCTGCCTGGTGCTGATGGCGTTGCCTTTGCTCATTCCCTGGAACGTGGTCGGTGCCATGTGGAACATCATGGCGCTGCCCGATATCGGCCTGCTCGGCTACGGGCTGAATGCGCTCGGCATTCCCTATAATTTCACGCGCCAGCCGATCTCGGCCTGGTTCACCGTGGTGCTGATGGATGTCTGGCACTGGACCTCACTCGTGGTGCTGCTCGCCTATGCCGGCCTGCGTTCCATCCCCGAGGCCTATTACCAGGCGGCCAAGATCGACGGCGCGTCGCGCTGGTCGGTGTTCCGTTACATTCAGTTGCCGAAGATGAACCGGGTCCTCACCATCGCGGTGCTGCTGCGCTTCATGGATTCCTTCATGATTTATACCGAACCGTTCGTCTTGACCGGCGGCGGACCAGGCAATGCCACCACGTTTCTGTCCATTGATCTCGTGAAGGCCGCGCTGGGCGAATTCAATCTCGGCATCGCCGCTGCCATGAGCATCATTTACTTCCTGATGACGCTGTTGGTGAGCTGGATCTTCTACACGCTGATGACCCGGGGAGACGAACAATGAGGCTCTCGCGCTGGCTCGTTCCCTCGCTCTACATCCTCTTCCTGCTTCTGCCGATTTATTGGCTCGTCAACATGTCGTTCAAGACAACCAATGAGATTCTCGGTGGTTTCAGTCCGTGGCCGAAGAACTTCACCATCGACAGTTACGTGGAGATTCTGACCAATCCCGTTTGGTACAATGGTTACATCAGCTCGATAAGCTATGTCATTATAAACACTGTAATTTCCGTCTCCTTTGCTCTGCCGGCGGCCTATGCATTCTCGCGCTATCGCTTTCTTGGCGACAAGCATCTGTTTTTCTGGCTTTTGACCAATCGGATGGCGCCGCCCGCAGTGTTTGCGCTGCCGTTCTATCAGCTTTATTCGGCGATCGGCCTCTTCGACACTCCCTGGGCCGTGGCCCTGGCGCACTGTCTTTTCAACATTCCGCTCGCGGTCTGGATTCTCGAGGGTTTCATGTCTGGCGTGCCGAAGGAGATCGATGAGACGGCTTACATCGACGGTTACTCGTTTCCGCGCTTTTTCGTAAGGATCTTCATGCCGCTCATCGCTTCCGGCATCGGTGTGACGGCGTTCTTCTGCTTCATGTTCTCATGGGTGGAGTTGCTCTTGGCCAAAACGCTGACCTCAGTGGCCGCGAAGCCGATTGCCGCCGTGATGACGCGTACCGCAAGCACTTCGGGCTACGAATTGGGGCTTCTGGCAACCGCGGGTGTGCTGACAATCATCCCGGGCGCGATCGTGATCTGGTTCGTGCGCAATTACATCGCCAAGGGCTTCGCCCTCGGGCGGGTTTAGGGAGATATCATGGCTCATTGGCTCGACCTGACGTGGATGGCCTGGACCTGGCAGACCGCCACCTTTTTTCTCGTCATATTTGCGCTTCTATGCGCCATGACCATTTGGGAATGGGCAAGCCCGGGAGGTGGGCCGAGGCACGGCATCCTCGGTCTTGATACGACACGGGGCGACCGGCTTTTCATCTCTCTGCTCGGCAGCGCCTTCATCCATCTGGGATGGCTGGGGCTGACGGATATGCCGCTTTGGGGCGGCACGATTTTGTCGCTGATTTGCGCTTATGCGGTTTTCCGCTGGGTGTAGGACTGTCGGCAAAGCCAGCGGGGCGTCTAGGCCGCTCCGCAAATCGGTGAAACGGGGTCTGAACAAGGCACCGAACCGCCAATGCATGTTCACAACGTGAATGTGGAAATAGGAGGAGGAGTTTGAAATGAAAGCGCATTTGAAGACTTCCGTCGCTGCGCTCGCCTTGCTCTGGCTGCCAGGCCAGGCCATGGCGGACATGGCGGCTGCAGAAAAGTGGATCGATGACGAGTTCCAGCCCTCTTCGCTCAGCCGCGAGGAGCAGCTGGCAGAAATGGAATGGTTTATCAAGGCGGCCGAGCCCATGGCCGGAATGGAAATCAACGTCCTTTCCGAAACCATTCCCACACATACTTATGAATCGGAGGTCTTGACCAAGGCGTTCGAAGAAATCACCGGGATCAAGGTGAACCATCAGCTTTTGGGCGAGGGTGAGGTGGTTCAAGCTGTCCAGACGCAGATGCAGACCAACCGCAATCTGTATGATGCCTATGTCAACGATGCCGACCTCGTGGGAACCCACTCACGCTTGCAGAGCGCGGTCAATCTCAGCGATTGGATGGAAGGCGAGGGCGCCGACGTGACGTCGCCGACACTCGACCTGGAAGATTTTATCGGCATCGCCTCGGCTACCGGCCCTGACGGGAAGGTCTGGCAACTGCCGGATCAGCAGTTCGCTAATCTCTACTGGTTTAGGAAAGATTGGTTTGATCGCCCTGAAATAAAAGAACAATTCAAGGAGAAATACGGATATGAGCTTGGCGTACCGGTAAATTGGTCGGCTTATGAGGACATTGCCGATTTTTTCACAAACGACGTAAAGGAGATCGACGGAGTTCGCGTATACGGCCACATGGATTACGGCAAGCGCGCACCGGATCTCGGTTGGCGCATGACGGATGCATGGTTGTCCATGGCCGGTGCCGGCTCGAAGGGGTTGCCCAATGGTCGCCCCATCGACGAATGGGGCATTCGTATGGAAGAAGGCTCGTGCAACCCCGCCGGCGCCTCGGTGAGCCGCGGTGGTGCCACCAACGGGCCGGCCGCAGTTTATGCAATTCGCAAATGGGATGAATGGCTACGTCAATACGCGCCGCCCGGTGCCGCCGACCTCGATTTTTACCAGTCTTTGCCGGCTTTGAGCCAGGGCAATGTGGCCCAGCAGATATTTTGGTACACGGCCTTTACCGCCGATATGGTGAAAGCCAAAGACGAGGGCAACAACACCGTCGATGACGAGGGCAATCCGCTCTGGAAAATGGCGCCTTCGCCGCACGGTCCCTACTGGGAAGAGGGTATGAAGCTGGGTTACCAGGACGTCGGTGCCTGGACCCTCTTTCAGTCGACCCCGGTGGACCGGCGCAAGGCGGCTTGGCTCTATGCTCAATTCGTCACCTCGAAGACGGTCGACGTAAAGAAGAGCCATGTCGGTTTGACCATCATCCGCGATTCGACTGTGAATCATGAATCCTTTTCCGAGCGGTCTCCGAAGCTCGGCGGTCTGGTTGAGTTCTACCGCTCCCCGGATCGGATCCTGTGGACGGACACTGGCGTTAACGTGCCGGATTATCCGAAGCTGGCACAGATTTGGTGGCAGCAGATCGGCGATGTGAACTCTGGTGCCTTTACGCCGCAGGAAGCGATGGATCGTCTGGCCGGTGAAATGGATGTCACCATGGCGCGCATGCAAGCGGCGGACGAGAGCGCCGACGTTTATGGTGGATGCGGGCCGCGCCTCAATGAAGAAAAAGATCCTTCCGAATGGATCGGCAAGGGCGGCGCCAAGGCCAAGCTCGATAACGAGAAACCTCAGGGCGAAACCATCGTCTATGAGGAGATCGTCAAGCGCTGGCAGTAGCGCGGGTTGCAGCCAGCCCGATTGACATGACAATAGCGCGGGGAGGCGGCTTGGCCGGCTCCCCGCTTTTCAAAGACTTGCAGATCGACCCGGAGGACTTATGAGCGGCTATGTATTGGCGATAGACCAAGGCACAACATCCAGCAGGTCCATCGTTTTTGACGCGGCCATGAAAGCAGTGGCGACAGGGCAGAAGGAATTTCCGCAGCATTATCCGAATTCGGGTTGGGTCGAGCACGATCCCGAAGACATTTGGAAAGGCGTGATATCCACCGTGCGCAGCGCATTGCGCAAGGCGAATTGCAACGCTGAAGACATCGCCGCCATCGGCATCACCAATCAGCGCGAGACGATCGTGGTGTGGGAGCGCGATACCGGCAAACCAATCCACAACGCCATCGTCTGGCAGGATCGTCGTACCGCGCCGCTCTGCGAGAAGCTGAAGGCGGAGGGGGTCGAGGAGATATTCACTGCCAGGACGGGCCTTCTGCTCGATCCCTATTTCTCCGGAACCAAGCTTGCCTGGATACTCGATGAGGTCGAAGGCGCGCGCGCGAGGGCTGAGAAAGGAGAACTCCTTGCCGGAACCATCGATACGTTCCTGATCTGGCGGCTGACGGGTGGCAAGGCGCATGTAACGGACGCGACCAACGCCTCGCGCACGCTTCTTTTCAGTATCGAGACCAACTCCTGGGACGACGACCTGCTCAGCATTCTTCGCGTGCCAAAGGCACTGCTGCCGGAGGTGAAGGACAGTGCTGACGATTTCGGGGTGACCGAGAAGTCGCTTTTCGGCGCTGCCATCCCGATACTGGGCGTTGCCGGCGACCAGCAAGCCGCCGTGATCGGCCAGGCGTGCTTCGAACCGGGCATGCTGAAGGCAACTTATGGGACGGGGTGCTTTGCGGTGCTGAACACGGGCGAAACGATGGTCGCCTCGCAAAACAGGCTGCTTACGACCATCGCCTACCGTTTGAATGGCACCACGACCTACGCGCTCGAAGGATCGATCT